>NZ_JAIMBW010000001.1:2236111-2555555 GCF_019195455.1 Gymnodinialimonas phycosphaerae | reverse complement strand
TGCCGCGATGGCCGCGAAAGGGTAAAACCATGACAGATCTTCAAACCGTGCTGGACTACGCCGACGCGCATCTGGACGACAGCCTCGACCGGCTGTTCGAGTTCATTCGAATTCCGTCAGTCTCGACCGTTCCGGCCCATGCGGGGGATTGCTGCGCCGCGGCCAAGTGGCTGTCCGATCAACTGGGCGATCTGGGCTTCGATGCCTCGGTGCGCGACACCCAAGGTCATCCGATGGTGGTGGGACACGGCACCAACGCCCCCGGGCCCCATGTGCTGTTCTACGGACACTACGACGTGCAGCCCGTGGATCCCATTGACCTGTGGGACACGGGTCCGTTCGAGCCGACGTTAAAGCCCGCCCCTGATGGCGACACCCACATTACCGGGCGCGGTGCGTCCGACGACAAGGGCCAGCTTCTGACCTTCATCGAGGCGTGCCGCGCGTGGAAAGCCGTCACCGGCAGCTTGCCGATCAAGATCTCCATGCTGTTCGAGGGGGAAGAGGAATCCGGCTCTGCAAGTCTTGGACCGTTTCTGGAGAAATCGGCGGAAGAGCTGCAAGCAGATGTGGTGATGGTCTGCGACACCGATATGTGGGACCGGGAAACTCCCGCGATCACCACCATGTTGCGTGGGTTGGTCGGTGAGGAGTTCACCATCACGACTGCCGACCGTGATCTGCACTCCGGCATGTTCGGCAACGCCGCGCGCAATGCGCTTCAGGTCGCCTCTGATGCCCTCTCCAGCCTGCGGACCCCGGATGGCGGCGTCGCGCTCGCGGGCTTCTACGATGGCGTCGAAGACCTGGCCCCGGAAATCCGCGATCAATGGAACAGCTTGCCCTTTGATCAGGACGGCTTCCTGTCCGACGTTGGGCTGCGTATCCCGGCGGGCGAGTCGTGCTATTCCATCATGGAGCAGGTCTGGGCGCGCCCCAGCTGCGAGATCCATGGTGTTATCGGCGGCTACACTGATCCCGGGTTCAAAACGGTGATCCCGGCCAAGGCGACGGCCAAGGTCTCGTTTCGGCTGGTGGCGGGTCAGGACCCCGCTCGAATCCGCGCGGCATTCCGCGCCCATATCCGATCCCATGTGCCAGAAGATTGCTCGGTCACATTCACGTCCCACGGCGCCAGCCCCGCGTTGTCGCTGCCACTCGACAGTCCATATCTTGCGGCCACGCGCGCCGCGCTCAGCGAGGAGTGGGGGACAGAAGCCGCGCTGGCCGGAACCGGCGGTTCCATCCCGATCGTCGGTGAATTCAAGCGTCAGTTGGGCATGGACACGCTGCTGGTGGGCTTCGCCCGCTTCGATAACCGTATCCACAGCCCGAACGAGAAATATGATCTGTCCAGCTTCAAAGGGGGCATCCGAAGCTTCGTGCGTGTCATCGCGGCACTGGCCGAAATCGACGAGAGCACGGCATGACGGCGCGGCCCATCCGCGTTCTGATCGACACCGACCCCGGTCTCGATGATGCGGTGGGCATTCTCTATGCGTTGGCAGACAGGCGCTTTTCGGTGGAGGCGATCACATCGGTGGCGGGAAACATCGGCCTGCCTGTCACAACCCGCAACGTTGGCGGTTTGCTGTCTGTCATGGGTCGCGGGGACGTACCTTATGCGGCGGGCGCGGCGGGGCCACTTGCTGGCGACGGGCTGAATGAGGTCGCAATCCACGGTGCGGACGGCTTGGGGGGTGTCACCCTACCCGACCCGCTGACCGCGCCGGATGCCGTAGGTGCCAGTGGCTGTCTGGCGAAGGTGTTGTCGCAGGTGCCGATGGGCGCGCTGACTGTCCTTGCCCTCGGGCCCCTGAGCAATCTTGCGCTTTTGGCGCGGGATGCGCCCGAAGCCTACGCGCGGATCGGGCGCATCATCGCCATGGGCGGCACCATCGAGGAACGGGGCAATGCAGGCCCCCATGCCGAATTCAACATCGCCTCCGATCCCGTGGCGGCACAGATGGTCTTTGCCGGGCCCGTCCCTGTCACCCTGATCCCACTGGATGTAACGCGGCAAGTGCGGGCGACCACGGAGGATCTGGACCGGCTAAACGCAACGGGCACGGTCGCGGCGAAGCTGTCGGCGGATATGATCCGGGCGTATTTCGTTGGCAGCGCAGAGCGCACCTCGCGCCCGCTTCATGATCCCTGCGTCATGCTGATGGCGCTGTTGCCGGAGCTGTTCGGAACACGGCCCATGCGACTGTCCGTTGACTGCGTGACGGATGTGGGGCGTCTGGTGCCGTCGCAGAATGGGCCCACGATTGACGTTGCCATGACGGTCGATGCCCCCGCTGCACTGGACGCGCTATGGCGCGGGCTTGGCAGCTAGGCCATCAAATCCATCTCGACGACGCGAGTCCAGAAGGCGATGCCCGGCACGATGGCAGCGTCGTTGAAATCATACCCGGTGTTATGATGCAGCGCGCCGTCCGCCGCTGGGCCATTGCCAAGCCAGACATAGCAACCGGGAACATCCTGCGAGAAGAATGCAAAGTCATCCCCCGCGGTTGATGGGGGAAACGTGGTGCGAATGCGGGACTCTCCCAGCGCATGGCGTGCAGCGGCAAGGGCGCGCTCGGTCGTATCGGCGTCATTCACCACGGGTGGGATACGGCGAATGAACTTGTAGTCGGCTGTCACCCCGAATGCTTGCGCAATGCCGTTTGCAATCACGCCGATCTCTGCCTCCAGCTGGTCGCGGACGGCTGCAGAGTACGCTCGCGCCGTTCCCGCGACGCGGGCAGTGTTCGGAATGACGTTGAGCGCCTTGAAATCTCCAGCCTCAAGGGCGCAGGCACTGACAACGGCAGGCTCCAGCGGATCGACCACGCGCGCCACAATGGTGTGGATCGACGACAGGAATTGCCCCGCTGCGCTGATCGGATCGCGGCCGAGGTGCGGCTTGGCGCCATGGGTGCCGACGCCCTTGAACGTGACTTCCCAACTGTCGGATGACGCCAACTGCGGGCCTTGCACCACTGCCATCTCGTCGGGATCGAGGCCGGGCATATTGTGCAGGCCGTAGACGCGATCGACCGGGAATTTGTCGAAGAACCCATCCTCAATCATCGCGCGTGCGCCGCCACGCCCCTCCTCGGCGGGCTGGAAGATGAAATGCACCGTCCCCGAGAAATTTCGTGTCCTCGCCAAATGCCGCGCCGCCCCCAGAAGCATCGTCGTGTGCCCATCATGCCCGCAAGCGTGCATCTTGCCCGGCTGGGTGGATGCGTAGGGCCTATCGACGGTTTCCGGCATTGCCAGCGCATCCATGTCGGCGCGTAGTGCAATCCGTCCCGGTCCATTGCCTACCAACAACGTGCCAACCACGCCGGTTTTTCCAAGCCTACGATCCACCGCGATACCAGCCTCCTTCAGCTTTTGCGCGACGATGTCGGACGTGCGTTCCTCTTCGAACCCCAACTCGGGATGCGCGTGAAGGTCGTGACGCATGGCCACCAGCATGGACAATTCGCCGGCGTCGATTTCCAGAGGGGGGGACATGGCCTGCCAATCCGTTGTGTTCTATACCAAACCTGTGTGACCCATTGCAGATCACGAGACAAGGAGACTGCCGATGAGTTTGGAACCGCACGAATTCTGGCAGACCCTCGACGCCCCCGGCACGCATTGCGCGGAGCCGGACACAATCTACCATAGCGCCTATCCCGCGACACTGCCGGACGGTCGGCAATTGGTCTTGCCGATCCGCGCGCTACCGGACGGAGAGGGGGCGGCAGTGGCCTCGCTCATCGTCAATCAGGCCGCCTTCGCGGTAGAGGATGCGCTGGCCGACATTATGGCTGAGCAATGGCGACAGATGTCGCCTGACGTCGTGATCGGGGTGCCGACGCTGGGTCTTCCGCTGGCCAATGCGCTTGCCCGAAGACTGGGGCACCCGCGAATGGTCCCGCTCGGGACCTCTCGGAAGTTCTGGTATACCGATGCCCTGTCCGAGCCGCTCAGCTCCATCACCTCGCCGGGCAAGGGTAAGGTGATGTACCTCGATCCGCGCATGGTCCCGCTTCTGGTCGGGCGAAAGGTGTTGCTGGTTGACGATGTGGTCAGCACCGGAACCTCGATCGCCGCCGTGTTACGGCTTCTGGCAAAGGCCGGGATCGAGCCTGCCGGAATATCGGTCGCGATGGAGCAGGGCGACCGCTGGCGCGACACGATCGCCAAGGCCGATCTGGTGCGGGGCGCGATCCGGTCACCGCTTTTGCAGACGACAGACAGCGGCTACGTGGTCGCTACTCGGACGTGAAAGGCCGCATCACCTTGGTGCGCATCGCTAACGATCCGAACCGGCCTCTGGAGGATCGTCGTAGACGGACCACCCGTATTCTCCATCGCTGGAAGGCAGATCCTTTGGGCGCACGTTCCGTGCCAGATAGGCTTTGGCGATGAAATTCGCCGTGATCGGGGCCGTCAAAAAGAGAAACAGGGAGATCAGCAATTCGTGCACCGAGATATGCCCGGTCTCGATATAGAAGAAGATCATCGACGCGATCAGAACGCCGCCAACGCCGAGGGTCGTGGCTTTGGTCGGGGCATGCAGGCGTTGCAGGGTGTTCTTGAGTTTGACCAAACCATACGAGCCCACGAAGCCGAATATGCCGCTGACAACGAGGGCAGCTGAGATGAGGAGTTCCGCAGTAAAGCTCATGATCGCCCCTATTCGATGATGTCGCCGCGCAGCAGAAAGCGGCAATAGGCAACTGTTGAAACGAACCCGACCATGGCGATCAGCATCGCGGCCTCGAAGTAGATCGCGGTGCCACGCCAGACGCCGTAAAGCACCAAAAGCGCGATCACGTTGATGACCATGGTATCCAGCGCCAAGATTCGGTCCGCGTCGTCGGGGCCCACTGCAATGCGCCAAAGGTCCAACAGCAGGGCAATGCCGTAACAGCCAGCTGCGAAAAGAAGCGCGTATTCTATCATGGGAAAATCTCCAAAAGGCGGCGCTCATAACGGGTCTTGATTTCGTCTCGGACAGCAATGGGGTCGTCCGTGTGCAGGCAGTGCACAAGGATTGCGCTGCCATCGGCGGAAAGTGTTGCGGATACGGTTCCGGGCGTCATCGTAATGGTGCCTGCAAGAACGGTAATCGCTTCGGCTGACTTGAGTTCGAGCGGGATCGGGATCCATTGCGATCTAATTTCGGGCTCGCGCTTGAACAGGATGATTGCGGCCACTTGCACGTTCGCGACGATAATATCCCACAGCACAACAAGGCCGTATTCCGCGATCTTCAGGGGCCGGGCAATGGCCGGGCGGTCTGGCCAATAGGCCGCCGTCAGCATCG
The DNA here is from genome assembly GCF_019195455.1 of Gymnodinialimonas phycosphaerae. Taxonomy (NCBI): domain Bacteria; kingdom Pseudomonadati; phylum Pseudomonadota; class Alphaproteobacteria; order Rhodobacterales; family Paracoccaceae; genus Gymnodinialimonas; species Gymnodinialimonas phycosphaerae. Next base: position 2,550,241 of record NZ_JAIMBW010000001.1, on the reverse strand, counting down.
GGATCGCCAAGCCAACGACAGAGCCAAGGATCAGGTTGCCCAACGTGAACGTATTCGCCAGACCAAGCCAAACCAGAACAAGGGTCAGGCTGAGCAGGGGGTGAGGGACAAGACGGCTTAACATGGCTCAGCGCTCCTCAACGGGGCTGAGGACCGCGTCGACATACCCTTGACGATCGAAAAGTTGGGCGGAGGTTTCCTCCAGATAGCTCGTTATGGGACCAGCAAAGACTGCAAGCGCCGCCAATCCGGCCAGCGCCAACATGGCCGGGGCCACTTGCCTCGCAGTGGCAGGGGGCGGAAGGTCCAAGGCGGGGTCTTTTTCGGCGCCGTCATCCAGCGCGGGCTCCGGCGAGGGGCCAGTCGTTGCGGTCGATTTCCAGAACAGGATACTCCCTGCGCGCGCAAACCCGACGATTGTCAAAAGCGACCCCACAAGGATCGCGGACCAGGCCCATCCGATCAAACCGGGCTCTCTCAGCGCGTCCAGGACCAGCAGCTTGCCAAGGAACCCGCTTAGCGGGGGCATACCGGCCATGGCGATGGCGGCGGCAAAGAACAGGGCTGCGAAAAGACCGTTCTGGATCGTGGCGGGTTCTGGCTGAAGGGTGTCTGTGCGCCGCCGCGTCACGACAAGATCGGCGACAAGGAACAGGCAGGCCGCAGCGAAGGTCGAGTGGACCATGTAGTAGAGCGCGGCGGTGGTTGCCGTTTGCGAGAACACTGCAACCGCCACCAGCAGCGTGCCCATCGAACCCACGACCGAAAATGCGATCAGCGGCATCAACCGACGCGCGCCCAAGACGCCGAACGCCCCAAGGGCGATGGTCACGATGGCCGCCGGGAACAGCCAGGTTCCGGCCAGATCCTCAGTTCCTGGGCTACCCGGTCCGAACACCGTGGTATGGACCCGCAGGATCGCGTAGGCGCCGACCTTGGTCATGATCGCGAACAGCGCCGCAACCGGCGCGGGGGCATTGGCATAGGTGGCAGGCAGCCAGAATTGCACCGGAAAAAGCGCCGCTTTCACCGCGAAGACGATCATCAACAAGATCACCGCGACGCGGACAAGGGCGGCTTCCTCGATCGGGATCTCGGGCATGCGCACGGCAAGATCCGCGATGTTGAGTGTCCCCGTCGAGGCATAGAGGGTACCGAGGGCGAACAGGAAAAGCGTCGATCCCGCGAGGTTCATGACCACGTATTGCAGGCCTGCGCGCATCCGGTCCTTGCCGCCTGCGTGGATCATCAGGCCGTAAGACGCGATCAACAGGACCTCGAAGAACACGAACAGGTTGAAGATGTCGCCGGTCAGGAAAGCGCCGCAGATGCCCATCAGTTGGAATTGGAACAACGCATGAAAATGGCGGCCCCGTGCGTCCCAACCCGTCGTGACCGCATGGATCAGAACCACCAGCGCCAGCGCCGAGGTCAACAGCACCATCAAGGCCGACAGTCGGTCGAGGACCAGGACGATCCCGAACGGTGCGGGCCAATCGCCCAACCTGTAGACATGGGTCGTACCGTCCGCCGCAAGAATCGTAAGGCCAAGCGCAATCGCCAGCAGAATGGACGTGCCCGCGACCGAGGCCGTGCGGGCCAAGGTGATGTCGTGGCGCAACGCGAATGCGATCAGCGGTGCCAGCAGGGCGGGCAGGACGACTGGAAGAATGATCCAATGCATCACGCGGCCCCCTCATTTTTGGAGTCCGTATCTTCCGTCTCGGGGCCCGTTTCCGGGGCGATATCAATTCGGTCGCTGTCCGATTCCAGATACGCACCAAGCCCGATCATAACGAGCACAGCCGTCATTCCGAAGGAGATGACGATGGCCGTCAGAACCAGCGCCTGGGGCAGCGGGTCGGTGTAGCTTGCGTCGCCATACCTTGACAGGATGGGCGATTGGTCGATGGCGAGCCGTCCGCTTGCGAACAGGAAAACGTTCACCGCATAGGACAGTAGCGCAAGGCCAAGGATGACGGGAAATGTCCTGAGTCGCAGGAGCAAGTAGACCCCGCCGGCCGTCAAGACGCCGATACTGCTTGCAACGATAAGCTCCATCTCAGCGCTCCGCCTCGTCTTGGGCACTTTCGCCGGGGTCGTAATCCATCGGATTGATGTTCACCGTCTCCCCCGCAAAGCGCGCGATGCGGCTGAGGCTGTAGAGCATCAGCATGACAGCACCCAGCACGGTCAGAAACACGCCAAGATCGAACAGCATCGCCGTCGCAAGCTCGAATTCCTCGATCGGTGGCAGGTGGACGTAGGTATAGGCACTTGTCAGGAATGGCCGCCCGAAAAGCCATGCGCCAACGCCCGTCAGCCCCGCGATCACGACGCCGAGGCCGATCATGGTGTGATATTCGATCCGCTTCCGCTCTTGGGTCCAGGCAAATCCGGACGCCATGTATTGCATGAGAAGTGCAATGGCGATCACGAGGCCCGCGACGAACCCGCCGCCCGGTTCGTTATGGCCGCGCAGGAAGATATACAGGCCCACGACGATGGCGATGGGCATCAACACGCGGGTAACGACAACCATCATCAATGGGTGCCGGTCACGCGACCTGTCCTGCGAATAATCCCTGTTCTTCAGCCGCCGCCCCGCCGGTCCGTCCAGCAGCGCATGCATCATTGCATAGATCACAAGACCTGCGATCCCCAACACGATGATCTCACCGAACGTGTCATAGCCCCGGAAATCCACCAGGATCACGTTGACCACATTCGTGCCGCCGCCGCCCTCATAGCTGTTGGCAAGGTGGTAGTCCGAGATCGTTTCGATATCGCGCATCAGGAAGGCGTAGGCGAGGGCCGCCACGCCGCCCCCGGCCCCCAGCGCGATGACACCATCGCGCAGTTTCAGGCCCATGGGGCTTTCCTTCGGGGTCGCTTTAGGCATGAAATGCAACGCCAGCAAAAGCAGCATGATCGTGACCGTCTCGACCGAGATTTGCGTCAGCGCCAGGTCCGGCGCGGACAGATAGGCAAAGCCCGCCGAAATCGACAGTCCGATGATCCCGATCAGGACGAGCGCCCGGAAGCGGTGGTGATGCATGGTCACAACCGAAAGCGTGGCGACGATCAACATGACCCATCCTGCGGCGACTACAGGCGGCACCGGCAGCAGGCCCCTTGTCGGGGCGGACAGTCCGCTGGACGAATAGGCAACCCAACCAAGGCCAAGGGATGTCACCGTGAAGATCGCCAGATAGCGACTGATTGCGCCGTTGTGGCTGACCTCTGTGATGAAGCGGGATGCGGTTACGATTGCCCCGACGAGCCGATCGAAGATCGCTTTCGCCTCGGGTCGTGGCAGGGCATTCCAAACCTTGTCGAGGGGCCGATGCAGCAACAACACAATTGCGCCGCCCGCAATGGCAATGATCGACATCCAAAGCGCGGGCGTGACGCCATGCCAGACTTTCAGATGCGGGTGCAGGTCCGCGCCGGTCACGGTGTTTGCGGCTGCGGTCACGATCCCTTCAGCCAGGAACGGGGCGACGCCGATCACGATCACCATAACGACCAACAGCGCAGGTGCTGCCCACATCCCGAACGGTGGGTCGTGGGGCTTGGCCGGGTAGTCGTCGCGCACCGGGCCAAGGAAGACGTGGAAGATGAAACGCAGGGAGTACGCCACCGATAAGAGGGCGCCGATGGTGGCCATTACGGGCACGGCATAGGGGCTGCCCCACCAATCGGTGTGCGATGCCTCCTCCAGCATCAGCTCCTTGGACAGGAAGCCGTTGAACAGCGGAATGCCCGCCATAGATAGCGCCGCAGCCGTGCCGATCAGGAAAGTGATCGGCATCAAGTGCCGTAGGCCCCCCAGGCGTTTGATATCGCGGGTATGCGCCTCGTGATCGACGATGCCTGCGGTCATGAAGAGCGCGGCCTTGAACGTCAGGTGGTTGAGGATGTGGAACACGGCAGCAACGGCGGCCGCCGTGGTGCCAAACCCAAGAAGCATCGTCAGAAGGCCCAAGTGGCTGACCGTTGAGAACGCCAAAAGCGCCTTCAGGTCATCCTTGAACAGCGCGATCAGTGCGCCCAACACCATCGTCACAAGACCCGTCGTTGTAACGATGTAGAACCACGCATCGGTCCCCGCCAACGCGGGCCACATGCGCGCCAGCAGGAACACGCCCGCTTTCACCATCGTGGCCGAATGCAGGTAGGCCGAAACCGGCGTCGGTGCGGCCATGGCGTGCGGCAACCAGAAGTGGAACGGGAACTGCGCAGACTTGGTGAAGGCGCCCAGAAGAATCAGGATCAGCGCAGGCAAATACCACTCGGACGCGCGGATTGAGTCGCCTGCCTGCAAGATGTCGGTCAGGTTGTAGCTGCCCACGATATTGCCGAGGATCAGCATCCCGCCAATCATGGCAAGTCCGCCTGCACCCGTGACGGCCAGCGCCATCCGCGCGCCTTGGCGTCCCTCTGGCAAGTGCTTCCAGAACCCGATCAGCAGGAAGGATGACAGGGACGTCAGTTCCCAGAAAATCAACAAAAGCAGGATGTTGTCCGAAAGCACAATGCCCAGCATCGCGCCTTGGAACAGCAGCAGGTACGTATAAAACTGCCCCATCGGATCTTCGCCCGACAGGTAGAAGCGGGCGTAAAGAATGATCAACAAACCGACACCCAGGATCATCCCCGCGAACAACAGCCCAAGGCCATCCAGAAAGAATGAGGCGGATAGACCAAGCTGCGGCAACCATGCGATTTCGGCCTGGATGACCTCGCCCCGAAGAACAGCCGGTGCCAGAACGATCAGCATCGTCAGGGCAAGCGCCGTTGGCACTGTCGTTGCAATTGCACAGGCATTGCGCCCGGCCCGTATCATGAGGCCCGGCAGCAGCGCTCCGACAAAGGGCAGCACCGCAATTATAAGAAGGATCGTCCCCCCGAGGCCCATCGCATCGCCTTATTGTTCTTGCCTGTTCACCCAATTTGTAGCGAGGCCGACAAGGTACTACAACCAAGCGTTTTTCTGTTCAAACGCTTGCCTATGGCACCACGTCCAAGTTGATACGCGCGGCTGGCTTATTGCAACGCTTATTGGATTTGCCGACGGGCAAAGTGACTTCGCCACAGCCAACCCCGCACGTCACTCGTGAAGTTGCCAGGATCAGACCTGCGGCATGTCAGAAATCGACGCTCAAAATAAACGTTTCACAAGAAATTTTTCAAGTAGTTTAGGTTATGCAAGATATCATGCACTACAGATTGGAGTGTGCATGTCTCTTATCGACAAGATATCCGACCAGGCGCCAAGCCTTACACCAAGTGAACGGCGGCTCGTGGAAACGGTGATCGATAGCCCGATTTCGGCCGCTCTTGGGACGGCGGGCGAATTGGCTCGGTCCGTGGGCGTCCATGAAGCAACGGCGTCGCGGCTGGCGAAGAAGCTGGGGTTCGACGGCTACGCGGCCTTCCGCGATGCCCTCCGCGAGGAATTCATCGCCACCCGTGAAACCGCGACCCGCTTTGAGCGGACCATAGCGGCAAGTACGTCCGAAACGGTTCTGGGCAAGCTGGCGCAGGACGAGGGTCAGGCGCTTGCCCGGATCGAGGATTTCATCAAACCCGATCAGATCGCGTCCACTGCGGCTATGCTGATGGGGGCACGCCGTATTTTCATTTATGGCTACGGAAATGCCGAGGTTCTTGCGCTGATGTTGGTCAAGCGCTTCCGCCGTTTCGGCAAGGACGTGCAACAACTCGATGCCGATCCACGGGGGCTGGCCGAACAGATGCTGGGCCTTGGCGTCGGCGACGTGGTGCTCAGTTTTGCTTTCCATCGTCCACCACGAGCCTATGCCGCGCTGATCGAAACCGCGCGCGAGGCGGGGGCCACGAGTTTGATCATTTCGGGGAATTCCGGCGCGCTTCTGGCGCCCCGGCCCGACCACCTTCTGGCCGCGCCACGATCGGGTGATCCGGACGCGTTCCAGACCCTGACGGTGCCGATGACAGTGTGCAACGCCATCATGATCGCCGCCGGACTGACGGCGAAAGAGGAGTCGCTGAAAAAGCTTGATCGGCTGGGACAGCTGATCGAGCGGTTCGAATAAGAACAGACCCAAGGGAGGATCACATGGAGTTTCTGAACGCAACGCGCCTCGGCGCGATCGGTAAAGTCATGTCTACGGCTGCCATGGCTGACGGGCATCTCGATGGATTGACCCCCGAAGACCTGCTGCCTCTGGCGCAGGAAGAGGGAACGGTCATCGTCTATTCCTTCACCAGCCGCATCGGTCGGGTGGAGGCGGCTTTCGAAGAGGCCTATCCCGGCATCGATCTCCAGGGATTCGACATCTCGTCAACCGAACAGATCGCGCGACTGACGGCGGAGGCGCAGGCCGGGGTTACGAATGCGGACGTCATCTACATTTCCGACGTGCCCGTCGTGCTTCTAGCGCTGCCTGAGTCCGGTATCATCGCAAACTACATGCCACCCCGGATTGCGGACCGCGTCCCGGCCCAGTTCCAGTCGCCGCTTCTGGCGCAACGGCTGTCGACGAAGGTTCTGATGTACAACGAAGAAGCCAACCCGGACGGCTCGCCGATCACGAACCTGTGGCAGCTTACGACGGATGACTCGCGCGGGCGTGTCGTCATGGTCGATCCGCTGCAACGCGGAGACTACCTCGACATGATGACCGAGATCGTGTTGCGATCCGACGAGATGGCGGCGGCCTAGGAAGCGCAGTTCGGCCAAGGCATCGACCTCGACGGGGCAGCCAATGCCGGAGAGCGTTTCATCATGGATCTGTTTGCCAACGATCTGATCCTGGTCGGATCGACCGACGATGTAAACGCGGCGGTCGATGCGCTGGGGCAAGAGAATCCTCCGGTGGGCTTCACCAGCTATTCCGACCGCCGTGACAATGAGGATGAGGGGTGGGCGCTTCAGGTCGCCAACGAGGTTGAACCGGCGCCAGGCATCATCTTCCCCGCGATCCTGGCCCTTGCGGCCGCGCCGAACAACCCGGCTGCCGCGCGCCTCGCAATCGACTTTCTGATGGGGGATGAGACCGAGACGGGCGGTCCGGGCCTCGCGCCTTTTTACGTTGCGGGCGATTACGTGACGCGCACCGACATCCCGCCGCACCCCGACGCAGTGCCGCTGACGGACTTCACCGCCTGCCGCATCGACCCAGCTGTAACCGCGACGATCCGGGCCGAAGTCGGCGACCTGATCCTGACGCTGCAATAACGGGTTTCTCCCGTTCGGGCACGTGCACGAAGGATTGCGCGCCCCTGCATCATTCTGATCGAGAAAGTCGAGGATGACACCTATGGCGGACATTGCCATGAACGGGCAGGGGCGGCGCGTGTTCTTTCGACAGGGCACATTGCTGAGGGCAATTGTGCTGGCAATCCTGATTGCGCTGATCGTGTTGCCGCTGCTTCGAACCGTGCTTTTCACCCTGCAAGCCGAAACGATCCAGGCCTGATCGGATGTGCTGGTGGGCCGTCTGGCGCCGAACCTGTTCTACAAGCCCCTGTCGCGTAGACATGTCACCCCAGCCATCGAACGTGGCCGCGGGGTGGTCAGCGCGCGTCATGTGGCCGTCGTTCCATTCCTTGCCCGTGACCTTGGCCCCGATCCGGTAAGCCATAACCGTGCCGTCATGGGTCAGGTCGCCCAGCGGAAAGCCGTTGGGCTTGAAGCCGCCTGCGCCGGTGCACAGGATCACCGATTTGGCGCGGATGGTGACGGTTTCTTCAGCGTCAAGCCGGAAGCCCGCCGCGCCCGCGATGCGGCCGTCTTCACGGATCAGATGGGTGATATGGACCCGTTCCAGCAGCGGGATATCCCGCGCTTCGATCGGTGCCATGAAGGGGCGGTTTGCGAGGGTTTGGTCAAAAAAACCCCACTCCCGTAACTCGGCGGCGCAGTCCAACGAATGCTCCGCCAATTGCCGCGTATAGACCGGGTTGTTGGTGCCAAGAGCAGAGCGGGAGACGGTGTCGACGAAGTCGTCGATGCTGCCGGTCTCCGTCGCAGGATCAAACACGAAAAACCCCTTGCCGAAGGGCGTCAGGCCCGAAGACCCCAACCGCCCCTTCGACACGATCATCGTAGCGGCCCCCGCGTCATGGGCCTTCACGGCGGCGAAAAGCCCCGCCATGCCGCCGCCGATCACCAGCACGTCGGTGACATGGTCAGTGTTGGTGATGGCGTCCACGTCGATCTCGACGGCGTTCTGGGCCCAGGCCTGCATACCCATGGCGGCCAGCCCGCCACTCGCGCCGCTCAAAGCCATGAACGTGCGGCGGGTCGGGCCGGTTGTATCTGACGGTGTGGTCATGATGCGATGCCTTTGTGTACGGGGTGGGATTGGGACGGTTCAGGCAGTGTGCTGAAATGCGAAGAGATTTGGGGGGCTGACGGAAGCCATGGCAGAGAAAGAGGGCTGCCCGGCACCTGATGGTGCAAGGCCGCTTTTGTGGGCTCAGTTCGGCATTTCATCATATTCGATGACGAAGCCCCTGTTGTATCCGGTCGGCATCCCACGTTCGCCATACTGGGCGACGGTGTCCCAATAATCGCCCCAGGTGGGCACGGGCACGTTCAACTCGCCAAAGCCCATGACGTTCTGGCGCCCCGTCCCGTTGGACTGGGTATTGTCGCGCGGATCGCGGTCGGTGACGCCGTCGTCAAGGTTCTGAGCCCAGTTGGTATAGTCCCGCGGCTCGCCGGAGAGCCATTGCCACCCGTCGAGAGACTCCTCGGCGTCGGAGACGCGTACACCACCCAGGAACGGACCGATCTTGATGCGGTAGTGGCTGTCGGGCGTGTAGTCGTCGGGGAACTGCCAGAAATACCTGTCGTCATCGACCAGGCTGAAGACGAAGGCGTTTTCGTCCGGCGACGTCAGCGAGGCAAGATAGCCGCCTTCGCTTTCCGCCAGGATCGCGGCCTGCACCCAGCTGATGTTCATGCTCTCGACCAGAACGACCTCATAGTAATGGGTGTCGCCTTCGGGGGGCTCGAAGCTCTGGATTGGTTCGCGGATCAGGTCCACGTCCTCGGGCAGCGCGTCGAAGCTTTCGAAGATCGGGTAATTGACGCTGAACGTTGCGGGGCCGACCCGAACCTCCTGCAGTTGCACATCGCCTTGCGGCGGTGGCCCGGAGGAATTGCCCTCACCAGGTTTCGATCCGCCCTGCGTGTACATGCCGGTTTCGGACATCTCGGAGAGGTCATAGAAATCTTTGGCGGAGGTATAGTCCTGCGCGGTTGCGTGGTTTGCCAGTATCGCGGTCGATGCGGTAAGAGCGACCAGGATGGGCTTGCAGGTCATGGCGTGGTAATTTGTGTGTCTGCGATGTTCGGTGCACCTATTGCGCATCGGATGACCGTCTTTGACGGTCGTGGTCATGATGCGGGTTGCTTCTGGATAGACTTGTGCGGTCTTGGCCGGGCCGCCCAATACAGCTTGGCCAACATGCCAAAGCCGGTGACAGCCAGAGCCAGAAACAACAGGGACATGGCGATGTTGGTGTGACGGCCGAGTTTGATCGCATGCCACAATGCAAGCGCCGTGAAGCCCGTGGCCAAACCACCGTGGAGGTAGCGCCAGCCGCGATAATGGGTGGAGAGGCGCTTGATGATGGGTTTGCGGAAAAAGGCGGTGACGGTCAGGACGAGAAGCGCCACCCAGGCGGCAAGACCCAGCCCCACACCGATGCTGTCGAAAGTCGTGATCATCGTGACAAGCGCATCCCAGGGCCGCACCCCGCCCTCCAGCGCGCGCGGCAGCACGATCAGCGCGGGATGGGCCAGGATCACCGCGACCGCCGTGTAGGCGATATACTTGTGGACCTTCTGGATCTGCGGCGGCTTGAAGACGCTCAAAAGCCAGGTGTTGCTGCGCGCCATGAAGAACTGGCCCAGCATGGCGGCGAACGCGAAGAGCGTTGAGATAGAGATCGCCTCTTTCAGCAACGTCCGGCGGGGCGCGTCGCCGAGTGCATAGAACAGCACTGGCAGGCCGACGAAGATGGCGAGGGCCGCGAGGATGGTAGCGCGTTGAACGGTGAGTTTCATGGCGCTACCCCCAAGGCACGATGACGGGAATGGATTTCTCGGGTGACATCTCGATCGCGTCCACCGGGCAATACATCCGGCACAGATGGCAGATCTGACAATCGGCGGCGTAGGTGATGACCGCGCGACCGTTCTCCATGCGGATGACATCGCAGGGGCACGATTTGACGCATTCCTCGCAACCAATGCAGCCGTTGATGCTTTTGATCGTCATCGGGATATCCCTTTTGGAAATGGCGCCTCAGCGCATGTTGAACAGTTCCTGATGGAAGGCGCCGCGCGGCAGACCTTGCGCTGCAAGGTCACGACGCAAGGCGGTGCCGAACCCGGCGGGGCCGCAGAACCAGACGGTTGCCGATTTCCAATCCGGCACGGCGGCGCGCAGTTTATCACCCGTCAGAAACCCGTCCTGTTCGTCGACCATTATGTGCAAGTTCACCCCCGCGGCTCTCGCATCGGCGGTCAGTTTTTCCCGCGCCTGGGGGCAAGCTGCGTTGTGGTGTGGAACAGGTCGACGCTTTAGCTGCCCGGCGTGCGGCCAAGTTGCTTCATTCGCGCGATGAACGGCGTGATGCCGATGCCGCCGCCGACCCAAATTTGACGCGGTGCCGTGTCATCAAAGGTGAACCCACCATACGGCCCTTCGACGGTTGCTTTTGCGCCGGGCTGGACCTGTTTGGGCAGCAAATCTGTATAGTCACCCAAGCCCTTGGTTATGAACATGATGCGTGGATCATCCGCGTCCCAGGCCGAGGCGATAGTGAAGGGATGCGCGCCTTCGTTCTTGTCGAAAGTCACGAAGGCAAACTGCCCGCTCTTGTGGCCTTTCCATCCGTCTTCCAACCGGATCGTGGTCTCAAGTACGCCCATATCAGCAAAGCTGTGCTGGTCTTCGACGATGCAGTCCACCTTGCGGCGTTTGCCGACCTGGCGCGTCAACACGATCACTGCCGAGATGGTGCCTGTGAGCAGGAGCAGGCCTGTGACGGTACCGATCGGCTGGGTCCAGGCGGCGAAATCCATCAGCACGACGGAGTGGAAGACCAGAACCAGGTAGGCCACCGCGATGAACAGATGCGTCTTGGCGAACCACCGATAGGGGAACCACTTGATCAGCGCCAAGGCGATCAGAAGCACAGCGACGTAGAACGCCTTTTCACCGAGCCCCTCGGCAATCCCACGAAATCCGCGCAGGAAGGACTCGATCGTGACGATGTCCGTGGCCTCAGCACCCGCAGGCGGGGCACCACGCTCGGGCGCGGTCATAAGACCAAGGGTCACTGCCCATTTGGGGGCGTTTACCGCCGCCCAATGGAAGATCGCGGCCGACAGCCCGGCAATTCCCAGCCATTTGTGCAGCCGGTAGGATTTGTCCAACCCGCCGAGCCAAGGCTCCAGCCACACGGGCCGCACAGCGAGCATCATCGCCACACTCATTGCGCCCATTCCGATCACGCCGGAAAACTGCACCAGAAGGTTGCGGACCGAAATGACGGTCAGGCTTTCGGGAAACGGAAGGTTGGCCAGCAGCCAAAGGGCGCTCAGGCCTGTCATTAGTCCCCAAAGGGCAATCTTGATTTTTCTCAACATGGGAGGCGTCCTTGAAGAATCGATCTGCGGCTGATCATGGCGCAAGAATGTGCAGCGAATACCGAGACCCGGAAGATTCCGCGCGGGCGGACCCAGGCAGGGTTTTAGTATAGTGTTCAAACGCTTAGTCTGGACGCGTGCCATGGGTATTGTGAGGGCTCTGCATGCTCTCTGCACAATCGCGTGCCACTTAGATCGAATGGACCGCCTATGCATGTCGTTGACCACCAAGATATTCCTTGCCATCGCCGCCACCGCGACGCTGGTGATCGGCACGATGGCGCTACTGGTGGCCCTGTCTATGCGCGACGGTTTTTCGCAATACCTGCTGCGCGGAGAGTTGATCAGGTTCGACTCACTGGTGCGGGAACTGGCCCTGGCGCATGATCCCGACGCACCTGGCTGGCCGGACCTGGCGGAAGATCCCGTGGTCTGGAACGAATTCGTCCGCACCCATTTCACGCCCCCCGGCGCCCCCTCCCAGGAAGAAGTCAACGCGGACCCCCTCGTGCTGGGGGAACGCTTGGCCTTGCTTGACGCGGCGGGTAATCGAATTGCCGGTGCGCCGACACGGACCGCCATTTACGAACAGCGCCCGATTTGCACCGCGCGCGGATGCCCCGAGGGCGCCCCACTCGGATACATTCGCCTGAACGCGCCAAGGATGTCAGATAGCGCCAGCGATGCTTTCTTCCTGCGCGGGCAATATGCCTCGCTGGCCTTTTCCGCCCTCATTGCGCTCATGGCCTCTGCCGCAGCAGCGTTCCTGATCGCGCGGCAAATCCTCGTCCCGATCAAACGACTTCAAGCCGGGGCGAAGACCCTGGCTTCGGGCGATTACTCCGCCCGGATCGACAAGGACCGCACCGATGAATTGGGTGATCTGATCAGCCACTACAACGTTCTGGCGGAAACGCTAGCGCGCAAGACGCAAGCCGAGCGCGAATGGATCTCCAACACCTCCCACGAGTTGCAGACCCCGCTGGCAGTTCTGCGTGCGCAGATCGAGGCCTTGCAAGATGGTGTGCGCCAGCCCGACAAGGAGACGTTGGCCGAAATGCACGCAGCGCAAATGCGGCTGTCGCGACTGGTGCAGGACTTCAAGATACTGACCTATGCGCGTGAGGCACACTTCGTGACCAGTATGGCCCGCGAGGATCTGGTGGACATCGCCACGGAGGCGGTCGAGGATCGCGCGCCCGGCACTGGAGGCCGCGGGCCTCGACATCGATTGCGCGTTTCCCGAAACGTTACCCGTCATCTGTGACCGGCTGCGGATCGCCCAGGTGATCGACAACCTGTTGCAGAACGCCGCGCGCCACACCGATGCCCCCGGGATGGTGCGAGTGGCAATCTGGCGCGATGGAAACTTCGCGCAAGTGTCAACTGAAGACACGCCGCCAGCGGCCCCCGATGGCGCATTGCCCCAGCTGTTCGACCGGTTCTACCGGGCCGAAGGATCGCGTTCGCGCGCGCTTGGCGGCTCGGGGCTGGGTCTACCCGTCAGCGAGGCCATCGTCAAAGCGCACGGGGGGACTATCACCGCCACGGCGTCGGATCTGGGCGGCCTTAAAGTGACCTTCACGTTGCCGGAGACCCGGAAATGACCAAGCCACGCATCCTGATTGTCGAGGACGAGACCGCCCTCGCCGAGATTGTTCGCGATTACCTCGTTGCGGGTAACATGGAGGTTGAAACACTGTCCGAAGGCACCCGCGCGGTTGAAACGGCGCTGGGCAAGGCCCCCGATCTGATTATCCTCGATCTGATGTTGCCGGGCGTGGACGGACTGACCATGTGTCGCGAATTGCGCAAAAGCTCTGACGTACCGATCATCATGACGACCGCCCGGGTCGAAGAAATCGACGGTCTTCTCGGCTTGGAAATGGGGGCGGACGACTACTTCTGCAAACCCTATTCCGCGCGCGAATTGGTGGCGCGGGTGCGTGCGGTGCTGCGGCGACGGCCATTGGCCGGACGAGGGGCGGAAGACAGGTCAGATGCACGGCTACAGATCGATGCATAACGGTGGCGTGCGACGCTCGACGGGGTCGACTTTGACCTCACGCGGCACGAATTCTCGCTGTTGGCGGCTCTGGCCGCGCGACCGGGCCGCGTGTTCTCGCGCGATCAACTGCTGTCGCTGGCCTTTCCCGATGATGCAGAGGTCTTGGACCGGACCATCGATAGCCATGTCCGCAATATCCGCCGAAAGATCCATTTAACAACGGATTGGGATCCGATCCGGTCGGTCTATGGAGTCGGCTACGCCTATGAGGATTGAGTGCAGGTCGTAGGGCCTGACCCGACAGGCTTCTGCCTTCATGTTTCCTGCACAGTCGCTTCATTCTCTCTCGCAGATTTTCGTGAATGTTGACGTCAACAGCCCTTCCCTCAATACCTTGATAGGAACATCCGATGACATCCCTCACCCGTACCGCGTTGGTGGTCTCCCTGTCGGCCACGACCGCGCAGGCGCAGGACCTGACTTATCCGGTCATCGATACGATGCAGGCCGCGTGCTATGACCTCGTTGGGGATATCATCGACTGCCCCGACGAAGGCGAGCCGCTTTTCGGCCAGGATGCTCAATATGCAGGCCTCGCCGCCTCCTATACGGATCTGGGTGACGGCACGATCCTTGACGATAACACCACGCTCGTCTGGCAGCAGACGCCCGAGAACGAGCGCTATCAATACACCGACGCCTCGGCCTATTGCGCGGCGCTCGACCTGGGCGGCAGGGCGGACTGGCGCGTGCCGTCGATCCAGGAGCTCTACTCGCTCGCGGACAACCGCGGCGCGCTTCTGACCCCGGAAGAGGGCGAGCCGATCCCCTATATCGATGTGAGCGTCTTCGACTTCTATTACCCAGAGGGTCAGATGGCGTTCGCCGGACAGTATTGGAGTTCCACGCTCTATATCAGGGGGCCGGTCCAGAACGGCCGCAATCAGGCCGCGTTCGGTTTCAACTTCGCCGACGGGCATATCAAGGCCTATGGCACCGGGCTGGACTTCTACACAGGCGCGCCCGCGACCGGCGGTTTGACAGGCTCGGACGGGCAGGTGCCCGGAAATTTCGTGCGCTGCGTCAGCGGCGAGGAAGACGTCTACGGAGTGAACGTCTTTGTGCCAAACGATGATGGTACTGTTACAGATGAGGCCACGGGCCTGATATGGCAGCAGGCCGACGATGGAGAGCGCCGGGAATGGGCCGACGCGCTGGCCTATTGCGAGGCGCTTGACCTGGGCGGATACGATGACTGGCGCCTGCCCAATTCCAAGACACTGCAAAGCATTGTCAATTACAGCGGCACCGGCTTTCCGGCCATCGATACGAGTGTCTTTGCCATCACCCAAGACTCCGTATCGCTGGATTTCTGGACCTCCACCACTTTCGGCGACTGGACGACCCACGCCAACGT
This sequence comes from Gymnodinialimonas phycosphaerae, assembly GCF_019195455.1. Lineage (NCBI taxonomy): Bacteria > Pseudomonadati > Pseudomonadota > Alphaproteobacteria > Rhodobacterales > Paracoccaceae > Gymnodinialimonas > Gymnodinialimonas phycosphaerae. Next base: position 2,535,160 of record NZ_JAIMBW010000001.1, on the reverse strand, counting down.
CATCGCCTTTGGGCAGGCGCTCAGCATGGCGGGCGATCAGACGGAATTCACCGATTGGCACGGCTCGGGCGCGCAACGCTCGTCGATCAAGACGACGGTCGGACAGGAAATGACCGAGGACACGACGTGCTCGGTCAACGTCTGCGATTACAACCGGCCCGACAACCTGGTGCGCTGCGTGCGCTGAAATCTCCGGCACGATCACGCCAAGGTCAAAGGCCCTTGCCGCCTGCCTGCAAAGGCGGGCGTATTTACTGTGCCTCCGAACCCGGCACTTCGACATCGGAACTCCGCATGCCTTGCGTCTGTACATCCAACGTCCTGCCCGTTGCGGTGATGATGGCTGACTCAACGGTAGCCTTCGCCCACCGGGATTTTCCGCCTTTAAGCAAACTGCCTTCATTCAGGCGCCCGAAATCGTGGAGTGTACGTTGGAAAACGGCATGGTAGCGCAATGCCACCAGATCACCGTTGGCTATCTGCCCGATGGGTTAAAGGTCGGGCCGTTCCGCCCTGCAACGCTGGAGGATGCGGGCGGCATCTGGGAATCGACGGGCGAGAACGCGGGGCGTTACCGGATCGACGGCCGTTTGGTGGCCGTCGAAAGCGTTTCAATTACGACCGAACGCTCCTTCAACGCCGAAAGCTTCACCTTCGAGCCGACGCGGCCCTTCACGATCGGCCTTTTCACGCGCGACGTCATCGGGAATGACAATGGCCTCGAATACATCGGTACAAGGCGCCAATAGACCGGCAATGACGGTTTGATCATGCAGATCAGGGACGCGGCGGGCGATGACGTCGCCGTCAGCGATGCGGCTTGGCAATGCCTTGTCATCCACACCGCCCCGCTTGATGCGGCGTGCGAGGGCGAAAGTGATCCTGTCGCCGGATAGGGCGCCTGCGGGTGCGAGGTTTCGGAAGAGCCGAACGGCTGGGATGAATCTGGTTTCGATGCCTCCGCCTCGCCCCGGGCAAGCGTCTACTCCGCGGCAAAGGTCGATCCAAAGGGTGGCTATGATGCGATCACGTGGTCGGAGGCCGCAGAGATAATCTGGGGCCCCGACCTCGAACAGGGCAACTCGGTACTTTGGCGTCTGACCGTCGAGTAGCCCTAACCCGCAGCGGATCCTCGAGTGCCCAATGTTCCGGGCCTCCACGTAGCCACTGTCTTGGGAATCGTCCGCGTGCATCCCGCTTCTGCCCAAGCGTGAGCATTGTGCCGCCGTGATCGCATCGGACACCTATCCTGAGCGCAAGGCGATGGCGGGCATCATTGGCACACATGAACAGGTTCGGTTCGCCGCCGATTAACCCGCCGCGGCCCTTTTGTCGCCGACACTTGCCACAACGTCCTTGACCCGTGACACAGCATTTGGCGTGCCGATCCACGCCGACAGGGGTGGCAGTATGCATGACCGCGATGTTTTGCGGGACCTTATGGCGGGGCGCTAAGTGGGCGCGTTCGTCAGTTAGTTGATTGCGGGGCAGTCGCATGCGGTCGCGATCTTGGCAGCGCGATTGAGGGTTTGGACGGTTGCTGCACCGAGAATTCGCAACCCCCTCGGCTTCCTTCCCGAAAAACGCACGATGCTCCAGCGGTCGGGAGCGCAGGCAATACCTGTCCGAGCGTCGCGCGTCAGGTGCGATCTTGAGTCAGGTACAGCTTGACTGGTGGGAGTTGTTCCTATCAAATTGTATAGACAAATAATTGCACTTCCTGAAGGCAAGGTCAGTCTGCATGGCGATCCTGGACTACTCCGACACAATATGGCGGAACGCACTTGGGATGCCCCAGGGGCAAGAACCCGATGCGTTGATCCTTGAAGGCACCTGGTGGCGCGAGACGGCAACCGCGTCGCGCCTTGATCTGCTGGAAGACGTACGCGAGCTTCCGTTTCCTGACATTTTCGTCGGAACGTGGCACGGCCTGACCATCGCCTATTGTTGTGCTTACGGGGCCGCGCGGGCTGTAGAGCCTGCCCATATATTCGCGCAAATGGGGACGCCTGTCCTGATCCAGATCGGCACCTGCGGCACTTTGAATATGGACGTCTCCACCGGTATGGTGGCCCTTCCCGAAAGCTGTGCCGCGCGCGATGGCGTGTCGCAATACTATGGCGCAGGGGAAACGGTGTTTGCCGCGCCGGACCTTGTGGATCTGGCGCATGCGCGGCTGATTGCACGCGACGTGCAGCCGGCCCGCACAAGGCATCTGACTTGGCCAAGTCTCTTTGCGCAATCCGACGAAATGTGCGCAGGCTGGACGCGTGAGGGGCTGGTCTCGATCGATATGGAAACCTCTGCCGTGATCGCAGTGGGTGACAGATTTGGTGCGAAGGTGTTGTCGATGCTGACGGTTTGGGACGCGTTACCCCATGGGCGCACGTTCATGGATTCGCTGGAACCAGACGATGCAGCGCGATTGAGCCGGTCAAATGCGGAAGTCTTCGAAGTGGCTTTGGAGGTAGTAGAGGCGGTGCAATACGCAGGTGCTTGAACGACGCAGATAGCAATCAACAACAGTAGTTTCTGGGAGGAACGACGATGAGATATTTTTCGAAACTGGCCGTCCTGGCCGCGACAGCGGCGATGCTGCCTTTTTCTGCCATGGCCGATACCGCCGATGGCGATGCGCTCAATGCGATGGAGTGGGACGAGATTGTCGAGCTGGCCCGCGGGGGCGAGGTCAACTGGTTCATGTGGGGCGGGTCAGACACGATCAATCAATACGTCTCGGAATACATCGGTGGTATCCTGGAGGAGGAGTATGACATCACCCTCAATCGCGTTGGCGTGACCGACACAGCGTCCGTCGTGAATATCGTGCTGGGAGAGCGCGAGGCAGGCAACATGGACAACGGCACCGTCGACATGATCTGGATCAACGGCGAGAATTTCCGCACCATGATGCAGGGCGATCTGGTCTATTGCGGCTATCCTGACGTGTTGCCCAACAACGCGCTGATCAACTGGGACAACCCGGCGATTGCCAACGATTTCGGCGTGCCTGTCAATGGGTGTGAAGTGCCGTGGAACACGGCCCAATTCGCCTTTGCCTACAACACCGCGCTTTATGATGCGCCGCCCACCACCATCCCCGCGCTGCTGGAATGGATCGAGGCCAACCCCGGCCAGTTCACCTACCCCGCGCCGCCCGATTTCAACGGCTCGGTCTTTGTGCGGCACGTATTCTACCACGCCGCCGGTGGCGTTGAGAACCTGCTCGGCGAGTTCGATCAGGAGCGCTATGACGCGGCGGCGGAAGCGACCTGGCAGATCCTCAATGATATCGAGCCGTATCTCTGGCGCGAAGGGCAGACCTACCCCGCAAGCATCGCCGCGTTGCAACAGCTTTACGCCAACCAGGAGGTGGGGATCGTGTTCAACTATGAGCCCGCCAATGTGGGCGTGAACATCGAAAACGGGACCTTCCCGCCAACCACGCAGGGCTATGCGATGGCGGACGGGACCATCGGCAACACAAACTACACGCTGATCCCGTTCAATTCACCCAACAAGGCGGCGGCGCTGGTGCTGCAAAACGTGCTGTTGTCGGTGCAGGCGCAGTTGGAAAAGCTGCAACCCGAGGTCTGGGGCACGCAGCCGGGCATCGACATCAGCCGCCTCGATGACGCGACGCGCGCAATGTTCGAGGCGGTGGAGCGCCACCCCAACGTGGTGCCCGCACAGGACCTGGCGGACACGGCGCTGCCGGAGCTGCAAGCCTCCTGGATCTCTGCCATCGAGCAGGGTTGGATCGATAACGTCGGCTCGAACTGAGCCATCTGCGCGCCCGGCCAATCGATCGGGCGCGCGTTGCCGTGAAGGGCGCACATGTCGGACCGCGTGAAGATTTTCCTGCTGCTTTTGCCCGCGATGTCGGTGATCGTCTTGCTGTTTTTCGGCGGGCTGGCGATCGGCTTGATGCGCAGCTTCAACTACATGCCGGTGATCGGCCTGACAGAGCCGAATTTCGACGCCTATTTTTCCATTTTCACCGATGAAGAATTCTACCTCTCGTTCCTGCTGAGCTTCCACATCTCGTTCACCTCCACCGTGTTGTCATGCATTTTGGCGGTCGGTGCGGCGCTGTTGCTCAGACGCGCGTTCATTGGGCGGGCGATCATCAACTTCCTGTTCCAGTTGAACCTGACGGTGCCGCATTTGGTCGGCGCGATCGGAATCCTGTACTTGTTCTCACAGTCCGGTGTTTTCGCGCGCCTCGCGGCCGAGGCCGACCTGATCCAGCGCCCGGCGGATTTCCCGGCATTGGTGTTCGACCCCTTCGCCATCGGCATCATCCTGCAATACGTCTGGAAAGAGGTGCCGTTCATCGGCGTCATCGTGTTGGCGAACATGCAGGCGCTGGGGGACAACTACGAAAGCGTGGCGCGCTCGCTTGGTGCGTCCAAATGGCAAAGCTTCCGCCATGTTTTGCTGCCGCTGATCTTTCCGGGCCTTTTATCGGCCAGCGTGATCGTCTTCGCTTTCACCTTCGGCGCCTATGAAATCCCGGCACTTTTGGGCCAGAACTATCCCGCCGCGCTGCCGGTGCTGGCCTACCGCAAATACACCGACGTGGACCTCGCCGCGCGGCCTGAGGCGATGGCGCTGGCCATCGTGATCGCGCTGCTAAGCGTGATCATGCTGTTCTTCTACATCCGCTATTCGCGCAAACGAGTGAGGTCCTGAGATGATTGGACAAGACGGCATGTGGACCAAGACGTTCCGCTATCTTACTTGCCTTCTGTTGGTGATCTGGCTGGTGATGCCGCTGATCCCGCTGGCCATCTGGTCGTTTGCGCGCGGCTGGTTCTTTCCCAGCATCCTGCCGCAGACATGGACGCTGGACGCCTGGGAATACGCCCTGTCGGACACGGCGGGAGTGCTGGACGCACTGTGGCTGACCATCGGGATATCGCTGGCCGCCACCGCGTTGTCGATCCTTGTGGGCGTGCCTGCGGGACGCGCGCTTGGGATGTACAAATTCCGCGGCAAGGAAGTGGTGGAACTGATGATCCTTGCCCCCACCATCGTGCCCGGGATCGCTGTGGTCCTTGGCATCCACTCCGTTTTCATCGCACTGGGTCTGACCAACACCGTTCAGGGCGTCATATTGGTCCACCTGATTCCGACGCTGCCCTATATGACGCTGGTCATGGCGGGCATATTCTCCAACTATGACCCGGCGTTTGAGGCGCAGGCGCGCTCCCTCGGGGCATCGCCGCTGAAGACATTCTGGTACGTCACGCTGCCCGTCATCATGCCCGGCATTATCGTCGGTGGCTTGTTCGCATTCCTCGTCTCATGGAGCCAATATATCCTGACACTCCTGATCGGCGGCGGCCGCGTCGTGACCCTGCCGCTGTTGCTGTTCAACTTCGCCACCTCCGGGCGCAACGACATCACAGGTGCCATCGGCATGATCTACATCCTGCCCGGCATCATCATTCTCGCCCTCACCGCCAAGCAACTCTCAGGCCGCAGCGGTGCCGTCGGAGGCTTTGGCCGCGTATGACCCACGTTTCAATACAGGAATTGACCAAGATCTATCCGGGCTCCGTCACGCCCGCCTTGGACCGCTTGAGCATTGAGATCGCTAGCGGGGAGTTGACCGCATTGCTTGGTCCGTCCGGCTGCGGCAAGACCACGACAATGAAGATGATTGCAGGGCTGCTGGAGACGACATCGGGCGACATCCTTTTCAATGACCGCTCCATCCTGCGCGACAAACCGGAAAACCGCGGCGTCGTCATGGTGTTTCAGAACTACCTGTTGTTCCCCTACATGTCCGTGGCCGACAACGTCGGTTTCGGCCTGAAAATGCGCAAAACCGACCCGGCGGAAATCAAGCGGCGTGTGGGCGAAATGCTGGATCTGGTCAAGCTGCCGGATGTCGGCGACCGCAAACCAAGTGCGTTGTCTGGGGGCCAGCAGCAGCGCATCGCGCTGGCGCGTGCGCTGATCGTGCAGCCCGAGGTGTTGTTGCTGGACGAGCCTTTGTCGAACTTGGACGCTCACCTGCGGTTCGAGATGCGGGATCTGATCCGCCAACTCCAGCAGGACATGGGGATCACGACGATTTTCGTAACCCATGATCAAGAAGAAGCGGTGGTTTTGGCTGACCGCGTGGCGCTGATCCTTGACGGGCAGATGAAGCAATACGACACGCCAGACGCCTTCTACAAACGTCCCGTGGACGAGGCGACTGCGCGATTCTTCGGGGGGCACAACTTCATACCCGGCACGTCGAATGGGGGCGTATTCGACGGGCTACTAGGCAAGCTTGTTTTACCCGACGGCGCCATCAGCGGTCCCGGAAAGCTGACCTTCCGGCCCGAAAATGTGCGGATCGGCCATACCCACGGCGAGGCCAACAATCTGAACGCGACCCTTGAGGACGTCATCTACCTTGGCACGCAAACCCGCCTGAAGCTGCGCGTCGGTGATGTTGGTGTTGAGGCCGTGGTCAACCCGAACGAGGTGGAAGGGTTCTCGCCCGGAGACAGCGTTCCCATCCATTTGCCACCCGCAACACTCTGGGTGATCGCATGAAGTACGGAATACATGCGGGGCTTTGGCAGGCGCGATGGACGGATGAGATCACGCCGATCTTGCGCGTCGTGGCGGATCTGGGCTTCGACGGGGTCGAAGTGTCTCTGCTTGGCATGACGGATGAAAAAGCAGACGCCCTGGGACGTGCCGTGCGCGATCATGGGCTAGGGGTCACATGCTCGGATGGCCTTGCGCCCGACAAGGACATCACCAGCGCGGACGCAGACGTTCGCGCAGCCGGATTGGCGTATCTGCGGTGGGCGATTGCCACGACCGCCAAAATCGGATCGCGCGGATTGGCGGGCGTGGTCTATGCGCCCTGGGGTGTCTATGATCCAGCCAACAAGGCGGTCCGCGCCGAGCGCTCGGCGCAGGCATTTGCTGCCCTGGATGGTGATTTGGCAGCCCATGACGTGACCCTCGGGATCGAGGCGATCAACCGGTTCGAGACGGATCTGGTGAACACCGCAGCCGAGGCCGCCGATATGGCCCGCGCTTCTGGCTCTACACGCGTGGGCGCGTTGCTGGATACGTTCCATCTGAACATAGAGGAGAAGGACATCGGCGCCGCTATCGCAGGCGCTGGGGACCAGTTGGTGCATTTCCACGTATCCGACAATGATCGCGGCGTGCCGGGATCGGGGCATGTACCCTGGGCAGAGGTTGCGGACGCGCTGCGAGGGATCGGGTACGACAAATGGATCGTGGCAGAAATGTTCGTGATCGCCGGAAACCCGGCCAGTGCGGACCTGAACATCTGGCGCAACATCGAACCAGACGCCACCGACGCGGCCGCGCGTGCGCTGGACTTCATGCGAAAGACCTTTGAATGATGCAGGCTTTTCTTTCCGATCTGGTACGACGGTTCGAGGGGTTGGAAGACCACCTCAACTCCCTAGATGCGGCGACGGGCGACGGCGATCATGGAACGACCATCCTCAAGGGGCTACGCGCAGCGGCAGATGCCGCCGAGGCTCCGGACCGGGCCTTTCGCAAGGCCGCCGGTGGCGCTTCCGGATCGCTCTTCGCGGTGGTGATCGCGGCGTTGCAAAAGGCCGATGCGGGGGCTGATCTCGGAACAGCCCTTGGCGAGGCGGCGGACAAGATCGCTTTGCTGGGTCAAGCCCGCGCGGGCGACAAGACCATGCTGGATGCGTTGATCCCGGCTGCGGCGGCCCCAAATCCGGCGGCTGCCGCGCAGGCCGCCATTGAGGGGTGCGAGAAGACCCGCGCGATGGCCGCCAAACGCGGTCGCGCCAAGTATGTTGAGGGCGCGGGCGTGGGGCATGTGGATGCAGGGGCTACGTCCATTGCCGAAATCCTCAACGCCTACGCGGGACGTCCGACATGAAAAAACTGTTCAACTCCAAAGACCGGATGCCCGACGACATGATTGACGGCTTCGTCGCCGCCTATCCTGCGATCGTGGTGCGCGGCAATCACCCCCGCGTCGTGCGTCGGACCCATCTGCGGACGCACCAAGGCAAAGTCGCCCTTCTGATCGGCAACGGATGCGGTCACGAACCAATCGCGATGGGGTTCGTTGGCGAAGGGCTTCTGGATGCCAATGTGGTTGGCGATGTCTTCGCGGCCCCGTCGCCCGATGTCATCTTGGAGGGACTTGAAGAAGTCACTGGCGACGCGGGCGCCATTCTTCTGATTTCGCGACACGAGGGCGACGTAATCAACGGCAACACCGCCGCGATACTGGCACAAGACGACGGCCTCAACGTACAGCCGCTGTTGATGTATGATGACATTTCGTCTGCTCCGAAAGGGCAAGAGGATGAGCGGCGCGGCGCGGCCGGCACTATGTTCATATACAAGATCTTGGGCGCTGCGGCAGAGATGGGGATGCCCCTCGACGCATTGATGGCGCTTGGCCGCGATGTGCGATCCGCTGTCCGAACCTTGGGTGTGGCCGTGTCGCCCGGCGTTTCACCGTTGACGGGAAAGGCGATGTTCACACTGCCCGAAGATGAGGTGTTCATCGGCATGGGCGTCCACGGCGAGCCGGGTGTAGGGCGCAGAAAGATCGGGCCCGTCAAGGATCTGGTGGACTTCATGATTTCCGAACTGCTGGACGACCGTTCCATCGCACCGGGCACGCCGACGGTGGCGTTGATCAACGGGGCAGGCGGGACGACGATGATGGAACTTCTGACGATCTATCGCGATGTTGTCAGCGCCTTGGCGGACCGAGGTATCAGTTTGGTGTCGCCCATGATCGGCTCCTTCTCGACCACGCAAGAGATGGGTGGTTTCTCGATATCGCTGCTGACGCCAACGCCAGAGATGCTCGAGTTCTGGCGCGCGCCCCATGGTGCGCCACACTTCCCATCGCTGCACAGCCAAGGAGGATAGGTCATGCAATCCGGGTTTCATGGTGTGGCGGTCGATGCGGGCAGTGGCTTGGCGGCAAGCCTGCGTGACGCGCGTGGCAAGGACGCGGCCGACAGCGACCTTTTGACATTCAAGCGCGCGGTTCTGGATATGCTTGGACCTGACGCAAGTACCGTTTTGTTGGATGCCACCTGTGGGCCCGCTTTGCTGCCTCGCTACCCAGAGGGCTGCGCCCGCATGATCGCGTTAGAGGCGGACGTTTATCATATCTCCGATGCGGATCGGATCACTGTCCTGCCGGACAACCTCACGGTGGAAGACTTCCCGGGAATGGGTGTCAACCTGCTGAAATTCTTTATGTATTATGCCCCTGACGATAGCCCGGAGCTGAATGCACGCAAGCATGATCTCGTGGCTGATGTTGGCGCACGTTGCAGAGCGGAAGGTGTGCGGTTCCTGATGGAACCGCTCGTGTATCACCCCACGATCGCGCCGGGCACGGAAGCCTACGCGCAAATCAAACCGGATCTCGTGCGCCGTGCGACCGAGGTCTTCGCCCACGAGCGGTTTCAGGCCGAAGTCTTGAAGGTGGAGATTCCGGTGGATCTGGATTTCGTGGAGGGCTTCGGCGCGCCGGTGATGACCAGGTCCGAGGCGTTGGAGGCCTTTCGCACTGCCGCAAGCGCCGCCGGGGGGATCAATCTCGTCTACCTCAGCGCGGGTGTCACGTTCGAGAGGTTCGAGGCGTCCCTTAAAATGGCGAGAGAGGCCGGTTGCACCTTCGCGGGGTTTATGTGTGGCCGTGCCATCTGGTCCGATGCGGTGGATATCTTCGGGAGCGGTGGTGAGGGCGCGCTTCGTGCCTGGCTCGGCGATACGGGCCGGGCCCGTTTGAAGCGTCTCATTGCGGCTTTGGATTAGGGAGAGCGCCATGAAGGTTGGATTAATAAAGGCGTCATTGCCAAGCTATTTCCCCCAGAAACATGGCGTCTGGGACGCCGCGCAATCTGCCCTTTCGGTCATGTGCGAAGCGGAAGACATCTCACTCTTTATCGTCCCAACCATTCCCATGGATGCACGCGATACCCTGTCGGCACTGGATGCGTGCCGCGCGGAGGGTGTGGATTTCGTGCTGCTCCTTCACGGTGGCTTTTCCATGGGGGACGTGGCGCGAACGGTTGCGGCGTCCGAGTTTCGGGCAGGCTTCTGGTCGGTTCCCGAACCCGTGCGCACGGGCGACGTGCAGCTCAACAATTTCGTGTCGCTGAACATGTCTATGTCAATTGCCCGTCAGGTGCGTGATCTGAAAACGCGCCCTGTCCAATGGTACCACGGCGCGCCGGATAGCCCTGCGTTGCAGGCGCGGATGCGCACAACCTTTCGTGCGATCAAGGCCGCCAAGGCGCTGAACGGCGCGCGGATTGGTGTGATCGGCGGGTTGGCGATGACCTTCTACAACATGGAGGTGTCCACGTCGGCCCTGCGTGCACGCCTCGGGGTAGAGGTTGCGCATCATGACATGCACGAGTTGACGGAACGGATGGCCGCATTGGACGACGCGCGCGTGACAGCGGAAGTTGCCGCGATGGCGGAGGCGGCGCGGGTCAACGGTGTGTCTGATGAGCAAATGGCATTAACCGCCCGTGCGGCCTTGGCACTGCGCGAGATGGCGGAGGAGGGCGGTTACGCGGCGCTCGCTGTCAGTGATTGGCCCGCTTTGCAGAGCAATCCCGGCATGCATCCCGGCGCGGCCTTCACATGGACGGAGGAACGCCACGCACTTCCCGTGGCGTCCGAGGGGGACGTTCTGGGGGCGATATCTCAATTGGTCGCCAAGGCGCTTTGCGGGCAGGTCGGGTATCTTCTCGATATGACCGAGCCGGATCTTGAGGCAGGTCAACTGTTGGTTTGGCACGGCGGCGGTGGGCCACTGTATCTGGCGGATCCGAACGGTGCCGAATGGATCAATCACCCGATGATCGGTCGGGGGACGCAAGCCGGACCGTTCTTCGGTGCAATAAGTGACTTGGTGTTCCGCGATGGTCCCGTCAGCTTGTTTCGTATCGCGCGCAACGCGGGTGCGATGTTTACGATGACGGCGGTCGTCGCGGGCCGCGATCCAAGCGGCTTCACCGGATGCCGCGGCTGGCTGGAGCAGTTCACGGTCGACGGTGAAACTGCATCGCTGGAAGACGTCGTGGCCACCGTCATGGCGCATGGGCTAGAGCATCATTTCGTGCTGATCCCCAACGATCATGCGGGCGCATTGACCGAATTTGCCTCTTGGACAGGTATGGATATCCTCGGCAGGCGCCCGATGCGAGGGCATCTGGACGCCCGCGACTTCACGTAGCTGCCGCGGCGAGTTTGGCGTAGAAATCCAGAAAGATCTCATCACGTTGCACGTCATGGGCTTCGCGCATCATGTGACGGCCCTCATCGTGCTGCCAATACAGGTCGTCGTCCAGAATTGGTGATTTCGTGAGGAACGTCGGCACCCAGGCGGGGTTGATCAGCCACGCGATGTTGATGATGTCCCAGATTACCCAGGTCCGCTGTTCGCGGTTCGTGATCGCGAACATGTCGTGAAGCGGATTGTGAGTGTAAAGGTGATGCAGGTAATCGCCGATGGCGCCTTTGCCCTTTACGAACGCCTCCATCTCGGGACGTGAGATCTTCAGTTGCGCCCCGACGTGGTAGCCCGGCAAGTAGATATGCGGCACGCCACTGTCAAAGATCAGACGGGAGGCATGGACATCTTGCACAAGATTGAGTGAGGGCCGGCAGCAATGCGGCGAGGACGACGGGTAGGCCGATGTCCAGATCACGACAATGCGGTCGATGATTTCGGGCGCCTTGAGAAGTGCCGAAGCGATGTTGGTCACACAGCCCATGGCCGCGATGTAAAGCGGGGCATCGCCGGATTTGGCGAGATCGATGATGGTATCTACAGCGTCTGATGCGACGATATCTTCCGGCTGGGTCATGTAGCGCGGCGCGCCCCGGAAGACCTTGCCGTCGGATGGCATCCCCAGTTTGTCGTAAATCTTAAGGATCTCTGCGTAGCTGAGTTCCATTCCCTCCGCAGGGCCGACGAACGACAGATCCGCGGCGCGGCGGCCTTGGGCATGAAGGCGGTCGATCCAACCCTGGAACCCCCCCACAAGATGCTCCTTGTGGCGGCTCCCTTCCTCGATCGCGCGCTCCGCTTTCAACAGTTCCGGCTGGTGGTGCGCGAAGGAAAACGGCTCTGCGGTGATGGCTTCAACCGTCATCTTCTCGGGTGACAGCAACGCCCAAGCCAGCGCATATTGATCGTCGATTTCATTGGCCGTGTCGGTGTCGATCAGCAACCTGACAGGATCTCCGGTCGGCAACGCCAACCGTTCGTCCATCAGTTCGGCGGTGAGCTTCTTGAACTCGGGCATGGATGCGTATCCTTCAGTGATGGCGCGGGGTGCGGGCCCGCGGCGAGAGGTTGAAGCTGACCCGCCCGTTGCGAAAAACGTCTTCGTGGAAAACCATTCGTCCCTGATCGTCGAAGGCCGAGCAGGCTTGTTTCAGCAGTGGAAGGCCTGGCTCTATCTCAAATATCCGGGCCATGTCGGCATCGGCAAGGACCGGGCTTATATCCTCGCAGGCGGCGGACCAGTTGAGCCGAAACCGGCTGCTCAGGATGCGCAGGATGGACTGCGCAGGCCCGGTTTCAGGGAAATCGGCGGCGGTGGCGTCTTTCAACAGGTGACTTGGCGCGTACGTCATAACCAACATGCGCGGCGTGCCATCCACTAGGCGCAGGCGGATCAGGCGCGTGATGGGCGTGTCCGATAGCTCGGGCGGAAGATCGGCAATCTCCGGCGCGCCGGGGGCAAAGTGATCGAGCGACAGAAAGCGCGACGTGGGCTCATGCCCCGCGCGCAGCATTGCATCGGTGAACGACGTCAGGCAGGTGTCGGAAGCGGGAGAGAGCGTCAGAACGGTGTAGCCGCTGCCCTGCTTGCTTTCGACATAGCCATCTTGCACCAACATATCCAGCGCGCGGCGGATCGTGACACGGCTGACGTCGAAGTGCCTGGCCAACTCACTTTCCGTGGGCATACGACCGCCGATCGGGTAGCGGCCCGCCTTGAGCCGACCAAGAATGACACGGTAGGCGTGTTCATATTTCGGTGTCGTATCAGCTTGCATCTTGGTTCTCCGCCTCTCGCAACGCGCGGCGATTGATCTTGCCCGATGATGTCATCTCGAACCCATCAACGAAAACCACTTCTCGTGGGGCTTTATACCCGGCAAGGCGAGTTTTTACATGATCGCGCAGGGCGGATTTCAGGGCCTCGTCACCCGTCGCCCCTGCGCGCAGCTTCACGACCGCTTTCACAATGGATCCACGATCCGCATCCGGTTTTCCGATCACGGCGACCTCTGCAACAGCGGGGTGCCCCAGCAAACAATCCTCGATTTCAGCCGGGCCGATGCGAAAGCCGGAGGATTTGATAAGGTCGTCGGATCGCCCTTTATACCAATAATATCCATCCCCGTCGCGCACGGCCAGATCATGGGTGCGCAGGTAGGGGCCATGATGCATTTCGGCCTCTTTGTCGGGGTTGTTTAGATAACCGAGGTAGCGCGTGGGCGAGGTTTGCAGGGTCACGATTTCACCGGGCTCTCCGGGTGCAACCTCTTCTCCATCTCCGTCCACAAGCCGCACGTCATGGCCCGGATAAGCGCGGCCCATCGAGCCGGGTTTGCGTGGAAACAACGCGGCGCAATTGCCGATCAGATGATTTACTTCGGTCATTCCGTAGAACTCGTTACAGACAACACGCAGCTGCGTCTCCGCCCAATGCAGCGTATCTGCGGCCAGGGCCTCGCCGCCTGTACAGATCACCCGCAAGGCGAGGTCATACTCGGCATGGGGATCGGCAGTTTGGGCCAACCGTTTGATCGCAGTGGGCGCAAGGAACGTGTGCGTGACCTTGTGGCGTGCCATGAACGCGTAGGTTGCCTCGGCCGTGAAGCGCGACTGCGTGGTCGCAATGGGGCGGCCCGCCATCCATGCGGGGAATACCAGGTCAAGCAGCCCGCCAACCCAAGCCCAATCGGACGGGGAATAAAAGACGGCATCGGCGTCATCCATGCTCAGATCAAAGAACAGGTTGATGGAGGGGGTATAGGCGGCAAGGATCCGGTGACCGTGCAGAATGCCTTTCGGCTTGCCGGTAGAGCCCGAGGTATACATCAAAAGCGCCGGATCGTCGGCACCGGTATAATCGGGGGTGAAGTCCGGCGCGTCGGTTTGCAGGACGTCGCCCAGATCGACCTCTGCCCCCTGCGGGTCGCGGGACAAGATGTGTTTCAGGCAGTCCGGCGCAGTGTCGCGCAGGGCGTTCCATGCGTCACGACTGGTAAGCAGGACCGGCAATTGGCAGTCGTTCATCGCGTGGATCAACGTGTCGGGACCGTAGAGTTGCGACAGGGTCACGGCGGTGCCCCCCAGCTTGCAAACCGCCATATGGGCCATCGCGGTATCGGGATGCTGGCCGGTATGAATGCCGATCAGGCTGCCGCGCCCATATCCCAGGGATTGCAGGTAGGCGGCCAGATTGGTGGCCTCCCGGTCGACCTCGGCAAAGCTTTGCACCTGGATGCGGCCGTCCTGCTGCTCGAAGATCATCGCGGGCTTGTTGCGGGCCTCAGGCCCGAGGTGCCGGCCAAGTGTCATGTGGAAGATATTGGTGTCCGGCTCCCACGCAATGGCGTAGCCGTCGCCTTCTGCTCGTAGGTTCAGGGCGCTGAGGTGCTCGGACGGAATGCGTAATTGATCGGTCATAGAGGTGCCTTCGGGAATGGGCCAAGGGTCAACCCGGTGTCGGAGGCATGAAGCGTGCCCCGCGTTTGATCCGATGCAAGCCCAGTCAGGCGCACCACGGCAGAGGTGTCCGCGCCTGCAAACACCACAAGGGCAAACGCGCCGTCCGCGCCTTCGGTCCGGAAAGTGATGATCGCGTCTCCTGTAAGGGTAATCCACGCGCCATCAGCTTCACCGCACGCGCAAATGCGTTGTGGGGGAAACGCTGTTTGCGCGCAGGCCGCACACCGCCGGGCTACGGCCAAACCCGCCTGCAAGCCCTCCACGAAGGGGGTCATCCAGCCGGGATGAAGGTTGTAATCGAGCGAGAGGTGATAGGGGACCATCAGGCGGCCTTCCGGTGCAGGATTGTCACCGCCGCCGTCGTGCAGATGCCGCCGTGTGTGTCGGCAAGCGCGTAGGCGGGCGGGCTTTTCGGCTGGAGCGCCGGGTGGTAGCGCCCTTCGAGGATCAGGGCGCAGGTGGCGGCCTGCCCCACCCCCGTTGCCCCCACAGGCGCGCCTTGTCCCATGAGCCCGCCGGATAGATTGATGGGGCAGCGGCCTGTCGGGCCGAAGGTGCCGTCCTTGTGGTCCCGTCCCGGTGCGTCGCTCAGGCCAAGGGCCGCAACGGCTTGCAGTTGTGCGCCGGCATAGGCGTCATAAACCTCGGCCAAACCGATCTGCGCCGGTGTGACATCCGCGTGCTTGCAGGCCCGCTGCATTGCGCGGGTCTTGGCTGCGAAGGCACCTGGATCAGACCGCGCGCCAAGGTGCATATGGTCGGTGGATGCGCCAATTCCAACGATGACCGGGGCATGACGGCGAGAGGATGGCGCAGCGTCCCGGCGCGACAGGATCACGGCGGCGGCGCCATCGCTAAGCGGGGAGCAATGCAAGCGGCGGTAGGGCGACGCAATCAGTGGGCTTTGCGCGATTTCGGCCGCGCTATCCTCGCGCCGAAGATGCGCGGTCGGATTGCGCATCGCATTCGCCCTGTTCTGCTGCGTGACCGCTGTCAGATCCGCATCGCTCAAACCAAAGCGTGCCGCAAAGGCCTGATAGGACAGCGCATAGAGGGCGGTCGACGTGGCGCCGGTCATCCCATCCGTCCATGCGTCGAAAGAGAACCCGTAAAGCGCGCGCATGGCATCGCCTGCGAGACTGGAAGCCGAGGGATCTACACCCACAACAAGCACATGTTTTGCGTCGCCGGACTGGATCGCGCGCACACCTGCATGCACCGCCACCTGCCCCGACGCGCCTCCGGCCTCTACGCGCGTGGCGGCGGCTCCGATGAAGCCAAGCTCTGTCGCTAAGACCGAGGCAGGGTTCAGCTGGAGCGAGAAAAAGTCACTCTCGGAGGCCACAAAAATCTCATCGATGTCCGAGCGGTCAAGGTCTGACATTGCAAGCGCCCGTGCCACGGCGTCAAACGCCCAGTCGCGAAACCCCGTTCCGTCCTTGCGGCGGTTGAATGGCGTCAGAGCCGCGCCGATGACGGTAACGCTGTGATCGGGCATGAAGTGGGTCAGCCTTTGAGGTGTCCGTGTATGGCAGCATATTGACTTAACATATTTGTAGATACAAGTTTCAATCCTGCTGTGTAAGGGCCTCGCACATGTTCACTTTGCTCCGTTTCCGCTCTTGTTCCTAAGGCTCTTGTCCGTTGCTTTCGTCTGCTTTTGCGCGGGCGGGCTTTACGGGTGGAGCGCGCTGATCGCCCCCCTGCAACAGGCGTTCGACGTGTCAACGGTGCAGACAGGGCTGGTTTTTTCCATCGCGATCGTCTGCTTCACCCTCGCCGTCGCGGTTGTGCCGTCGATCGCGGCTAAGACCCCACCTTTGCGTCGCTTGGCCCTTTTCAGTTGGGCGGGCGTCGTCAGCCTGATGTTGGCAAGCGTCGCGCCGAGCTACGCCCTGTTTGTCGTGTGCTTCAGCGCGGGCTTCGGAACCTTTAGTGGCGCGATCTACATTTCAGCAGTGGCCATCGCCGCGCAATCGCGGCACCCGATGCGCGCAACACCCCTGATGGTGGCTGCATTCGGGATCGGCGGTGCTGTGTTCGGACCTGCCTGGCGCCTCATGGAAGAGGAGGCTTGGGGCTTGATCGCACTTTGGCCCTTGGCGGTCGCACTTTGCCTCGGCGGCGTGGCCGTCTGGTTCCTGCCTGATCGGACGCCCCCTGATTCCAAGGAATCGCAAATCGGCGAGGGCTCGCGTCCGGTTGCTATCGACGTCCAAGGTTGGGTCTGGTTGGTCTTCACGCTTGGGTCCTTTGGCGGCCTGATGGTTCTTGGTTTGGCAGCGAAAATACTGGACGTTGCGGGCGCATCAATCGCGCGATCAAGCGTCGCGCTGGCGGGTGTGGCCTTGGGGAACACCTTGGGTCGTCTGTCGGTCATCGGCCTATCTCACTACCTCTCGCCGATTGCAGGCCTTTTCATCTCATTGGGGATTGGCGCATCCGGCTTGCTCTTGACCCAGTTGGCCAGTGCAGAAGGTCTGTTGGCGGCTGGGTTATGCCTCATCGCAGTTGGATACGGGGTGATGGCGTCAGCGATCCCGACGTTGACCCGCTCCCTCTACGGCCCAAGCCGTTTTCAACAGCGCTTTGCCTTGATCTTCACGGGATGGGGCCTGGCGGGGTTCTGCGCACCGTGGGTGGCGGGATGGAGTTTTGACACCACGGGAAGCTTTGAACTGGCTGTCTACCTTGCCATCGGCGCTACGGGCGTGGCCTTTATCGGGGCAATTGCGCTGCACATCAGATTGGCCAAGACCCGTGGCCGCCCGCCCCAAAGGGCTTAACACGCGAGACGCCAAAGACGCGGACAGCACCCAATCGCGCGGCGCTGCCGATCAGGTGTCCTCTCAGTGGCGGTCTGCGAGTTACAAGTTTTCCGAAGTGTTTTGCGCCTTTTGTTCTTGCGCGTGTCAACCCGCGACCGGTTCGGCCAGCCGCACCGACGTCTTGCCGCGCCACAGCCTGCGGGAGGGCATGATCAAGACCGTAACGGGATGCGGCGCGCGGATCTCTGTTGTGCCATCCGTGCCGATCAACGTGCCCTCGGGCAAGGCTTCCAAACCCTTCCAGTCTTGGGCGAACTGGAACTCGTCCGTCTCGATCGTCACGGCGCGCGAGACTTGGTAGAACGCCATCGGATCAGGTGCTGCGCGCGCGGCCATCCAATCGGCCGCGAAATCCTCCGTCACGGCCCCTGCAACCCGTAGAAACCGGATCGCGGTCTCCAGGGCCACGCCCTCGGCATTGCTTTCCCAATGCTGGCCGCATTCCACCAGCATCGCCTTACGGGGCGACGCCGGATCGCCAAACCCGCCATAGTCGCGCATCCGCAACCCTTCCGCATGGCCTTGATCGTTGATCACGAGGGGCGGATAGCCCACGTCTCGCGCCAGTTCCCGGCCCTTGGGCAGCAACCCCGCAATGGTCAGCGCGGCGTTCTTGTTTTGCATCGAATGAATGTCGAGCAGCATGTCGACGGTATCGAGCCACGGCCGCACTTCGCGGGCGCGGCGCAACTCCTCAGTCAGGGGGCGGTCGGGATCATCAAGCGTTTCTTCCGCCCAAAGCCGGTTGAGATCCTCGTCGACCCAGCGCGAGGCATCGGGCACGTCAGGGTCAAACGCGTCATGGGCCGCCACATTCATGAACGCAAAGGAGAGCTTGCCCGCAACTGGCCGCGTGTCGTGCCGCATCAACCAATCAAGTGCCAGCGCCCCGCAAGGCTCATTTCCATGGACGATGGCGGTGATCGCAACATGGGGGCCGGGTGCGCCGCTGTCGAAGGTCCAGATGTAGGGGATGTCGCCGGTACCCTTGGCATAGGCCGTGATATCGGGCGGTGTCAGTTCAACAGGGTAGGGATTGGGCAGGCCGGTGGCCGATCCATTGCGAGGTTGGGTCATTGCGCTGCGGTCCTCTCGATCTGGTGGGTGACATGGTCTGACAGGTGCAGGGCGAGGGCGGTGAAACATTCCTTCAGCGCCTGATAACCCTCGTTGGGCTCGCGCGTTGCCTCGTCCATATAGAGCTTGCGGTTGACCTCGATCTGCATTGAATGCCGTCCCCGCGCAGGGTCTCCGTTGGCGCGGATCAACTCCATCCCCTTGTAGGGGTCGTTGACGGCGACCGAATAGCCGCGCGCTTGCAGGAAAGCCTGCACGGTGTCCGTCAAGCCCGGCTCGCAGGCAGTGCCATCGCGGTCGCCCAGAACGAAATCGGGGCGCGGCGTGCCTTTGTGCTGGGTTGACATGGCCGAGGCAAACTCTTGCATCGAATGGAAGTTGATGTGCCAAACGGCCCCCCAGCGGGCATGGCTTTCGTCGAGGAGTGTGCGCAGACGGGATTGGTAGGGGTGATGGTATCGCGCCACGCGGGCTGCGACCTCATCGGCATTGAGGCGGCGGGTGTACATCGGCCCGCCCGCAGGTGGCACGCGGGTCCAGCAAAGACCAATGCCAAGGCTGCTCTTGACGGTTGGGTTCAGTGCGCCTGGATAGATGCCGTCGATCTGACCGGGGTCCATGTCGTCCGGCGCGCGGTTCGCATCCACGTACGAGCGAGGAAAATGCGCCTCCAACAACACAGCACCCGCTGCCGTTGCGCCCTCGCAAAGGTCCGCGACATGGGTGTCTTCCGCGTGGCGCAAGGTCAGGGGATCGGCAGCATGGTTGAAGTCTTCCGGGTACGCCGTGCCCGAATGGGGGCTGTCGAACACCAACGGCAGGGTCTGGATGTCAGTCCCGCGGATGCTGAGTACGCCGGGAATTGTCTGGGTCATTCCACCCCTCCGTCATGCAAGTGGCAGGCAACCATATGGCCGCCCTCGGTGATCGTGCGCGGCGCCTCGCGCTGGCAGCGGGGGCCAGCCATGGGACAACGCGGGTTGAAATGGCATCCCGGCGGCGGGTTCAGGGGCGACGGGATCTCGCCCTTGACGGTTCGAAACGCTTGCCGCCCGGCACCGAGACGCGGCACCTGATCCAGCAGCGCCCGCGTGTAAGGATGGCGTGGGGTGTCGAACAGCGCATCGGTCGGCGCAATCTCCACGATCCGGCCCAGATACATCACCACCACACGGTCGGCGATATGCTCTACGACCCCCAGGTCGTGGCTGATGAACAGATAATTCAGGTCAAGCTCTTGGCGCAGATCCTGGAACAGGTTGATCACCTGCGCCTGGATCGACACATCCAGCGCGGCGATGCTTTCGTCGCAGATCAGGGACTCGGGCTGGACCGCCAAGGCGCGGGCGATGCCGATCCGCTGGCGTTGTCCGCCCGACATCTGGTACGGGTAGCGTTGTGCAAAGGCAGGGTCGAGACCGACCTTATGCAGCAACCCGTCCACATACCCCGCCATCTCCTTCCGGGTGGTCATGCCGTGGTAGACGGCCGCTTCACCCACTATATCCACCACCTTCATGCGTGGATTGAGCGACGACATGGGATCTTGAAAAATCATCTGGATGCGTAGCCGCTTTTCGCGGGCCTTTGCACTGGCCGCGTCCGTGACATCGACCCCTTCAAATCGGATCACACCGTCGCTTACCGGCAAAAGCCCCGCCACCATCCGCCCCAGCGTGGACTTGCCGCAGCCGGACTCTCCCACCAACCCAACGACCTCGCCGCGCGTGATCGTGAAACTGGCCGTGTCAACGGCATTGACGCAGGTTTCCCGTACATCCGCGCCAAGACGGCGGGCCAGGCGTTCCACTCCGTCAAGCTTCTTCTCGAACCGGCGCGAGACGCCGTCCAACTCCAACATTGCGGTCATGTTGTGGTCTCCGCAGACAGCAGCGGGTGCAGGCACCGCAGCGCGCGGCCCGGTCCGGCGTTGGTGATGGCAGGCGCTTGGACAAGGCAGGCGTCCGAAGCATGGGTGCAGCGTGGCGCAAAGGCGCATCCCTCGGGCAGGCGCGCCATGTTGGGCGCCATGCCGGGGATCTGGGTCAGACGCTCGCCGCGCCGTCCATGGCCGGGGATCGAGCCGAGAAGCCCGGCGGTATAGGGGTGACCCGGTGCCGCCAGAACCTCATCTGTCGGTCCGGTTTCCACAATCCGGCCCGCGTACATGACCGAGATCTTGTCGGCGAGCCCTGCGACAACCGCCAAGTCATGGGTGATCCAGATCAGCGCGGTGCCGGTTTCTCGGGCCAATTCCTGCACCTCGGCAAGGATCTGGCTCTGGATCGTGACATCAAGCGCTGTCGTCGGTTCATCGGCAACGATCAGATCCGGCCCGTTGATCAGCGCGATGGCGATGGCCACGCGCTGCCGCATCCCGCCCGAGAACTGATGGGGATAGGCCTCCAACCGCTCGGTTGGAGAGGGGATGCCGACCTTGGCCAGCGTCTTGATCGCCCGGTCGTTTGCGGCGGCGTGGCTGATACGCTCGTGGGTGCGCACGGCTTCCACCATCTGTGTTTCGATGCTCAAGACCGGGTTCAGGGTCATCATCGGATCCTGGAAAATCATCGCGATCTTCTTGCCGCGCAGGCCGCGCATCTCGCGATCCGACAGATCCGCCAGGTTCTGGCCACGGAAGTTGATCTGCCCGCCGACCACCCGGCCCGGTCGATCGACGAGCCGCAGGATGGAAAAGCCGGTGACGGATTTCCCCGAGCCGCTTTCCCCCACAAGCCCCAGAACCTCGCCCTCATCCAGCGACAGGCTGACACCGTCGACCGCCTTGACGACACCGGCATCGGTGAAGAAATGCGTTTGCAGATCGCGCACATCAAGAACGCTCATCGCTGAAGCCTCGGGTTAAGGGTGTCGCGCAATCTGTCGCCCACCATGTTGATCGAGGCGACAATCGCCAGAAGTGCCACGCCGGGATACATGCTCATCCAGTATTGGCCCGACAGCATGTAATCGTAGCCGTTGGCGATCAGTAGTCCGAGCGATGGCTGGGTGATGGGTACGCCGACGCCCAGAAACGACAGCGAGGATTCGAGCACGATCGTGTTGGCGACCTGAACCGTCGAAATCACGATCAGGGGCGGGATACAGTTGGGTAGAAGATGCCCAAAGATGATCCGCCACGACGGCAGGCCAAGTCCGCGCGCCGCGTCGATGTATTCCTTGCGTGCCTCGGACAAAGCGGTGCCGCGCACAGTGCGCGCGTAATAGGCCCACTGCACGATGATCAGCGCGATAACGATCTTGTCGAGGCCCCTGCCCAACGCCGCCATCAACATCAGCGCTACAAGGATCGAGGGGAACGACAGTTGGAAATCCACGATCCGCATCAGGATTGAATCCGTCCGCCCCCCGGCCCAAGCGGCATAGATGCCGACCACGACGCCAATCGCCATCGCCGCCAGCGTCGCAAAGATCGACACCGATAGCGATACGCGGAGCCCGTAAAGGATAACCGACAGGATATCGCGGCCCTGCTCATCCGTGCCAAGATGATACGCGCGGCCAGCAGTGCGATCCCGTCACCCATCAGCAGGGTGGCCAACGAGAGACCAACGGCCAGACCGGCCGCCATGTTGATCCGCCGCCAGTGGTCGCCTTGGGCGGCGGTGGTAACAGGGGGGGCACTGGCGCTCATATCGCGCTCCCCTTCACCCGGACACGCGGATCGAGCAGCGTGTAGATCACATCCACGACAAGGTTGATCACGATGAAGATGATCACGGTCATCATCAGGTAGGCGACGATCACCGGGCGGTCCAGCGTCAGGATGCTGTCGATCAGCAACTTGCCCATGCCGGGCCACGCGAAGACGGTTTCCGTCACGACCGAGAAGGCGATCATGGATCCCAACTCAAGGCCCAGAACCGTGATGATCGGGATCATGATATTCTTGAGCACATGCACCACAAGGATGCGCGTTTCCGACAGTCCCTTGGCGCGCGCGAACTTCACATAGTCCTGCATCAGCGCCTCTTGCGTACCTGCCCGCGCCAGCCGCGTGACCAATGACGCCTTATAGAGCGCCAGTGTGAGGGCGGGCAAAAGCATGTGCTGCAATCCGTCCCATGTGAAGATCGACAGGCGCAGGCCAAACACCTCGACCGTGTCACCGCGCCCGGTGGAGGGCAGCCATTGCAACTCGACCGCGAAGATCAGGATCAGCAACATGCCGACCCAGAAATTGGGCAGCGAAAAGCCGAAGATCGACCCGGTCATGATCGCGCGGCCTTGCCAGCGGTCGGCCTTGTAACCCGCATAGACGCCAAGGGGCACACCGATGAGGATCGAGAAGAAAAGGCCCAGAATTGCGAGTTCCAGCGTGGCGGGCATATAGGACAGGATCAGGCTGACAGCGCTTTCGCCATGGACGAAGCTGCGCCCCAGATCGCCCTGCAACGCGTTGCCGACGAACCGGAAGAATTGGACGTACACCGGTTGATCAAATCCGAAGCGCGCCATCGTGGCCGCAACCTCGGCGGGCGGCGCGTCGGGGGATATCAGGATGTCGATCACGTAGACGCCGAAGAATACGACGACCATCATGGCAATCGGCACAAACACTGATTGAGCAAGGCGGCGGAGAAGGAAGACTAGCATCGACGCTGGGTCCCGAAACCGGAGGATTGGGGCCGCCCCGCGCGGCCTTCAGGGGCGCGGGGCAGCTATGGGCTAAGGCGTGGCCTTACTGGACGGGGCGCACGTCATAGGGAAGCGTGTACTGGTCCGTCCGAGGGGCGTAGTCGATGTCCGCCGTCATCGCCCAAGGCGTCACTTCGTAGTGCAGCGGGATGATCGCGAAATCCTCCATCGCCATGCGCGACGCCTCGCGCAGCAGGTCCTGCCGTGCATCGTAGTCGACCGTTCCCAGTGCCTGCGTCAGCAGATCGTCCATGGCCGGGTTGGAATACCGCCCCCGGTTTGTTCCGCCAAAGCCGATATCGGGGTTGCGAGTAGCCAGCAGCGCTTTGAGCGGCGAAGACATCTCACCCGTGCCCGAGCCCCAACCCGCCAGGTAGGCCGAGAACTCATAGGCATTCCGACGCGAGAAGAACGTCGACGCGGTGGACGCGTCGATTTCGGTTTCGATCCCGATGCGCGCCCACATCTGCGCCACGGCCTGTGCGACCTGTGCATCGTTGATGTAGCGGTCATTGGGGGTGCCGATGGTGATGCCGAAGCCGTTGGGATAGCCCGCTTCCGCCAGCAGCGCCTGGGCGCGTTCGGCGTTATAGGCCACCGGCGGCAGATCGCCTTCGGCGTGCGCACCGAACATGCCCGGCGGCAGCAGCTCTCCTGCTGACACGGCAACGCCGCCCATGATCCGCTCGACAATCGCATCGCGGTTCACGGCAATCGACAATGCCTCGCGCACCCGGATGTCTTGCAGCGGGTTGGCCCCATCGGTGCCGGTAATCATTGGCGATGGCACTTGCTCATGGTCTAGGTGGATGTAGATCACCCGGTTCGAGATACCCTGCACGACGCGCAGCGTGTCATCGGCGCGCAGACGCTCAAGATCCTGCAAGGGGGGGGCTCCACCAGATCGACGTCGCCCGCGATCAATGCCGCCAGGCGCGGGCCATCCGACGTCAACGGCAGCATGCTGACGCGCTCCCATGGGGCGGCCTCGCCCCAGTAGTCGGGGTTGCGCACAAGCTCGACGCTTTCACCCCGGCGGAAGCTCTCCATCAGGAAGGGGCCGGTGCCGATGGCGGCCAAACCGTCGTTGAAGGCTTGTGTGGCGGTATAGTTCAGATCGCCACAGCCCTCAGGGCTGAATTCGATGGTTGCGCCGTCCACGCCGTTGGCCTGTGCCGAGATGATGCCGAAGGTCGACAATTCTGTGGGCATCAACGGGTAGGGGGCTGCGGAATGGACGATCAGCGTGTGGGGGTCGGGGACTTCCAGGTCTGTGATCGCGCCAGTGCAGGTCGTGAATAGCGACGGCGAGTCCGGCACGCCGGGAATGCGGCACACGGTATAGACTACGTCGTAAGCCGTGAACGGTGAGCCGTCCGAGAACGTCACGTCGTCGCGCAGGTTGAACTGCCATGTGGTGTCGCTGGTGGCTTCCCAACTTGCCGCCAGCTGGGGGCGCAATTGCTGCGTCTCATCTGTACCGACGAGCGATTCAAACACATTTCGGCGCAACTGGTTGTTGGGGCCCACGTTGTGGAAGTGCGGGTCGGCGGACGCTGCTTCGGAGGCAAGTCCGATCCGCAGTTCTTGTGCCGCAAGCGGCAAGGCCGGAAGGGTTGCCGCGACGGCCAGAATGGCCACACGGCGGATGACGGGAATGGTCATATCGCAGACTCCTCTGTTGGCGCACCGGATTTGCCGTGATCGGATCCGCGTCCGGTCTGTTTTTGTGTCCAAGGACGACATTCACCGCAGCCGAAGGCTGCGCATCTCAAATTGAAATAGCTATGCTTTGCTATTATAGACTTATAACACTTGTGGATGTCAGGGCGGGGGCAAAGATGAAATGAGGTCGCGCGCATCCATCCGTGAGTATGAGGTTTTAAGGGCCGTGATCACCGCCGGCACGGTCACGGCGGCGGCTTACAAGTTGGGTGTCTCGCAACCTGCCGTCAGCCGGATGCTCGCCCAACTCGAAGCAAATATGGGTGTCATCCTGTTCGAGAGGCGCGGCAGCAGGCTGCGCCCCACCGCCGAGGCGCTTCGCCTCAACGACAACCTCGACAGACTGTTCGATGCCCTGGCCTATCTCAATGGCACGGACCCCGGCGATCCGGTCAGCCAACCCCTGCGGCTGGCCGCCCCGCCCACGCTGACCCATCGCTTTCTGGGTCACTGCGTTGCCAGTTTCATGAAATTGCATCCCGGCCAGATGATTTCACTCGAGACTTGTACCTCCAATGACCTTGTCGACCGCTTGGTCGATGATCGGCTGGATCTGGGGTTCACACTCGCCGAGGCGACGCATTCCGCCATGGAACTGATCCCCTTTCACCGGTCCCTTGCGGTCTGTGTGATGGCCCCCGATCATCCCCTGGCCCGCCACGATGTCATCACGCCCGACCTGCTGCATGATCAGGATCACATCAATCTGACCCGTCGTTTCATGGTCCGCACGCGGTTGGATCAGGTGTTCCGCAAAGCCGGTGTGCGCACGAGGCCGGTGGCCGAGGTTGGCACCGCCGTCAGCGCTCTGACGTTGGCGCGCGCGGGCGTCGGGTTTTCCGTCTTGTGCCCCTTTCCTGTCTTGCAGCCCGATGATCCGACCCTGGCGATCCGGCCTTTTCGCCCGGAATTCATCTACAGTGCGTCCTTTGCAGTTTCCACAATCAGGCCGCAGTCGCGACCGGCGCGCGCTTTCATGCGGCATGTGCAAATGGCCGTCCGCTCCGATCCCCATGCCTTGACGGATTTCGCGCCCCTGCCAGCAGAGGATGCGGCAGCCGAGATGATCTGACACCCTCAAGAAAACAGTCTGCATCCCAACAGAAACGCAAGTCTTGTGGGAAAGAGCAGTTGATCGGAAGGGCAATCACTTCGACGCTCTATCTTGCGCAGGGGAAATTACCCCCTGCGACAGTCCCAACACCGCGCCACGCCACGTCCCCTCCCTGTCACGGAACCCTGAGAGCGCCTGAGGCGTCCGGTGTTCGGAAATTGGCGCACGAGCAAGGATCGTGCAATCGACAAGGGTCTGCGGCAATTGGGCGGTGGTCAACGATCAGAACCGACACGGGAACTGAATGCGTGTCTGATGCGGATCTCTGACAGTGATCACGGACCAGAGCGTTACACAAATCGATCCGACGCAAGCGCTATGTGTCGATAGAGGGGGAAATTGCCTTGGATTGATGGTAGCGGAGAGGCGTTCTATTCAATACCCGACACTAAAGCTCGTTGGGGCTGTCATCCTAAGTCAATGACTTGGACCGTCTTCGAGGTCACTTGCTAGGCACACCTAGTTGGACATAACTCGGAAAGAAAAGCGCCTGAAGTTAGCCAAGTTCAACGGTGAACCTCTACAGCTCAGCCGCAGACCTATGGCCTCTTTCCCGAGGCACAGCATCTCTTCAAATGCTGCCGGATCACTCAAAAAGACGCAGCTTGCAGGAAAAGGGCTGGCGTGGATTGTATGCGTTGGCAACCTACCTTGCGGCCAACAGAAGTTTACCGCGTGCCTGCAGACCGACCGAGGCCGTTCAAAGTGAATCCATCCGTCCCAGGACATCCAGCCCCTGCATGTTCAGCCAGTGCAACAGGTCGATGAAGATCCAGTTCTCGGCCAGTTTTCCGTCCTCTTCGCGATACATGTCCACGACGCGCATGTCGGCCGGGCCGGGTCCGGCGGGCATCCCCATGTAACCGCCGGAGTTCTTGATGGTCAGGTTGGCCCACCCGAAGAAGCCGCCGAAATGCCCCTCGGCCACGCGGCAGAGATGGCCGTTGAACCGGTAGCCGTCGAAAAGCGCCGCGTCGAAGGGCTCGACATGCTGGCGGATATAGCCGGGGATCGTGTAGGCCGCGCCGATCCCGGCGGGCCCCCACCAGATCATGTCGTCCTGCCAGACCCGGGCGAGGCGGCGCGCCTCGTCGGGGTCGTTGAATTTCTCGCCAGGGTTGTTGAGCATCGCGTTGATCGCGGCGAGGGTGGCCTCTCCCGTTGCGGGATCCTGCGCGTCCCACATCAGCCCCTCATGCGTCATCGGGCCCGGCTGCACCAGATGCGCGCCGGTCTGCGGCGGGAAGGGGTTCTGACCGGCTTGCATCATCACTTGCGGGATGTCGCAGAACATCGCGGTCTCCGTGATCCTCCCGTCCTCGACCTTGTTGAATTCGGCGTAGCGCAGCATGGTGATGCGCCCGGTGGGCCGGATGCCGAGCCAGGGCCGGTCGAAGAGCCCCATCAGGTGCCCCATCGAGACGACCCAGACCGAGTTGAACCCGTCCATCTCGTTGCGCCCCGCGAGGAAGATGTCGGGGCGTCGCTGCAGGCGGGTGAAGGCGGTCTTCAGCGGAGTCCAGTAGACGTCCGCCACTGCCTCCGCACCGGTCCGTTCATGGAACGGATGCATGCCGCGCCAGTACCAGTCGGGCGAGGTGAAGCGGGCGAGGGTCTCTGACTCTTCCCCCACCGGCGCCTTACAGATCGCATCGTGATACGCGCGCACCAGCGCCTTCTCGGTTTGAAAATCAGGCATCGTGCTGCAAGCCTGCCATCCGTCCGAGGACATCCAGCCCCTGCATGTTCAGCCAGTGCAACAGGTCGATGAAGATCCAGTTCTCGGCCAGTTTTCCGTCCTCTTCGCGATACATGTCCACGACGCGCATGTCGGCCGGGCCGGGTCCGGCGGGCATCCCCATGTAACCGCCGGAGTTCTTGACAGTCAGGTTGGCCCACCCGAAGAAGCCGCCGAAATGCCCCTCGGCCACGCGGCAGAGATGGCCGTTGAACCGGTAGCCGTCATTCAACGCCTCGCGGAACGGTGCCGCGTGCTGCTTGATGTAGCGCTCGATCGTGTAGGTCGCGCCGATCCCGGCGGGCCCCCACCAGATCATGTCATCGTGCCAGGTGCGGGCAAGATCCCCGGCATATCCCGGGCGATCGTTCTTGGTGCGCTCGCGCCGCCCCATGTCGCCGAGCATCGCGTTGATCGCGGCGAGGGTGGCCTCTCCCGTTGCGGGATCCTGCGCGTCCCACATCAGCCCCTCATGCGTCATCGGGCCCGGCTGCACCAGATGCGCGCCGGTCTGCGGCGGGAAGGGGTTCTGACCGGCTTGCATCATCACTTGCGGGATGTCGCAGAACATCGCGGTCTCCGTGATCCTCCCGTCCTCGACCTTGTTGAATTCGGCGTAGCGCAGCATGGTGATGCGCCCGGTGGGCCGGATGCCGAGCCAGGGCCGGTCGAAGAGCCCCATCAGGTGCCCCATCGAGACGACCCAGACCGAGTTGAACCCGTCCATCTCGTTGCGCCCCGCGAGGAAGATGTCGGGGCGTCGCTGCAGGCGGGTGAAGGCGGTCTTCAGCGGAGTCCAGTAGACGTCCGCCACTGCCTCCGCACCGTTCCGTTCATGGAACGGATGCATGCCGCGCCAGTACCAGTCGGGCGAGGTGAAGCGGGCGAGGGTCTCTGACTCTTCCCCCACCGGCGCCTTACAGATCGCATCGTGATACGCGCGCACCAGCGCCTTCTCGGTTTGAAAATCAGGCATTTGATCTGCTTACTCCGACAGTTTCAACGATCGCGGAAATTCCTTCACGCATTCGAATGCAAAATCATTTTGAATTCGAATGCAAGTGCTGTTACCGTATGGCACACAAACGATTGCCACGGCCCGATCGTCCGCGCGGAGCAGCGGGCGAAACGGCGACACGGTTTTTTCAAGGGAGTGACCCGAACATGATCCACCTGCGTTCCACCGCCATCGCGAGCCTGATGCTTTCGGCCCTCGCTGCGCCCGCCCTCGCCGACTGCCCTGACTTCGGTGAGGGATCGTTGCGCCTGCTGTCAAACGAACACGCCTCCGTCGACATCGTCGTAAACCGGATCGAGGAATGCGCCACCGACGATTTCACCGTCAGCGCGAACCTCAATACTGAACACGCAACCATCCAGGGTCCGGCACTGTCGGTATTCCCGTCGGAGTACAACGTCGTCGTGATCGCCAACGGCTCGCTCACCTCGCTGCTCAATGCAGATCTCGTCCGTCCGCTCGACGACTTGATCGCAGAATATGGCGAACAGCTTCTGCCGCATCAGCAGATCCGCGTGAATGGGCAGACCGTGGCGATCGCGTTCATGGCCAACGCGCAGCACTTCTTTTTCCGCGAGGACGTACTGGAGCAGGCCGGCGTGCCCGTCCCCACCACCTATGAAGAGGTTATCGAAGCTGCCCGCGCGATCCGCGAGCAGGGAATCATGGAATATCCCCTGGCCGCAACGATGATCCCGGAATGGTCGCTCGCCCAGGAGTTCGTGAACATGTATCTCGGCCGCGGCGGAGAATTCTTCGAGGCCGGGTCAGGCGCTCCGAACATTGACGAGGAGAAGGCCATCGCAACGCTCCAAATGCTGCGCGAGATGAGCACCTACATGAACCCCGATTACCTGACCTTCACCACCGATGCGATCGTGCCGATCTGGGAAGCGGGCGAAGTTGCCATGGCGAACCTTTGGGGTTCGCAGGCATCGACGTTCCTGCCCGAGAACAGCCCGGTGCCGGACATCGCGGCCGCGACCCGGTTCGCGGCGGCGCCGTCGGTCGGCGGCAACGACGTGCCCGCGACCACCGTGTGGTGGGACGGGTTCGCCATTCCTCGCAACATCACTGACGAGGATGCGGCTACCGCGTTCCAGGCAATGATGTATGGCCTATCGCCTGAAATGGTTGCGGAAAACCCGACCGCCGCCGTGTGGCTGATTGATGGATATGAGCCCACCGATGCCGCTGTCGGTATCATCGCCAGCGTGCAGGGCGGGGCGCCCAGCTACTCGATGCTGCCCTACATGGGGCTGATGCACGATGCCTTCGGCTCCAACATGGCCGCCTTCATGACCGGCGGAAAGACGGCCGAGGAAACCCTCGCCGACGCGCTGCGGGATTACGAGACCTCGGCCCGGCAGGCCGGTTTCCTCGACTGATCCGATCATGTCGGTCGCCGGACCCGGGTTCGGCGACCGTGAACGACTGGGGGGGCGCACATGCCGCATGGTACATTTGCCAAGTTCATCCTTCCGTCCCTGACGGCGATGTTCCTGTTCATTGCCCTGCCGATCGTCTCGATCATCTACCAGTCCTTTTTCATCGAGCATGAGCAGATCATGATCACGGTGGAGGCCTGCGATCCGTTCCGATGCGTCGAGGAAGTGCGGATTGACGCCGAGGCCATGATCGCCCTGCGCGAGGAGCAACCGGCCGGTCGGTTCAACGGCTTGGCGACCTACACCGACAGTGCACATCTGGCCTTTTCCGAGATCCAGAGGATCTGGTCCAGTTCCCCGGATGCCTGGGCGGCGCTCGACCGGATCTTCGAACTGCCCTTCTACCGCGCGCTTGTCTTCACGCTGGCCTATACCTTCATCGTGACGCCGGCCTCGATCGGCCTCGGCTTTCTGGTGGCGCTGGCGGTCAATCGCATCCCGCAGTTTTTCCGCGGCGCGGTGGTCTACTTCTCGCTCCTGCCGATGATCGTACCGTCCCTTCTCGGCTCGCTGATCCTGTTCTGGATGATCGACGCGCGCGGGATCATCGGGTCGTTTCTGCAGGCATTGTTCAACGACCCCGAATTGTCGGTGAAGGCCGACCCCGTCCTGACCTGGATCACCCTGTTCGCCTACGGGACGTGGAGTTCGACGCCCTTCGTCTTCATCATCTTCTTCGCAGCCCTGCAGACGGTTCCGCGCGATACGCTGGAGGCCTCGATGGTGGACGGCGCATCGCGCCTCGACCGGGTGCGCTTCGTCGTTATTCCGCACCTGGCTCCAGTCGCGACGTTCCTTCTTGTCGTCAGCATCATGGATAATTTCCGTGTGTTCGAAGCGATCATCGGCTTCAGCGCGCAGGCGCATGCCTCATCCCTGTCGTCACTGATCTTCAACGATCTGCGCAGCGGAGAGATTCCGCTGTTCGGATCGGCTGCGGCGACATCGATCATGACGATCTTCTGTATCGGCCTTCTGATGACCCCTTCGATCCGGCGCAGCTGGACCGCATTCCAGACCAAGACCTGACACTTCGTAGGAGACCGAGCAAGATGGCTGCCCAAATGGAACGCGCACCGCTGTCGCTGAAACTGCTGGCCCTCGGGTTCGTCCTGGTCTGGGTCTTCACAGCGGCTTTTCCCTTCATCTGGACGGTCTGGGGCAGCTTCAAGGTGCAGGCCGACTTCTTTTCTTATGCCGACTGGACCGATGCGCTCGACGGACCCACGACGCGGGCGCAGACCGGCAGCGCCTTCACGCTCGACGCCTATCGCGGGGTCTGGATCGACAACGAATTCTGGCGACCGGGGCTGAACACGCTGATCGTGACGTTCTCGGTGACGGCGATCTCGCTGACCTTCGGCACGCTGGGCGGCTACGCGCTGGCGCGGTCGGGGTATCGTTACGCCTTCTGGGTGCTGATAGCGGCGCTGATCTTCCGTGCCATGCCCGGCGTTACACTCGTCTCCGGTTATCTGCTGCCGTTCTTCGAGCTCAATCTGTGGGGCCGGCTGCCGACCGCGATCATCGTGCTCGTGGCGTTGAACCAACCGTTTACCCTCTGGCTATTGCACGCCTTCTTTCTGTCGATCCCGCGCGACCTCGACGAAAGCGCGATGGTCGATGGCTGCACGCGGTTCCAGGCGTTCCGCCTCGCGATCATTCCGGTCATGTGGCCGGGCGTCATCACCGCCGGAATCTTCAGCTTCCTGACCGGCTACAACGACTTCGTCATTTCCGCCGCGATCCTGTCGGAGGACAATCAGACGATGATACCACGCATCGCCGCGTTCCTGGGCTCGGTACAGCTGCGCGGCCAGATCATGTATGCGGTGGCGGCGACGGTGTCGGTGATCCTGCCGCTGATCTTCCTGGTGCTGTTCTTCCAGAAACGCATCGTCAGCGGTCTGACCGCAGGGGCGGTGAAAGGGTAGGGGTCAAACCGCCCCGCCGCCACGGCGTCAGTCCGACCAGGCCTGGGCCATGACGCCGATTTCGTCGAAGATCATCCATTCCTCGACGATCCGACCGCCTTCGAAGCGGAGGTGCGAGACACCCATCATTGCCACCGGGCGGCCTACGGGCACCGCGTCACCCAAGACGCCTCCGCGGGCGCTCGATCCTTCCAGCAACCAGCGCACGGCCAGGATCGGACCGTCGGTTTCTTCGGACCAGCAGACGTTCTGCACTCGCATCACGCCATCTGGGATGGCCGCCATTACCGACAGGTAAAGGGCGCTTGCATTGCGCAGGCCCTGCGCCTCCCGCCCGCCGCCGGCATGAAGGATCATGTCGGCGTCGTAGTGGTCGGCCATCCGGTCCAGTCGACGCAGGTTCCAGATATCGTGAAACAGCGTCCGGACATAGCCTTCGGGCGTGCCGGCGTCGATGTCGAGCGGCGCGCGCGGGGTCTGGCCCACCAGACGCGTTTCGGGGGAATTGACGAAGCGATTGCGGGTATTGCCGCGCTCGGCGATGTCGCGCGCGACGTTGTCCGGGTCGAAGCCCAGTTGGCGCACCAACGCTCCGTTGTCGCGCACCAACCATTCGGTGTGGATCAGGTTATCCTTCGACACGCAGTCGGCGGCGAAGTGCAGCCCGACCTTTGCGCCGGTGGCCGGGCCATAGGCCGACCGCCCCAGGTTGGTGGAGCGGCTGAAGCCCAGATGTGACGTGTAGAACCCGACGGCCGAGTCACCCGACCAGGCTACGTTCACGTGGTGTGGCTCGCCGTCCGGGAACCCGTTGAGCGTGGTGACGGTCGAGGCGATGACCTCCTCGACCGAGCGCACCACCCCGTAATGCGAATAGATCGTGCAGGCGTGATCGTAGGTGTCGTAGATCCGGCCGACCGCGCGGTCGACCCAGATCTCCTCGGTGATCCGGACGATGTAGTCGACGATATCGGTAAAGTGCGGCTCGAACCCGTCCATGGGCTGCGTGCGCTCGCGGCCCGGCGCCTTCAGTTCCGCCGCATCGCGTTTGCGGATCTGCGTGACTTTCGGTCGGTTCGGCAGGGAGAAGGGCAGGGCCACACTGTCCGTCATGCTAGGTGCTTTCGGCATCGTCGGCCCCCGTTTCTCCGGCGAGGATCTGCACCAGCAGCGTCATCTCGTCATACACCGTCCATTCGTCGACAATCCGGCCATCGACGTAATGGTAATGGCTGACCCCCATGAGCCGCACTGGGCGCTGCGTCGGCGCGCCGAGCGTTGGGAAAAGCCCCCAGCCGCCATGGCGTCCCTCGATCATCCAGCGCACCGCGACCTTGGTGCCCCCCTCTTCCGCCGGAACCGAGCAGATATGCTCGGCCCGGAAACTTCCGTCGGGGATTGCCCCGAAGACGCCCATCCACTGGTGGATGATCGCCTCGACTCCCGAAAGTTCCACCATCTGGGGCCCGTGATACATCGCGTTCGGGTCGTAAACCGCGCGCATCTCACCGAACATGCGCTGGTTCATGACACGGTGCAGCCAGCGCAACGTCTCGGCCTCGGCCTCGTTGTGCGCGATCGCCGTGTCGGTGTCTGCCGGCGGCGGCAATTGGCCCGGAAGGCGGCTGCGCACGCCCGCTTCCTGCGGCAGAGCCGGCCCGATCCGCGCGGCTGCGGCCAAGGCGATCGGCATCGGATCGAGGCCCAGTTGATGGATGACGCCCATGCTGTCGCCCACCAGCCATTCGCGGTAGATGCGGTTGCGAAAGATCATGCAATCGGCGATGCCGCGTATGGTATATTTCCGGCCCGTGGGCGCGCCATAGGGGCCTTGCTGCGTATGGCGCCCGGCGGTCGTGATCAGGTGAGACGTATAGAACCCCTCCTTGTCGTCGCCGCGCCAGATCACCTGGCTGGCCATGCCGACATGGGGCATGGTCACGATCCGTTGGATCGTGTTCTCCACCACTTCCTCGCGGTCATAAAGCGTTTCGTTGGGCAGGTAGACGACGCAGTTGTGGGTGTAGTGGCTGTAGATCAGCCCGACGTTCTTTTCTTCCCAGATGC
This sequence comes from Gymnodinialimonas phycosphaerae, assembly GCF_019195455.1. NCBI lineage: Bacteria > Pseudomonadati > Pseudomonadota > Alphaproteobacteria > Rhodobacterales > Paracoccaceae > Gymnodinialimonas > Gymnodinialimonas phycosphaerae. The sequence continues at coordinate 2,500,779 of NZ_JAIMBW010000001.1, read as the reverse complement.
GGTGCGTGCAGCGCAGGATGTAGTCTACGATATCGGTGTATTCTGGATCGAATCCCTCCATCGATTGCGTGCGCTCGCGTCCCGGCGCGTCGATCTCGGCATAATCCAGGCGCTCGGCGGAAATCGCTTTTGGGTCTTGTTCCTTCGGCATTTGGCTGGTCTCACTTGCATCCAGGTTGCATGGCAACAGAGTTTCCTTGCGAACTGATACAGGTTATGCATTCGAATGCAAGTGGTCGTAAGGCGCTTGTTCGTGACCATTGGAGACAGCGAGGCGGAAGCGATTGAAGGGTCAATTACGGAACAAACGAACAGTTACGTCCTACGACGTCGCGCGGCTTGCCGGCGTCAGCCAGTCGGCGGTAAGCCGGGTCTTTTCTCCGGATGCGAGTGTCTCGGATGCGATGACAAGGCGGGTGAGGGAAGCGGCCGACCAACTGGGATATCGACCCAATCGGCTGGCACAGGCCATGATCACCGGGCGAAGCCGGATCGTGGCTCTGGTGGTCGCGCATTTCGAAAACCAGTTCTTTTCCGAAGCATTCGAGCGTCTGGCCCTTGAGCTTCAGGCCAGAAATTACCACGTCCTGACCTTTATGGCGGCCGATGTCGCCGGCAAGACCGACCAAGTGATCGAGGAACTCCTCGACTACCGCGTCGAGGGGCTGATTACGGCGTCCGTCGGTCTTTCAAATGAACTGACCCGGGCGATCAATGATGCGGATATCCCGATCGTGATGTTCAACCGTTCACAAGACCACCCTGACCTGTCCGGGGTCAGTTCCGACAATGTGACCGGGGGGCGTGCGGTGGCCGACTACCTGTTGCAGAGCGGGTGCCGCAGGATCGCCCACATCGCGGGTTGGCACGGCGCCTCGACGCAAAGAGACCGGGAGGCCGGGTTTCTTGCGGGCCTTGCCGCGGCCGGACACACGCTGTTTGCCCGTGAGGTTGGCGATTTCCACCACGATCAGGCCGAGTCTGCCACCCGTCGCATGTTTGCCACTGCGACCCGTCCGGATGCGGTTTTCGTCGCCAACGATCACATGGCCTTCGCTGTCATGGACGTGCTTCGCCACGACCTGGGCCTGCGGGTGCCCGAAGATGTGTCGGTCATCGGCTATGATGATGTTCCGATGGCGCGCTGGAAAAGCTACAATCTGACGACCGTGCGACAGCCTGTCCGAAGGATGGTCTCGGCCACGGTCGATCTTCTGCTCGACCGCATCGCTGCGCCCGATGCCGAGGCGCAGCGCCTGGTCTTCGAGGGGCAAGTCGTCGAGAGAGGTACGGTCCGCCGACCGGATTGACGCCCGTGTCGCGCGATCTGGCCCCTGATCGTTTCACGCGGGGCGGGGCAGGGGTTAATCGGGGTCGGGGATCAGTCCGGCCGCGTCCGCCATCTGTGCCAGCTTGATCTGCATCAGCAAAGACATCTCGTCGATGTTCGTCCATTCATCGACGACCTTGCCGCCTTTGATATGGAAATGGCTCATCCCCATGATTTGCAGCCGCTTGCCGGTTGGCGCTCCGAGTTCCTCGAACACGCCCCAGCCCATGTGATGCCCCTCGACAAGCCAGCGCACTGCGACTTTGATCCCACCTTCGTCGCAGGGCACCGAACAGATATGCTGTGGCAGGAAGGCTCCGTCCGGGACGGTCGCGTAGAGGCCGATAACCTGATGTGTGACGGCCGCCTGGCCGACCAGCTCCTTCATCAAGGGGCCGTGATACTGCACGTTGGGCGCGTAGACGTCGCGGATCTTTCCGAACATGCGGCGGTTGTGGATCTCATGCAGCCAGCGAAGAACGGTCTCCTCTTCCGGCGTGTTGGCAATCGATGTGTCGGGCTCGCTTTCAGGCGGATATTGTCCGATCAACCGACGCGTCTCACCCATGTCGACGGCAAGCAATCCCTTTTCGAAATAAGGCCGTGCAAGGTTTTCGGCATAGGCCTGCGGGTCCAGGCCGATCTGTTTCACCTGCGCCATGGAATCGACGACCAGCCATTCGCGGTAAATCTTGTTCTCGTGGATCATGCAGTCGGCGATGGTGCGCGCGACGAAGCTGCGTCCGGTGGGCTTGCCGTAGATGCCGCGCTGCGTGTGCCGCCCGCTTCCGGTCACAAGATGCGAGGTGTAGAACCCGTCATCCTCGTTGCCGTTCCAGATGATCTGGGTCGCCATGCCGCGCCGCTCGGGCAGCAATGCAAGGCGGCGAATGGTGTCGTGGACCACGTCCTCTCGGTTGTAGACGGTCCCGGTGGCGCCATAGACGACGCAATTGTGGGTGTAATGCGTGTAGATCAAGCCGACATCCCGTTCGTCCCAGATCCGGTGAGTGCAGCGAACGATGTAATCGACGATATCCGTATAGATCGGGTCGAAGCCCTTCATCGGCTGGACGCGGCCCCTGTCGGTCGGAACAAGGTCCACGAAGTCCCGGCGTTCGACCTGAAGGACTGGCCCGCCGCCTTTTGCAGGCGCCTTGTTGGTCTTGGTGTCTTCCTCGCCCTTGCCCGGCATCGCGGGCCTCCTTTCCTGTTCGATGTCCTGAATCCATAAATTCGAATGCAATCGAGCATCAATTGCATACCATTGCAATACCGAATCGCAGCGCTGCTCTGAGGCGGTCAGCAGCAGCGGGGCTTGCGCTCAGCAAACTGGGAACGTCAGTTGGGCGGTGTGGTTTCCGGATCGGGCTAGCATCAACGGAATGAGCCCCGCTTCCGATCCGCCTCGGAGAACCTGCGCATTGAGCGCCGGTATATCGCCGCAGTTACGAGTAATTGCGGTGCTTTCTTCTTCCGGTGCCATCCATGCGCCCGGACGTGCGAACCAATGTGCGCGTCACTGCATCGGCCTTTGCCTACCGCTGCGTCGCCGTTTTGTCGGCGCGTGATCTTCGTTGGGGTCGTGCCGCGTGTTGTGGTGGGGCCAGAGCACCTTTCCGACCAGCCAGCCACATTCTCAAGGATATTGCATTCGTAGTCAAAATCTACTAGTTTAACTCCCGAGTGGGCGATTGGCCCGACTCGAAGACGGTCGAAAGTCAATGCGCGCGCCATCCGTTCGCGGGGCACAGAAATGCGCAGATTTCCAACGGGGAGACGGAAATGAACTATACCCTCAAAGCCACTGTCGCGGCTGCGGCGCTGATAGCATCCGGTGGTGGTGCGCTCGCGGATTGCGGCATCGAAACCGGGCGCGTGGACATTCTCGGAAACGATTTCGCGGCACTGCGTGCAGTGACGGAATGGGCCGGGCAGTGCGCATCGGACACCGTAACGGTGACGTCAAATCACACGGAAGAACACAAGAACATCCAGGTGCCGGCGCTGTCCATCGACCCGGCAACCTATACCGTCGCCATTGTCGCGACGAACTCCGTCGTTCCGCTGCTGAATGCAGACCTCATCCGTCCTCTGGACGACCTCGTGGCCGAGCATGGTCAACAGCTGCAGGAAAGCCAGCTGATCCGTGTCGACGGACGGATCATGGCAATCGCGTTCATGGCCAACGCGCAGCACCTCTATTACCGCGAGAGCATCCTTGCCGAGAATGGCATCGAGGTGCCGACGACCTACGAGGAAATGCTTGCCGCCGCGGCCGCCCTGCGCGAAGCCGGTGTTCTCGAGAACCCCATTGCCTCGAACATGGCGCCGGGCTGGAACATCGCCGCGGAATTCGTGAACATGTATCTCGGCACCGGCAACGACCTCTTCGTTCCGGGCACGGCCGAGCTGAATATCGACAACGAGGAGTCCCTTCTCGTGCTCGAAACATTGCGCGAGATGGTCTCCTTCATGGATGGCGATTGGGCGACCTTCGACAGCAACACGACTGCGCCGATCTGGGAGGCGGGTGAAAACGCCATCGCCATCGGCTGGGGCAGCCGCGCCGGCGAAATCATCGGTCCGGACGCTTCCGATCCCGATGTCGCAGCGGACACGCGCTTCAGCCACGCCCTGTTCGTCGGGGGCAACACGATCCCGGGTGCCGCGCTCTGGTGGGATGGCTTCACGATCGCCCGCAATATCTCGGACGAGGACGCGGAAGCCTCGTTCATCGCCATGATGAACGGCATCTCGCCCGAGATGATGGCCGAGAACGCCGAATCCGCAGTGTGGCTCATCGACGGGTATGAGCCGACACCGGCAGCAGTTGGTGTGGTCTCCAACTTGCAGAATGGCGCTCGGCCCTACCCGATGCTGCCCTTCATGGGGCTTTTGCATACCGCGCTCGGCGACAACCTCGCCGAATACCTTCAGGGCAGCGAAAGCGCAGAGCAGGCACTTGCTGACGTGTCCGCTGCCTACCGGACCGCAGCAACCGAAGCGGGCTTTCTGAATTGAACACATCCGCGAGGGGCGGCCTGCGGGCCGCCCCTTCACATCTCCTGGTTCCGACCGGATCGTTCGCCGGTCATGCTGGGGTGGAGCCGCGTCAAGGGACGTCGCGGCCAAGGGGTTAGCCATGCCGCACAAGACCTTCCTCGCCTTCATCTGGCCATCACTTCTGGCGATGATCCTGTTTATCGCGATCCCGATCTTCTCGGTCGGATATCAGTCGCTTTTCATCGAACACGAACAGATCATGATCCAGACGGAAACTTGCGGTCCGTTCGGTTGCACCGCCGATGTCAGCGTCGATGGCGCAGCGATGGCGCAGCTACGGGAAGAACAGCCCGCCGGCAGGTTCAACGGCCTGGGAACCTACACCAATTCCAGTCACCTTGCCTTCGACGAGATTTCAGAAATCGTCGCCTCCAGCGAGAATTTCGGCGAGATCCGCAACAGGATCATGAACCTGCCCTTCTACAAGGCCCTCATCTTCACGATCGCCTACACAATCATCGTGACACCTCTGGTGATCCTGCTCGGGTTCGTGATTGCCGTCGTCGTGAATTCGATCCCCAAGATGTTGAAGGGACCGGTCATCTTCTTCTCGTTGCTGCCGATGATCGTGACGCCCTTGGTGGGGTCACTCGTCCTGTTCTGGATGATCGACTCGCGCGGTGTGATCGGGGCCGCTCTGCAGGCGATTTTCAGCGATCCGAACCTTTCGCTGAAAGCCTCCGTCACGCTCACCTGGATCACGCTGTTCGTCTACGGGGTCTGGCATTCTGCGCCGTTCGCGTTCGTTGTCTTCTACGCGGGGCTGCAGACCGTGCCGCAGGACACGCTGGAGTCTGCCATGGTCGATGGCGCCAGTCGCTGGGAACGGATCCGCTTCGTGACCGTGCCATATCTCATGCCGCTTGCGACCTTCATCGCGCTGATGCAGCTGATGGACAATTTCCGGGTCTTCGAGCCGATCATCGGCTTCTCGGCAGCGGCCAGCGCCACGTCACTCAGCTACCTGATCTACAGCGACCTGCGCGCCGCGGAATCCCCGCTTTTCGGGTCAGCCGCGGCGACGTCGATGCTTACCATCCTCGGGGTCATCATTTTGTTGATGCCGGTGCTGCGCCGCAATTGGCGCGAATTCAACCGCAAGGCCTGAAGGGGAGGCGTTCATGTCAAGTCTCGCAAATCGCAAGCCGCCATCCCTGGTCGTGCTTTCAACCGCCTTCGTGGTGGTCTGGCTGGTCATTGCCGCGTTTCCGTTCCTCTGGACGATGTGGGGCAGCTTCAAGGCCGAAGGCGACTTCTTCTCTCGCGCCGACTGGATGAATGTCCTCACCGGGCCGGTCACGGAGCGCCAGTACGGAAGCGCCTTCACCGGATCGGGCTATTTCGGCGCCTGGATCGAGGAGGAATTCTGGCGGGCGGTGATCAATACCGCGATCGTCACGGTCTCGGTCGTGGCCATCTCGCTGACCATCGGCACGCTCGGCGGCTACGCGTTGGCGCGGTCGGGTTTCAAGTACACCTTCTGGCTGCTGATGGCGGCTCTGGTCTTCCGCGCCATGCCCCATGTCACGCTGGTCTCGGGCTACCTGCTGCCGTTCTTCGAGTTGAACATCTGGGGCTATCTGCCCACGACCATCATCGTTCTGGTGGCGATCAACCAGCCCTTCACCCTTTGGATGCTGCACAGCTTCTTCCTGTCGATCCCGAAGGATCTGGACGAGGCGGCGATGGTCGACGGTTGCACCCGGTTCCAGGCATTCCGCCTGGCGATCATCCCGGTCATGTGGCCGGGCGTGGTGACAACGGGCCTGTTCAGCTTCCTGCTGGCCTACAACGACTTCACCGTGACCTCGATGCTGCTGTCGTCGGACAATTACACGATGATCCCGCGGCTCAACGCCTTCCTCGGATCGACCCAGGCGGACGGCAAGGTCATGTATGCGGTCGCGGCCGTTGTTTCGGCGATCGTGCCGCTCTTCGTGCTCATTCTGTTTTTCCAGCGCCAGATCGTCAGCGGTCTCACAGCTGGCGCCGTCAAAGGATAAAGGGAGGCTTTCCATGGCCAGATTGCAACTCAAGAATGTAAACAAGCGCTGGGGGACCTTTGTCGGCGTCGAAAATTTCGACCTCGACATCGCCGACCAGGAATTCCTTGTTCTGCTTGGGCCCTCGGGCTGCGGCAAGTCCACCACCATGCGCATGATCGCAGGGCTGGAGGATGTGACCGACGGGGAGATCTTGCTCGGAGACAGGGTCGTCAACAAGCTGGAACCCAAGGATCGTGACATCTCCATGGTGTTCCAGTCCTACGGGCTCTACCCGAACCTGAGCGTCTACGAGAATATCCGGTTTCCGCTTCGGGTGCGGAAGGTTCCGCGTGAACAGCATGACGATATGGTGATGCGGGCGGTCCGTATGGTCGAGTTGGAGGATTTCATGCACCGCCGACCGGCCGAGCTGTCCGGCGGTCAGCGCCAGCGCGTGGCCCTTGGACGCGCCATCGTGCGCAAGCCGACCGTCTTCTTGATGGATGAACCGCTCTCCAACCTCGACGCCAAGCTGCGGGTCTCGACCCGGGCGCAGATCAAGAACCTGCAATCCAAGCTGAAGGTGACAACGGTCTACGTGACCCATGACCAGATCGAGGCGATGACGCTCGCCGACCGCGTGGTGGTGATGAATGCCGGCAAGATCCAGCAGGTCGGAACGCCGACCGAGATATACGACAACCCCGCCAATACCTTCGTGGCAAGCTTCATCGGCTCACCTGCCATGAACCTCGTGGAAGGCACTCTGAAGGATGGCGTCTTTCAGGGCGAAGGCATCCGCGTTGAAGGGCTGCCGACCGACGTGTCGGGCAACATCACCCTGGGCTTCCGCGCCGAGGACGCCGAGATCATCGAAGGGCCCGGCAACATCTCGGCCCCGGTTTATTCCATCGAACTCTTGGGCGAGGCGTCCATGATCACCTGGCGACTCGGCGGTGCGCTCGTGTCGATCAAGACCAACAAGGAATACCGCGCCGAGATCGGGGAAACCGTCAACGCCCGCATCCCTTCGAACATCTGTCACCTGTTCGATACGGTTTCCGGTGCCGTGGTCGCACACGGATGAAGAGGCCCCGAGCCGCCAAAGGTGATTGGAAGGACCAAGGGCAGCGGCACCCGGCGTCCTGCAGGTTTCGCCGCAGGTCACAAGAAAGGTTTAAGAAATGAGCGTCACATACCTGAAGCACGGCAAGCCAGCCGACGAGCGGGCGGAGGACGACGCCAATACCCGAGCTATCGTGGAGTCTGCGCTGGCGGATATCGAGCGACATGGCGACGCCGCCGTGCGCGAGATGTCGTTGAAATTCGACAAGTACGACCGCGAAAGCTACCGGCTGAGCGACGATGAGATCGCAGCGCTGATCGCGCGCGTCAGCGACCGCGAGATGGCCGATATCCGCTTCGCCCAGGAACAGGTCCGCAACTTCGCAAAGGCGCAGCGCGACTCGATGCTCGATATCGAGGTGGAGACGCTGCCCGGCGTCATCCTCGGTCACAAGAACATCCCCGTCCAATCGGTGGGCTGCTACGTGCCGGGCGGCAAGTTCCCGATGGTCGCCTCGGCGCACATGTCGGTTGCCACCGCCGCTGTGGCGGGTGTACCGCGCATCATCGCCGCGACGCCGCCCTTCAAGGGCGAGCCAAACCCGGCGGTGATCGCCGCCATGCATCTGGGCGGCGCGCACGAGATCTACGTGATGGGCGGCATCCAGGCCGTCGGCGCCATGGCGATCGGCACCGAAACGATCGAGCCGGTGCACATGCTGGTGGGCCCAGGCAATGCCTTCGTCGCCGAGGCCAAGCGGCAACTGTTCGGGCGCGTGGGCATCGACCTCTTCGCCGGTCCGACCGAGACAATGGTCATCGCGGACGAGACCGCGGCTGACGCCGAGCTTTGCGCCACCGACCTGCTGGGCCAGGCCGAGCATGGCTACAACAGCCCCTGCGTGCTGCTGACCAATTCCGAACGGCTCGCCCGCGATACCATGGCCGAGATCGAGCGCCTGCTGGCGATCCTGCCCACCGCCGACACCGCCCGCACCAGTTGGGAAGAATACGGCGAGGTCATCGTCTGCGACACCTATGACGAGATGCTGGCGGTCGCCGACGATATCGCGTCCGAGCATGTCCAAGTGATGACCGACCGCGACGACTGGTTCCTCGAGCACATGACCTGCTACGGCGCGCTGTTCCTTGGGCCTCGTACCAACGTGGCCAATGGTGACAAGGTCATCGGCACCAACCACACGCTACCGACGAAAAAGGCCGGGCGGTATACCGGTGGTCTTTGGGTCGGCAAGTTCCTGAAAACCCACTCCTACCAGAAAGTGCTGACGGACGAAGCCGCGACCATGATCGGCGAATACGGCTCGCGCCTGTGCATGTTGGAGGGTTTCGTGGGGCACGCGGAGCAATGCAATATCCGTGTGCGCCGCTACGGCGGTGTCAACGTCCCCTATGGCGAGGGCGCGCCCCACAGGGAGGCGGCGGAGTGAACCTGCCACGGACCCCAAGCTTCCGGCTCGACGGACGCCGCGCCCTCGTGACCGGTGCCTCTTCGGGCATAGGCCAGGCCTGCGCCGTCGCGTTGGCCGAGGCCGGGGCGCATGTAGTGTGCGCGGCGCGCGGGGCGGATCGCTTACAGGCCACCGTCAGCGCCCTTGGCGACGCGGGGCACTCAGTAGAGATGCTGGTGCTCGACATGGGCGATCTTCCGGCCCTCGAAGCGGCGTTGGCTGGACAGGCCGCGTTCGGCATCGTGGTCAATTCGGCCGGCATGGCACGCCATTCCCCGGCGCTCGACACGACCCCAGAGGATTTTGATGCGGTGATGGGGCTGAACCTGCGGGCGGCGTATTTCCTGTCCTCTCGAACGGCGGCACGGATGGCCGGCGGTGGTTCGATCATTCACATCAGCAGCCAGATGGGCCATGTCGGCGGGATCGACCGCGCCGTCTACGCCGCCTCCAAGCATGGATTGGAAGGCATGGTGAAGTCGATGGCAGTGGAATGGGGGCCAAAGGGTATCCGCATCAACACCGTCTGCCCGACCTTCATCCGGACGCCGCTGACGGCCGCGACCTTCGACAACCCTAAGCGCGCGCAGTGGATCGCGGAGAAGATCAAGCTTGGGCGCATAGGCGAGGTCGAAGATATCATGGGCGCAGTGCTCTACCTCGCTTCGGACGCTGCGGCACTGGTCACTGGAACGTCTCTTCTCGTGGACGGGGGTTGGACGGCCGACTGATGCCTGATCGTGTGAACTCCCTCGAAGTCGCCAAGCGTGCGGGCGTCAGCCAATCCGCGGTCAGCCGGGTGTTTTCGCCTGGCGCAAGTGCGTCAGAGAGCACGCGCAAGAAGGTTCTCAAGGCCGCGAAGGAGCTGGGTTATCGGCCCAACACGCTGGCGCGCGCCATGATCACCGGCAAGAGCCGCATCATCGGCCTCGTGGTGGCCTATCTCGACAACCAATTCTATCCGGAGGCGATCCAGAAGCTGTCTGTCGCCCTGCAGGCGGAGGGCTATCATGTTCTGGTTTTCATGGCGTCGCCGACTGTCGGCGACGTTCAGGACGTCTTGACGGAAATCCTCGACTACCAGGTGGATGGGATCGTCCTTGCCTCGGTGTCGATGTCCTCCAGTCTTGCCAAGCGGTGCCACGACCACGGCATTCCCGTCGTGCTCTTCAACCGCGAACAGGACGACGAAAGGTTGTGCTCCGTCACCACCGACAACCGACTGGGCGGCGAGATCGTGGCGACGCATCTGGTTGAATGCGGCTATCGGGAGATCGGCTATATTGCCGGGTTTGAGGGCGCCTCGACCCAGCGCCAACGGGAAAGCGGGTTTCACGATGGGCTTGCCAAAGCCGGTGTCAAGTTGGCCGCGCGCGAAGTCGGCGGCTTCGACTATGCGCAGGCGCGCGCCGCCGCATTCGAGATGTTCAGTGGCCGCAACCGTCCCGAGGCCGTTTTCGTGGCGAATGATCACATGGCCTTCGCCGTCATGGATGCGCTGCGCTTCAAACTCGAACTCAGTATTCCCGGGGATGTCGGGGTCGTGGGTTTCGATGATGTGCCGCTGGCCAGCTGGCCATCCTACGACCTCACCAGTTACCGCCAACCGATCAACAAGATGGTCGCAAAGACGGTTCAGACATTGCTGAGCCGCATCGACGACCGAGACCTGCTGCCGGAACGCACCGCGATCCGCGGCGAACTCGTGCTACGCAACAGCACAAGAAGGAAGGAAGCCTGAGTCATGCACGGGTTCGAACAACGATGGCGCGATGTCCCCGATTTCATCATCGGCATCACAAAGGAGATCTGGGAGGACCGGAAGATCGGGTCCTTGCGAACCCGCTACGCGCCGGGATTGATCGTCCGGTCCCCTGCGTCGGTGCTGATCGACAACAGCCGGGTGATCGCCGCAACGATGGCGACCCTGGCCGAATTTCCCGATCGCGAGCTGCTGGGCGAGGATGTGATCTGGTGCGAGGACCCGGACCGGGCGACCAGCACCTCGGATGCTTTCTTGTCGTCGCATCGGCTGGTGTGCACCGCGACCCATGCCCGGCCGGGCATGTATGGCGCTCCGACCGGCGCACGGCTGACCTACAGGATCCTCGCCGATTGCGCGATCCGGGATGACGCAGTCTACGACGAATGGCTGGTGCGCGACCAATCGGCCGTCGTGCGCCAGATGGGCTTCGACCTCGTCGATTGGACCCGAGACCTGATCGCGCGAGAGGGCGGGCCGGAGCATTGCGTCAAGCCGATGACGCCCGAGAACGATGTCGCCGGTCCCTATGTTGGCAAGGGCAACGACGATCCATGGGGCGCGAAGCATGCCGAGCTGCTTCAGGCCATCATGGACGGCGACATGGACGTGATCCCGCGCCACTACGACCGGGCCGTCGGGCTGCACTACCCGGGTCACGTGACGACACAGGGCTGGGCCGAGGCGGATCAATTCTGGATGGGACTGCGCGCGGCGTTCCCCGATGCCGCGTTTCGCATCGAACACGTGATTGGCCGGAGCGATCCGTTGATGCCACCCCGCTCGGCGCTGCGTTGGTCGCTCCATGGCCGGCATTCCGGCTGGGGCCGGTTCGGACGACCGACGGGAGCCGACGTCTACATCATGGGAATGAGCCACGCCGAATGGGGTCCGTTCGGCACCGGCGATCCGACCCTGCGCCGCGAATGGACACTGATCGATGAAACCGCGATCTGGAAACAGATACTGCTTGGAACCGGACAATGCGAATGAGAGATTTTTCGAACAACTTCAAAGACCTGCCCGACTATATCCTGAAGATCACGCACGAGATATGGGAAGAGCGGGGGCTTGCCACCTTGCATCATTACTACGGCAAGGACATCCCGATGCGCTTCCCGTCCGGAATGGTCAGGGGCAATACCGGCGTGATCGACGGCACCCTTGCCACACTCGCGGAATTTCCCGATCGCCATTTGCTGGGAGAGGACGTGATCTGGTCGGAGGGCCCGGAAGACGGGCGTTACCTGTCCTCGCACCGGCTCGTGACCTGGGGCACCCATACCGGCCATGGCGCGTTCGGAGCGCCGACGGGCAAACGGTTCGAAATCCGGGCGATCGCGGATTGCGCGGCGAAGGCGGACGTGATCGACGACGAATGGCTGATCCGTGACGCAGGCGGTATCGCGCGGCAACTGGGCTGGGATCCGTCCGACTATGCGCGTTGGCAGATCGAGCAGGAGGGCGGACCGGAGCGCTGTCAAAAGCCGTTTCATCCGCGCGATGATGTCCAGGGCCCCTATACCGGCAGAGGCAACGACAACGAATGGGGCGCGAAGCTGGCCGCGATCCTGCAGCGGATCATGGACAAGGATTTCACCGTGATCCGCCGCGAATACGATCGCGCCGTGCGGACCGAACATTGGGGCAGCCGCGGTGGCTGGTCCTGGGAATTCGCCGAGACCGACTGGATGCGCCTGCGCTCCTCCTTCCCGCAGGCCGAGTTCCGGATCGACCATGTCATCGGTCGTAGCGATCCGGGCACGCCGAACCGGGCCGCCGTGCGCTGGTCACTGACCGGCGGACATGACGGACCCGGCCATTTCGGCGCGCCGACCGGCGCCGAGGTGCACGTGATGGGCATCACCCACGCCGAATGGGGCGAATGGGGCCTGCGCCGCGAATTCACCCTGATCGACGAGGTTTCGATCTGGAAACAGATCCATCTGCACGGAATGACGACATGAGCCGCTACGCCAGCCTTCCCGACTACATCATCGGCGTCACCCACGAGATCTGGGAAGAACGCAAGATGGCGTCGTTGCATCAAAACTATGGCCGCGACATCGTCATGCGCAACACGGGTGGCCTGATCCTCGGCAATGGCGAAGTCATCAAGGACACCCTCGCCTCGCAGGCGGCCTTCCCCGACAAGCAGCTTCTGGCCGATGACGTGATCTGGTGTGAAGGCGCGAATGGCGGGCATCTGTCGTCCCATCGCGTCATGATCACCGGCACCCATACCGGCCACGGCATCTTCGGAGCGCCCACGCGCCGTGTGGCATCCGCCTATTGCATTGCCGATTGCTTCGTCGAGAATGAGGTCATCACCGACGAATGGCTCTGCTACGACACCTCCGACATGGTGCAGCAGTTGGGCCATAGCCCTCGGGACTGGGCCGCGACGATGATCACGAACGAAGGCGGGCCCGACAAGGCCACCCGCCCGTTCACGGCCGACCAGGACCGGCCCGGTCCCTATTCGGGCTCCGGCAACGATCACGAACTGGGCGAAAAGCTCGCCGACACGCTGACCCGGATCATGAATTTCGACGTCGCCGCCATCGGCGAGGTCTACGACCGCGCCTGCCACATCCGCCATGCCGGCGGCGTCTCGGGCTGGACCCGCGCCTTCGCCGAGGCCGAGTGGATGCAACTGCGCACCGCCTTCCCCGACGCGGCCTTCAAGGTCCACCACCGTATCGGCCGCTCCGACAAGGGCGAACCGGACCGCGCCGCGATCCGCTGGAGCCTCGATGGAACGCACACGGGCTATGGCCGTTTCGGCCCGCCCACGAACGCACCCGTGCATATCATGGGGTTCACCCATGCCGAATTCGGCCCCCGCGGTCTGCGTCGGGAATGGAGCCTCTGGGACGAGGTCGCGATCTGGAAACAGATCCTTCTGCACGAGGGTGCTGCATCTTGACGGCGACCGCACGCATTCTCCGTCCCCGCCATGGCTGGCTTGCCAGTCGGCGGGCGCGACGCCTCAACAACCGGCCGCCGGGACGGGCGCGCGGCGCAGTCCCGCGCGACAGTCGATCCCGCAATACACCTACCATCAAGGCAGACCCGAAATGACCCCACAGGAAATGGAATCCCGCATCGTCCGCTATGGCGACCTGATGCCCTGCAAGACCGCCTTCATCGATGCCCACACGCCCGGCTCCGACCAGAAGGAGAATTTCACCATCATCGGCGGCGGCGTCTCCGAAAGCCCCGATCAGCACGTGCACATCACCATCCCGCACGGCTTCAACATCGGCGCGGCGGGCCAACCGCCGAAATGCCGCAATTCGATGCACAACCACCGAACCGCGGAAGTCTTCTTCGTCCTCAAGGGCCGCTGGCGCTTCTTCTGGGGCGAGAAGGGCGATGCCGGCGAGGTGATCATGGAAGAGGGCGACATCTTCAACATCCCCACCAACATCTTCCGCGGGTTCGAGAATATCGGCACCGATTACGGGATGATCATGGCGATCCTCGGCGGCGACGATGCCGGCGGCGGCGTGATCTGGGCACCGCATGTGATCGAGGATGCCAAGGCCCACGGTCTGATCCTCGGCGAAAACGGCAAGCTCTACGATTCCAAGAAGGGCGAAAACCTGCCCGATGGCGTGAAGCCGATGCCTCTCCTGACCCGCGAAGAAGTGGCCAAGGTGGATTGCCCGACCGCGATGCAGGTGATCGGCGGCTATGTGCGGCGCTACCTCGATATGCTCGCGTTGGCCAGTGAGAAGGCCGTCAAGGTGATCGGCGAAAACGGCATCATCCGCGACAAGCCCGGCTTCGAGGTCGATTTCATCACGCGCAACAGTGCAACCGACCAGAAGCATAGCCATGACAGGCCCTCGGTCCTGATGCCGGTCAAGGGGCACTGGCGCGTCGATTGGGATGGCGGCCATGTGACGCTTGCTCCGGGGGACACCATGTCGGTGCCGGAGAACCTGGCCCATTCCGCGGTTCCCTCGATGACGGGCGAGGCGGCCCTTTACCATATTGTCGCCACCGACGATCCCGCCGGGGCCACCTGGCACGGCTGATCGATTGGCAATGCGGGCCGGACGCGACCTGAGCATCCGGCCCACCGTTCAAATCGTGACGTTTCGAAAGACCTCCCTTGACCAGCATCATGACCACTCACGTCGGCTCACTCCCGCAAACGCAGATCGTCGTTGGCGCCAATCGGGTGATCGTCGATAGCGATTGCGGTTTCGGCACCTTCGCGGGCTACAGTGGGGTTGATCCGGATATCGCCCATGCAAAGCATGGCGCGCTTTCGAACGGCGCTGGGCGCGCGCCATGAGCCTGCCGCTGGTCTTCTTGCCCGGAATGATGTGCGATGACCGACTCTTCGGTCCGCAGCTATCGGCTCTGGGGGGCGAAGTCCTGAATTTCGGCCGTCACGAGGACATGATCGGCGACATGGCATCACGGGTCCTGCACGATGCGCCCGATCGGTTCGCCCTTGTTGGCCTCTCGATGGGCGGTATCGTGGCCATGGAGATGATCCGCCAGGCTCCCCAGCGGATTGACCGCGTGGCCTTGCTCGACACCAACCCGCTTCCCGAGGCCGACGCCGTCAAAACCCGCCGTGCCTCCCAGATCGCCCAAGTCCGTGCCGGCAGGTTGGCCGAAGTCATCCGCGACGAGATGAAGCCGAACTACCTGGGCGACACCCCTGCTCGCCAGGCTCTGCTCGACCTGTGTATGGACATGGCGCTGAGCCTCGGGCCCGAAATCTTCGTGAACCAGTCTGTCGCCCTTCGCGACCGGATCGATCAGACAGGGACGCTTCGCGGTTATGATCGACCGGCCCTCGTGCTTTGCGGGCGTGAGGATCAGCTTTGTCCCGTCGCGCGGCACGAATTGATGCATGGGCTTTTGCCGAATTCGACCCTCACGATCATTGATGGCGCCGGCCATCTGCCCACGCTCGAAAGACCCGTAGAAACTACGGCGGCGTTGCGCCGCTGGCTGGAGAGATCATGACCCCGGACCTTATCGACCTTCTGCGCCGTGTCGACACGCCTACCGTCTGCAATGCCATCGAGGTGGCGCAGGGAAAGCGCGGCTTCGACGATTTCACACGCGGCACGATGCTCGCCGCCGACCCTGCCGCCGGCGCCATGGTAGGTTATGCCGTGACCGCGCAGATCGCCGCTCTGGCCCCCCCGTCCGAGCCCGCGGACGTGATCCGTGCGCGGCGGATGGCCTACTACAAGGCGATGGCCGAGGGCCCCAAACCGTCGCTCGCCGTCATCGAGGATGTCGATTTTCCGGATTGCATCGGCGCGTTTTGGGGCGAGGTCAACACCACGATTCACAAGGGGTTCGGCATGTCCGGGGCACTGACCAACGGAGTGATGCGTGATCTCGGCGACTTGGCCGAGGGGTTCCCGGTCGTCGCCGGTTCCGTCGGACCAAGCCACGGCTTCGTCCATGTCCGGACCATAGGCACCCCGGTGACGATCTTCGGCCTTGCAATCCGCCCCGGCGATCTGGTCCATGCTGATCGTCACGGCGCGGTGGTGATCCCGCCGGACGTGGTCGATGGGCTTGCAGCGGCGATCGGGAAGATGCAGCAGACCGAACGCCTGGTTCTCGTGCCCGCGCGTGAACCGGGCTTCGATTTCGCGGCATTCGAATCCGCCTGGGCGGCGTTCGAGAAGGCGCGCACCTAATCCGCGAACAAGGGCAGTCGGCCGGTCGGTGATGCCACCCGGCCGCGTCCCTACTTGTCGTTCGATTGCAGGCGATCCAGCCGCAATTGCGCCGCTCGCCGATGCCCGTCCAGCCCCTCGCTCGCGCTCTGCCGTACGGCGGGCGGCGCAACCCGGCGCACGCCCTCGGGTTCTATCCACTGATGGGTGACAACCTTGACGTAGGACCCGACCCAAAGACCGCCGGTATAGCGCCCGGCAGCCATGGTGGGCAGCGTGTGGTTGGTTCCGCAGCACTTGTCAGAATAGACCACGCTGGCCATTTCGCCGATAAACAACGACCCGTAATTGCGCAACTTCATGGCGAGCGTTTTCGGTTCGGCGGTATGGAGTTGCAGATGCTCCGCCGCGATGACATCGGAATAGGCGATCATCGCCGCCTCGTCCGCGCAGACGGCGATCTCGCCCTGGTCTTCCCATGCCTGAGCGGCGGTCTCGGCGGTGGCAAGTTCGGTCAGTTGGCGTTCGACTTCGCGCTCCACAGCCTCGGCCAGCGTGGCGTCGGTCGTGATCAGGCCGACGCGGGTGCGCACGTCATGTTCGGCCTGCGCCAGCAGGTCGGTGGCGATCATCTCGGCGTCGCCGGTGTGATCGGCGAGGATGTAGATCTCGGACGGACCCGCCAACTGGTCGATGCCCACCGGGCCGAAAACCTGCCGCTTGGCCTCGTTCACGAAGGCGTTTCCCGGGCCCACGATCTTGTCCACCGGCGGCACGGTCTCGGTCCCGACCGCCATCGCAGCGATCGCCTGCGCCCCGCCGATGCGGAAGATGCGGTCGGCGCCGGACAGGTGGCACCCGGCGATCATCGCCTCATGCGCGTTGGGCGGCAAACAGGCGATCACCTCGTCGACCCCAGCGACCTTGGCCGGGACGATCGTCATCACCGGGGCGGACAGCAGCGGATAGCGGCCGCCCGGCACATAGCAGCCGACCCGCTCGATGGGCACGATCCGATGGCCCAGATGGACGCCGTCCAGTATCTCGATTTCCAGTGGCTGCATCGTTGCAAGTTGCGCCTCGGCAAATGTCCGGACATTGGCGATGGCGAATTCGGTATCCGCGCGGGTCTGACGATCCAGCCTGTCCAGCGCTGCCTGCCGTTCGGCCGTCGATACCTCGAATTCCGCCAGGTCGCAGCGATCGAATTTCGAGGCGTATTCGCGCACGGCTGCGTCGCCTCGGTCCTGCACCGCGGCGATCACGTCGCTCACCGTCTTCCGGATCTCGGACATGTCCCCTGACGTGACGGCCTTCGGCTTGCGAAGAAAAGTGACACCATTCGCGGATACCGGACCTTCAGTCATTCACATGTCCTTTCGGGTGGGATGATGGGCAGAAAGCACGAACACGCGCCCTTGTTTCCTTGTTTTGCATTCGTTTTCATTGCGGATCAAGATCCATGCCGCCCCTCATCGCGTCCCACCAGTAAAAAGCGCGGGAACGCAGTGTCACCGACACGGATTGATCCGACGAAAGACCCAAGGTTTCCATAATGCAAATGGCGTCGGACCCGAACAACGGGCACGGCGGCATCCCGAGCGTGGCCGCCGATACGATACGCATCGGGCGTGCCAGATTCGAATGCAATTCCATGCGGTTTTTGCTGCCCGATGCAGGGCGTGACACCTCAGAGGCGTTCGGCAATGGCGTCAAGCAACCGCAGGGTCGCCGCGTCGAGCTCCGGGTCGGCAGCCGCCGCCTGACTGGAGAACTTGACGATCGTCGCGCGGTGCCGGGGGTTGATGTAAAGCCATTGACCGTGGATGCCCTTTGCATAAACACAGCCGTCCCGATCGCCGCGCGCATACCACTGGTTTCTGTAACGATGACCGGGCAGCAACCCACCCCAATCGCCGTCCCGCCATGCGGCGGCATCGCCGCCATGGATCGTGTCGGACACGAAGGCAGGCGACAGGACCTGGCGCCCGCCCACCGCGCCGTTACAGCGCATGATCTCTCCCAACCGCGCCAGATCGAACGCCGTGCAGGAAATGCCGCCGGCGGACTGCGCCATGCCGCGCCGGTCGACAGTGACATGTGCCTTGCCCTCGCCGCCCATCGGCTCCCAGAGCACGTCCGACACGAACCGGTTGAAGCGCTGTCCGACCGCGCGCTCCAGAACCACGCCGATCATGTCCGAATTTGCCGAACGGTAGCGAAACGGCCCGCCATGATCCTCGTCGCCTTTTCCAATGGTGGTCAGCAGACCGAAATGGTCGATCTCTTCGCCCGGTTCGGGTGGATCCCACAGTACTGCCCGGCAATAGCGTGCGCCGAAGCCCGATGTGCCAGCATAGGTTTCGTCGATGTCCAGGGACACCTGCATATCCAACAGGTTCCTGACCGTGGCATCGCCGAAACCGGAACCGGCACATTCGGGAACAAGGGTCACGATGACGGCGTCGAGATCCAGGTGCCCTTCAGCCCATGCCACACCTGCAGCCAATCCGGTGATTGATTTGGACACCGAAAATGCAAGATGCGGCGCATGTGCATCCGCATGAGGCGCGGTCCAGAGCGCAGCAGGGATACCGTCCTTGCACGCAAGCACGATGTCCGTGTCCAGATCCCGCAGCGCGCAAGATATCGACGTCCTGCCATCACCGGTTTCTATTTCATCCGTCAGAAGCGATCCGAATTCCGGGGCTGTCGGGCGCGAGGTTTCCAAGTTGATGGAAGCCACCGGCACGAGCTTGTCCACATTCGAGAACGCCCAGTCGCTGTGCGGCTTCGTCCGCCAGTTCCCAAGATCGGCAAGCCCCTGTGATTGATGTGGTTCCGCTTCAGTTGACTTGTCCGCGGTCACTTTCCATTGACCTTTCCCTTTTCATGGCAAGCACAGGTCCAGCGCCCGGGTCGATCAGGCGATCACCTGATGAAGTGATAGAGAAATCCAAAGCCTTCTCAAGCATTTTTTTCCATGAGTGCATTCTGAAGAACATTCGATCCGGAATGAAATAATTGGATGTGACGTGTTCGGAATTTGGAATTCTTTCCTTCTAGAGATGTCTGGCTTGATCGTTCTAAATCGTGACGACGGGGATCTGGACCGGCCCCAATTTTCGATCCTTACAAATATATGAAGGGATGGTGAATCATTATTTATCCAATTGCCGTTTCGAACATCTCTTCAAGAAAATCTCTCGATTGGCGACAAGGAATCAAGAAGCTTTGAATGCGAAAAGCGCATGCATCAAAGGCATTGACCTGCTCTGCTGAAGAGCGCGGGATATGGGCCGGTCTGTCCTGAAGTGGTTCATCTGTCCCGGAAGGGCCCATTGCTCGGAAAGTCATGACCCCAAATGATTGCCCGTTTTCTGGCCTGTGGTGGACTGTTTCAGTGGTGCCGCGCAACCTCGGTATATCCAAGAACTTCCTTCAAGTATGTTGCCACTGTAGGCATGCAGCGTTCTGAAAGTGTGGGTTCTTGTCTCGACTCACGCAGTAACTTTGGCATCCAAATGTCACCCACACACATCATTTCGAGACATGGTTCGCGCGCCGATATTGGTAAGGTGTTGTTTTTAGTAGGTGAACTGGTAGCGGAGGAGCGTTCTATTCAATTCCCGATACTTCAGTTCAGGAAGATACCTTTTTGACTGGGAGCTCTGAGGAATTTAGCGATCGAAAACGAAGAAAGGTAGCTACAAATCGTTCGAACGTTTCAGGTGGGCTTGGCGCACCGGATGCATGCTCGATGGAGTTTCGTCTATTTCAGTCGCACGACGCGGAGGCATGAGAGGGTGGCACTCTGTCAACAATCATTGGCTGATCATAAAACAAGTCCTATGGGTGGGCGTCCGCTTGCTGGCAGAGAATTTGCTGAAAAAACGCCTAATTGCCAAATCCCTCCTCTGCTTCGAACGGCATGAAGCTTTTTGACAGGACGGTCGGTGGAAACCCCGCATGGCCAAGATCGGCATCCGTTCCTGCAATCAGATGTTCGCAACTTGGCTGCCGCATACAATGCGATCTGAGCGAATTGCAACGAAAACCCCTGAACATTTCTCGGAAGACCGTATCACAATTTTTCGGCTGCAGCTTCCAGTGCTGCCACCGTTGGGCCCTTCGGCGACACTACTGACTTGGCGGCTGGGGGCGGGTTCGTTCTCCATAAAGGATGCGAGACAGTTCAAGCGGACCAAGCTTCTTCCGGGTGCATCCTTCGGATCCCGGACCATTGTCCTTGGTTGAAGTGTCCTGCATGCCTGTGATGCAGGCAACTCTCAGACGAGGTGTTTGCCTTCGGCACAGGAGCATTCTGCAGCGTCGACCCTAGCTCGCCAAGTGCCCTCAGGCACCAGTGCCGCGCACCAATCGATCTCGGATCACCACCGCCGAGTTGGGGCGATCCGTTGTGAACACCGAAAGGTCGTTTTCCAGCGCCCAGACAATCGCTTCATCCTCCAATACTGCAAAGGCGCCAACGGTCAGCCCCTTGTCACGAAGCATGTCCAGCATCCCGTCGCGTAGCGACAGATGGTGCGGCGCGACATGATCTATCCCGGATGTTTGTGCGAGATGAGCCACCGCCTCTGGCGAGGTCAGGCGCATGATCGGATCGGCGACCAGCCAGATCAGGTCTTTCGCTGCCACCCGCTCATCCGCCAGCGCGGCCAATGTCGGCAGGTGGAACGAGGTCAGAACCGTGCGATCCAGCAGTCGATTGGCTGCGATCATCGCCACTGTTGCCTCGCGCAGGCCCGGATAGGGCCTAATCTCGGGCCCCGGCTTGATCTCGCAACGCAGCAAGAGGTGAGTTGGCGCCAGCAATTCCAACCCCTCGGCCAAGGTCATGATCTGTCCTCCGCCGTTGGAGATCGTTAACGCCTTGATCTCGGCCAAGGTCTTGTTAACCAATTGGCCCGTGCCATCGGTCACACGCGCGACGTCGCTGTCGTGAAAGATAACGGGGACGCCATCGGCGCTGAGTTGCACGTCGAATTCGATCTGCTCGACAGCAAGTTTTGCTGTCTCTTCGAAGGCAAGCCGCGAGTTTTCGGGCCAGATCGCGGCACCGCCGCGATGTGATGCGATGTCGGTCATCGGAACGATCCCATTGTGATGCCCCGGATCAGGTGCCGCTCGGCCACGGCATAGGCGATCAGCAACGGCACCAGCGTGATCATGGTTCCCGCCATTACCAGGGGCCAATCCGGCAAAGCCCCCTCTTGGTCCCGCAGCAGGTAGCGCAATCCGATCTGGATCGTGCGCATATCGTCGGAGGTGGTGGCGAGCAACGGCCAGATGAACTCGTTCCACTGGCCCATGAACGCGAACAGCGCCACCACCGCGATCGCGGGCCAAGACAGCGGCACGATGATCGTGCGCAGGATCATTCCCGTGCTCGCCCCGTCCATCCGCGCCGACTCGTCCAGCGCGCGGGGGATCGTCAGCATATGCTGGCGCAGGAAGAACACCGAAAAACCCGAGGCGAGAAAAGGCACGATCAGGCAAACAAACGTGTTGAGCAGGTTGAACCGCGCGAAGGTCAGATAGTTGGGGATTAGCGTGATGTGGTTGGGGATCATCAGTGTGCCGATAACGGCCAGAAACAACAGATCACGGCCCCGGAACTCGGCCCGCGCGAAGGCATAGGCCGCGAGAATCGCCGTGACCGTGCTGCCCAGCGTCACGGCCAGCGTGACCACGACCGAGTTGATGAAATAGCGCGGGAATGACACGCCTGTCCATGCCTCGACATAGGCGCGAAAGGTCGGCGGCCAGAAGCGCGCGTCGGCTGCGTTGACCTCAACAGGATTCAGAAAGGAAATCCGGGCGATCTCCCATAGCGGATAAAGCACGACCAAAGCGAGAAACCCTAGGAACAGCACTCTGAGTGGCGCGCGCATGCCGCCGCGTTCAGAGGGGGTCACGACAACGCCCGCCGCACTTTCAATCGTAGCCATAATGCACCTTCCGCCCGATGGTGACGATTTTCAGAACTGTGATCCCGATCAACAAGGCAAAGAGGAACAACGCGACAGCCGACCCAAGCCCGACATTTGCACCATCGAAGCCGACGCGGATCAGGTAATAAAGAATTACCTCCGTCGCTCGCGCGGGGCCGCCTTGGGTCATCACTTCTACGAAGGTGTAGACTTGGAAACCGTTTATGACCGACAGGATCAGCAGGAAGAAAGTCGTCGGCATGACCAGCGGAAAGGTCACGTCACGGAACTGGTGCCACGAGCGTGCACCGTCCATTCGTGCGGCCTCGTAAAGCGCCGTAGGGATCGCCTGAAGGGCTGCGGCATAGATCACGACCGAATAGCCAAACTGCTTCCAGACCTCGACGATGGCGAGCGAAAACAACGCCACATCCGGATCGCTGAGCCAACGCACCGCAGGCAAGCCAAGGGCGTTCAACACCCGGTTGAATGTCCCGATCTCGGTATTCATCATCCAGTCGAAAATTACGCCGATGGCGACCGCCGACATCACCGTCGGCATGAAGTAGACTGACCGCAAAAGACGGTTGGGCCGAGTAGGCGGCGCGACGAGCACCGCCACCGCAAGGGCGAGACCCAGCGTCGGCGGCACGGAAATCAATGTGAATAGAACGGTATTCCAGAGCGCGTTCTGGAACTGCCCGCTGGTCAGCATGACAACGTAATTCCGCGCGCCGATGAATTCTGGTTGCGGCATCAGGAAATCCCAGCGGTGCACGCTTAGCCAAACGGAATAGACGATCGGCCAATAGACAAAGAGCCCCAGGATCAGGCAGGCGGGCAAAACGAACAGGTAGGGGCTGAGGCGCGTCATCTCAGTGACTTACACATCCGAACGTATCAACTGCGTGACGAACGCGTGACATCGTTTATCACACAACGGTCATCGGAGTGTTACGCTGCCTCGCTACCGTTTTTGGGAATTAACCAAACTCGGGGACCTTCTCATGCGACTGACAACTTGCGCCATTGCGCTTTGCCTGGCGGCCACCGCCGGTCATGCCCAAACCCAGGTTGAATTCTGGCACGCCTTCAGCGGCAACAACGGCACCGCTGTCGACGAATTGGCCGCGATGTTCAACGAAAGCCAGGGCGATTATCAGATCGTCCCGGTCTACACTGGCAACTATACCGAAGGCACGCAGCGCCTGACCGCTGCCATTGCGGGCAACACTGCGCCGGGCCTCGTCATGCTGGAAATCACGCGCTATGGGCTTTTTGCCGACCGCGGTGCGCTTGCGCCCTTGCAGCCCTATCTGGACGCCGCAGGGGCTGAGTTGACGGACCGCATTCGTCCCTTCGCGCTCGATGCGTCGCGTTATCTGGGCGAGTCGTATGTGCTGCCTTTCAACGTTTCCACCCCTGTCATGTATTACAACCGTGACCTGTTCCGCGCCGCAGGCCTCGACCCCGATGCGCCGCCGACAACCTGGGACGAAGTGACCGAGCTGGCGCGAGCGCTGACGATACGCGACGGCGATACCGTGATGCAGTGGGGCATTGTGACCCCGCCGCAATGGGTGCGTTGGGCGATGACCAACCAGGCTGGCGGTGGCTGGGTTGACCCAGTCAACAACGCGGTGCAGATCGACATGCCGGAGTCCATCATGGCGTATCAATACGCTGCCGATTGGGTAAACGTGCATGGCGTGGCTTCACTCGAGGCAGCGCTGGATGAGGACGTGGGCGATCAGTATTTCGATACTGGCCGGGCAGCGATCGAGTTTAACTCCACCGGTGGCTTGACCGGAAATTTGGAGAACCTGCCGTTTGATCTCGGCGTGGCGCCGCTGCCTTGTCAGGCAGTCTGTGCCGCGCCAATCGGCGGCGCAACGCTCGGTATCGTCGCTTCTGCCCCGCAGGAGGTTCAGGACGGCGCATGGGAATTTATCGAATATGTCACGACCGTGGAAAACAACGCCTTCGTCTTCGTGCGCACCGGCTATTTGCCGATTGTAGAGGGGGCCATCGAGACCGATCTGGCGCAGGAAACCATTGCGGAATACCCCGCGTATCTCGTCGCCAACACCCAGCTGGAAGTGGGCTTTGGCCGTGCTCGCCCGCCTGCAATGCCCGCGATCCGCTCAGAAGAGCCCGCGGTATGGCAATCCATTGTTCTGGGCGAGCAGACCGCCGAAGAGGCACTTGGCGTCTTTGCGGACCAGATGCGCGAGATGATCGCCGCCAACTAAGCCGCACGGGCGGACTACCTGCATTGGCCGGGGGGGCGTTGTTCCTCCGGCCAATCGTATTTTGGATCAGGCAGATATGACCAACATAACCCTCTCGGGCCTTCGCAAGGCTTTCGGTGTGACTGACATTCTCAAGGGAGTCGATCTGCACATCCGTGGCGGCGAATTCGTCGTCATCCTCGGCCCCTCTGGCTGTGGCAAGTCCACCCTCCTGCGCCTGATCGCCGGGCTGGAACACAAGTCCGCAGGTTCCATCCAGATCGGTGAGACCGAGGTGTCGGGGCTGGAGCCAAAGGATCGCGGCTGCGCCATGGTGTTCCAGAATTACGCGCTCTATCCACACATGACCGTGGCCGAGAATATCGCCTATTCCCTCCGGGTCGAGGGCCTGCCACGCGCCGAGCGCCGACGCCGGGCCGAGCGAACCGCCAAACTGGTACAACTGGACGGCTTGCTGGACCGCAAGCCGAGTGAATTATCCGGTGGTCAGCGCCAGCGAGTCGCCATGGCACGCGCGATCATCCGGTCGCCATCGGTGTTTCTGTTCGATGAGCCCCTGTCGAACCTCGACGCCGAATTGCGGGTCCAGATGCGCCACGAGGTCCGGCGGATCCACGAGGATGTGGGCGCAACCTCGGTCTATGTCACCCACGACCAGGTCGAGGCGATGACGCTGGCCGACCGACTGGTGGTCATGCGCGACGGCGAAATCCAGCAAGTTGGCACGCCGTCAGAGGTCTACGAGACGCCTCGCTCGCTGTATATCGCGCGCTTTATCGGCTCTCCCTCCATGGGCACCATTCCGGCGACGTACTGGGGTGAGGCTGGGACGATTTTATTGTCCGACGGGCAGCAGATCGCGTTGCCGGGTCGTTCGGAACACCTGCGCGATGGGGCGGCTGTGGTCGTGGGGATCAGGCCCGAGGCGTTGCGCTTCGGCATGGTTGGCGCGACGCTGACCGCCACGCATCAACTGAGCGAGGAGTTAGGCAATGCCCGCCTGCACCATCTAAGGGTTGCTGGCGAAACGGTGCCCATCGTCACACCGGACAAGCGCCAACTGTCCAAAGGCGATCCTGTCGAGGTCTGTTTCGATCCCGATGACCTCCACCTCTTCGATGCATACACCGGTTTGCGGCTGGACTGAAAGCGCGCTGCCAAACCCTTGTGCCACCCGGACAGAGCCGCAAGGTGCCCCACAAGTCTGGCATGGGGCGCGGCAAAGGTTCCTGTCTGGTGGCGGCCTGCATGGCTGCGAATGAGCGATCCGTAGAAGGTATGGTGCATCCACACTTTCAGCCGGTCCTCGGGGGTAGGGGCGGGATCCCGGCCAGGGTCGCCGCCCGCGCCTGCACCTGCTGCATCCGATGGTCGGCAATTCGCATTTCGTCCTGAAATGGGCAGGGGTGACAAAAGATGACAGCGCGGCATCCCGCCTGCGCGTCCGACATCGCCGGTGGCAAACCGCGCATGTTTAAAAACTGTTACCGCCCCGTTGCCTCAGGTTCATTGGCACGCGCTAAAGCTTTGTCACACCTGTTTCAACGACATCAGGCTTTGCTCTGGGCATATGACCTCAAGGCGCGGGCGCTGATAGAAAGGATCTTGCAAATGTCTGTCACCGCCCGCCTTGTCTCAACAACGCTTCTTGTCAGCGTCATCGCCGCCTCGACCGTTTCCGCGCAGCAGCCTGTCGGCGCCGAAACGTTCAATTTCGAAAGCCCGGTCGACTTCTCCACATTGACGCCCGGGTCGTTTGAAGCAAGCCTTTTGCCCCTCGCGACAGGCACGGAGATCGTCTTCTACGATTTCACGGAATCCTTTGGCCCGCTGTTCGTGGACAACCTGATCCCGGCCTTCAATGCGATATATCAGGACATCACCGTCACCCACGTCTCCATCGACGGCGCCGCCGGCGTGCAGCAGTTGATCGCTGCCCATGAAGCCGGGCGCGAGTCGCCTGCGGACGTGTTCTTCATGCCCAATGGCCAGGTCCGCCTTGCCAACGAATCCGGCGTGATCGCGAACCTGCCGCTGAACACGATGCTGCCCTCCGCGCCCGATCTCGCGGAAGAGGCCGCGACTGTATCGCGCGGGTATTTCCACGGCGACGTTGTGGTGCCGTTTCACCGCAACCAGACGGCCATCGGCTACGACACCCGCAGCCTTGCGGCAGAGCAGGTGCCGCAGACATTCGCGGCCATCCTCGATTGGGCGCGCGAGAACCCGGGCCAGTTCGCGATGACCTCGCCTGCGGGCGGCGGATCGGGTGGCGGTTTTCTCGAAAGCGCGATCTTGGGGCTTGCCTCAGGCGAATGTGTGGCCCAGGCGCAGGATTTCACCCTGACCCCGGAACAGGCTGTCGAATGGGCAGCAGGTGACTGTCTTGACCCGGTGATGGCCTATTTCGCCGAGCTGGAAGAGTTCGTCGAAATCACCAACGGCAATACCGATACGCTGAACCTGATCGCCAATGGCGTGGCCAGCATCGGCACCGTGTGGGAGGATCAAACCTTTGACTTCATCGGTCGTGGCCTGCTGCCGCCGACGGTACGCACCACGCTTCTGGAAAGTGGGCAGGTCGGCGACGGCGACGGCATCATGATCCCCTCCGGCACCGACAACGTCGCGGCGGCGCTTTTGTTCGTGAACTTCCTGCTCTCGGACGAGGCGCAGGTGATCAAGGTCGGCCTCAACGGCTCGCGCTCCGCCCGGACCGGGCTGGACCTCTCTGCGGCCATCGACAGCGACATGGCCGATCGGTTGATCCCGACCGATCTGTTCAACGCCCGCAGCCGCGCGCGGATCGCCGGTGTGGTCAGCTCTGCCGCCACGGATCGGTTCGTGGTGGATATTCTTCAGCAATGATCGCTGCCTGCTTCCAGCCCCCTCACACCTGTTCGGTGCGGGGGGTGCGACCATGAGCACCCTGCATCTGGATGGCATCGCCAAGAGCTTTGGCGACGCCACTGCCCTTCACGCCCTGTCGCTCAGCGTGGCGGACGGGGAATTCGTCACCCTGCTTGGCCCTTCGGGCTGCGGCAAGACAACTCTGATGCGGATTATCGCCGGGATCACCCAGCCCGACCGGGGCGAGATCCGGATCGATGGTCGCGCGATCCATGCCCTGCCGCCCGAGCGGCGCAATATCGGGCTTGTGTTCCAGTCCTATGCCCTGTTCCCGCACATGACGGTCGCCGCCAATGTCGGTTTCGGGTTGAAGATGCGGGGCATCGCGCGCGCTGATGCCGATGCGCGGGTGGCCGCCGCCCTCGATCTGGTGGACCTTGGCGCGTTCGCGGAGCGCTACCCAAAGGCGTTGAGCGGCGGGCAGCAACAGCGCGTGGCCCTAGCGCGGGCTGTGGTGATCGAGCCTGATATCCTGCTGTTTGATGAGCCGCTCTCGAACCTCGACGCCAAGCTGCGTGACCAGTTGCGCGACGATCTGAAGGTTCTGCAACGCCGCCTCGGCATCACCGCGATCTATGTCACCCATGATCAGGCCGAGGCCATGGCGCTGGCGGATCGGATCCTTGTGATGCAGGCGGGGCGGATCATCGAGGAAGGCGCGCCCGTGGCGCTCTACCGCCAACCCCGCACCCGATTTGCCGCAGAGTTCCTGGGGCAAACCAATGTTTTACCGGTCGTCCGACAGAACGGCCAAGCCGTGCTGCCCTGGGGCCAGCCGATTATCGCAAAGGCCGCCGCCGAGGCCACTCATGTCTCGTTGCGCCCCGAAGACATCGCCATGGTGCTCGACCCGGAAGGCCCCGGCGAGGTCCGTTCAGTGACGTTTCTGGGGGCCAGCGTTGAATGTCGCGTGGCATTTGGCGATCTGGAAATTCGGATGCGCGATACCGGAAGCGGGGTGGCCCTTCCGGCCGTGGGCCAGCGCGTCAGCTTTAACACAAGGACGCCGCCGCACCCCTTGGGCGAGGTGGAACTAATGGCCCTTCCATGAGCCTCTTGCACCGCGCCGCCGTCCCCATCCTCCTCCTGCCCGCCGGAGGCTATCTGGCACTTTTCTTCGGCTTGCCGCTTCTGCTGGCGTTTCTGGGGGGCTTTGGTCTTTTTACCCGTGGGGCACAGACAGGCTTCACGCTGGAGCATTACCGCGCGCTCTTAACCACGCAGGCCTACCGTGACGGCCTCTGGTTCTCCACCTACCTCGCGATTGTTCCCACCCTCGCCAGTCTTGCCCTGTCCCTGCCGCTGGCGGTGGCGCTCGCGCGCACCCATCCGGGACAGCGGTTGTTCAACATCCTTTACAAGGTGCCGCTGGTCGTGCCCGGCATCGTCGCGGCCTTTGTCGTGATGACCATGTTTGATCGCGGTGGATTGGCCGCGCGGGTGCTGGCCCCCGTTGGCATCGACCTGCCGAAACTGGTGCGCGATCAATGGGCCATTGGCGTGATCATCGCGACATCGTGGAAGGCCGTGCCCTTAATGACGCTGATCATCGGCGGCTCGCTGGCCTCGATCAACCGGGACATTCTGTCGGCGGCGCGCACCCTCGGGGCCGGGCCGCTCGCCACCTTCTGGCGCATTCAGGTGCCGCTTGCCTTGCCGGGTATCACCGCGGCGTTCCTGCTGACCTTCATCGGCGGGATGGGGGCCTATGCGGTGCCGAACCTTCTGGGGCCGGTCTATCCCTTGCCGCTCTCGGTCCACATGTATGTCAACGCGTTCGAGCGCAACAACTGGGGTCTTGTCTCGGCAATGGGCACGGTACTCAGCCTGATATCCATTTCGGTCCTGCTGGCCTATTACCGTGTAACGCGGGGGATGCGGCGCGTCTTTGGTGGAGAACAACGATGAACATCGAGCACCCGCAAACCGCGGCAAAAGATCACCGTCTGCCCTTCATCAAAGCGGATGGGCGCTGGATATCCCTGGGCCTCGGCGCGGCCTTCGTCGTCGTTCTCGGGATGCCGCTGCTGGTGACGGTGCTGTGGTCCCTAGTCGATCCACAGGTCGGCTGGTTCGCGCCCGATATCCTGCCAACCTCGCGTGCACTTAATCATTGGTCCGGAGCATTGCGTAATCCAAGCATCGTCAGCGCGCTTGGCCTCTCCATCGGCATCGGCATCGCGGTCACGATCCTGACGGCCACCCTTGCGTTGCCCACAGCCTATGCGCTGGCCAAACTGCCATTCAGGATGAAGCGCTTTGTGGAGGTCTTCGTCCTCGCCCCCCTGATCGTGCCCGGTATCATCGTGGCTGTGGGCATCGGCGCGATCTTCTTTCGCCTCGATCTGGTCTATACCGTTTCCGGCGTGATTCTGGTGCAGACTGTCGGAACACTGCCACTGATGATCCGTATCCTCGCGGCCACGATCGAGGCCATTCCCAACGATCTGATCGCCGCCGCCCGCACGCTAGGGGCGGGGCCGGGCGCGATTGCGCGGTACATCCTGATCCCGCTGGCTTGGCCCGGATTCATCGCCGGCGGCCTCCTGACCTTCGTGTCATCGTTCGAGGAATTCGAGAAGACCTTCATCATCGGATCGCCTTTCGTGCAGACCCTGCCGGTGATCTTGTGGACCTACCTCGGCGGGCGCGGCATTATCTTCCCGAATGCCGCCGTGGTGACCTTCATCCTGCTGGTGCCCATGCTCATCGTCTTTTTTCTGGCTGGTCGCGTGTTGCGCGACGATGTCCTTGCCTCGGGCATGGGCAAACTCTGAAGGGACACTTCAATGCAATGGGATTTCGCAACCAACGGCTTTGTCCATGTCTGTGGCCACCGCGGCCACTCGGTCGGCGCGCCGGAAAACACCGTCGCCGCCTTCCTTGCCACCCGTGCCCACGGTGGCACCACCGCCGAGATCGACACGGTTTTGACCGCCGACGGCGAGATCGTGCTGATGCACGACCTGAGCGTCGACCGGACAACGGACGGGAGTGGGATAGTCGCCGATATCCCCCTTGAAGCGATCCGCCAGCTGGATGCGGGCGGCTGGTTTGCTCCAGCCTTCGCGGGCGAGCCGGTCCTGACCCTGACCGAGGCCCTCGCGGTGGCCCGCGATCTGGATCTGGGCTTCGAGGTGGAGATCAAGGAACGCCGCAATCTGCCCCACTATGCCAAACGGTTGGCCGAAGTGCTGGAGGACCCTGCCGACAGGGCGCGCGTCATGATGATCTCCTTCGACCATGTGAGCCTGCGCTGGCTCAAGACCCAGATACCGGGGATCACGACCGGCGGTATCGTCCATGCCCGCCATGGCGACCCGGTGCAGGTTGCGGTCTCGGCCCGACTTGACGAGTTGTGCATCGACCTGTCCGTCTGGGATGCAGGGAATGCGATGCGGCTGCACGAAGCAGGTGTCGTCAATCGCTGCCACGCCTATTCTCCCACCGTGATCGAGCGTATCACGCTCGCAGGTCTCGATCCGCGTCCTTCCCTCAAGGACGCGCTGGCGGCTGGAGCCATTGATACGTTGTCGAGCGATGATGTCGGATGGGTCGCCGCCCTTGTGGCAGAGGCCGGTGTCGCACCCCCAAGGGACATCGACGCATGACCAATTGGATCCATCGCCCCGTGTTGCAAACCGTCCAGGCCCTGACAGAGGTGCCCGCCCAGACGCGCGCGCGCCTGCGTGACGGCCCAGATGACATGGCCAGCTTTCGCGCCGCCCATGACGCCATCCCCGCCCTCGCCCAGATCGAGGTTGGGTCGGTGTCGCCCGCTGGCCCGGACGGGCAGGGGACCATGCGCATCGTCGCCTGGAATGTCGAGCGCCTGCGCCATCTGCCGCAAACGGCCGATGTCCTGCTGCGCGAGGGTGCTGATGTCTGCCTGATGACCGAGATCGACAAAGGCATGGCCCGGACTGGCAACACCCACCGTACGGCGGAATTGGCGAAGGCTATTGGGCAGACCTACGCCTATGGTGTCGAGTTCGTCGAGCTGGACCTTGGGACGGAAGGCGAACGCGCCGATCACGCCGAGCAAGCCAACAATATCGGGTTTCACGGCAACGCCATTCTGTCGCGGCTGGCGCTGCGCCGTCCCGTCCTCTTCCGGCTGGAGGCTGAGGGCAAGTGGTTCGGCTGGACCCGGGGCGAGCCGCGGGTGGGCGGGCGCATCGCCATCGGCGGGCAAGTGATGCTCGACGGGGTCGCGGTCACTGTGGTGGGCGTGCATCTGGAAAGCCATTCAGATCCGGCGCATCGCGCGGGCCAGATGGTGCGACTGGTCGAATTGATCGGGCACTATGATCCCTCTGCCCCCGTCCTGATCGGGGGAGATGTGAACACTTCGACGCGCAGCTGGGCCGAGCGGACCGCCGGGGTGCCGGAGGATCCGCAGAAGCGGTCTGATGTCGTGCCGCACGAGCCGATGTTCGACACCATGGCCGCTGCTGGCTTCGATTGGACCACGTGCAACGTACCCCATATGCCAACCCAACGGTTTCTCGATCCCGACGACGCGCGCGCAACGGGCCGGGTTCCAGGCAAGATCGACTGGTTGTTCAGCCGGGGCCTTGTCGCCTCCGAGCCGAAAGTGGTCCCGGCAGTCGGTGAGGACGGCACTATCCTGTCCGATCACGATGCTATCGCAGTTACCGTTCGCCTGCCCCGTGCAGATTAGCGGACAACGTCATGAACGGCTCAACAATTGCTGAAAATAGCGGCTCCTCGGCTCGTTTGCCCCATTGCTATCGCTAATCGCTAATCGCCAATTGGCCTTCGGAAATATGGGCCCTACAGTGCAACGGCAACAAATGGATGACGCGCCATGACCCTTCAGATCGACGGCCTGACAAAGCGTTTTGGCGGCCAAGCCGTCGTGGATGGCCTCAGCATCGACATCGCCGAGGCGGAGTTCTTCGCCATCGTCGGCGCATCGGGTTGTGGCAAATCCACCCTTCTGCGCCTGATCGCGGGGCTGGAGACTGCTGATGCAGGCAGCATCCGCCTGCACGGCGAGCCGGTCAGCGGCCCGGGCTTGCACGTCCCGCCCGAGGGGCGGGGGTTTGGCGTGGTGTTCCAGTCCTACGCGCTCTGGCCGCATCTTGATGTCCGCGGTAATGTCGCCTTCCCGATTGAAACCGCCGGCGCTTCACGCAATGACGCCGCCCGCGCCGCCGACCGACACCTCGCCACGGTCGCGTTGCAGCCGTTCGCCACCCGTCGTCCGGCGGAATTGTCGGGCGGGCAGCGGCAGCGCGTGGCCCTTGCCCGCTGTCTGGCGCAAGGCGCGCGCACGATCCTGATGGATGAGCCGCTGGCCAATCTCGACCCGCATCTGCGCGGCGCGATGGAGCGCGAGCTGCTCGCCTTCCACGCGGCCTCTGGCGCAACCACCCTCTACATCACCCACGATCAGCGCGAGGCGATGGCGGTGGCGGACCGGATGGCGGTCATGTCGGCGGGGCGGTTCCTGCAAGTCGGCACCCCGCAGGAGATCTACGAGCGTCCCGCTTCGGAGGAGATTGCGCGCTTCATCGGACAGGGCGTCGTTCTGCCGGTCGAAATTGCGCAAGGCACCGCCCTGATCGCAGGTCAGCGCGTCTTCCTGCGCGTCCTGAACGGTGCCGAGACCGGCCCGCGCAGCGCGATGCTGCGACCCTCTGACATCACGGCGACCGATCCGGGTGCAGAGGGGGCCGTCGCAGGCCGCACCCTCTCGGTTCTCTATCGCGGCGGCTTGTGGGAGGCGTTGGTTGCCGTGGAGGGTCTGGCCGAGCCGTTGCCGGTCCACCTGAACCGCCCGGCGCGCGCGGGCGAGGCCATCGGCCTGCGGTTGACCGGCGGCTGGCTTCTCCCCGAAGCCGCTATGGCCGCCAAGGCACCACGCCGCGCGGCAGCCAGCGCCCCATGATGTCGAGCGCCAGCAAAAGCCCGATCTTGGCCACTACCGTCACCGCCGCCATCGCAGAGGCCAGCGTCGTGGCACCGCCACTCTCATAGTTGTAGATCGCGGTGCCGATGGTCTCGGTCCCCGTCGACCACAACAGCGCCGAGACCGTGATCTCGTTATAGGCGATCAGGAAAACGAGAATTGCGCCGGATGCGGCGGCAGGCGCCAGCAGCGGCAGCGTGATCCGCCAAAGCCGTCGCCAATAGCCCGCGCCCGCGACCTTTGCTGCCTCGTCGAGCGCCGGGTCGAGTTGCAGGTAGGCCGCCGATATCGGCTTCAGCGCCACCGCGAAGAAGGCGCAGAGATAGGCCCCGAAGATGATGCCAAGCGTGTTGTAGATCGACACGTCCAGCCATGGAAGCGGGCGGATGAAGGTAAGGATAAATGCGACCGACAGCACCAGGCCGGGGATGGCGTAAGTGATTTCGGCGGCAAAGGCGATGCCCCGCCCGATGCCGCGCGCCACGCCCGGCGGCCCGGACAGCAGCCGCGCCAGCAACACGCAGGCCGCCGCGATGACCAGAGCGGCAAGACCCGCGGTCAGGGTCGAATTGCCAAATGCGCGCGCGGTCACCGATTGCTCGAACAGGATCTGGCGAAAATTGGCGAGGGTTGCCGTTTCGAGCGTCAGAGGCAGGCCGTAGGTCACCACTAGCGCCGTCCCGAACAGCGCCGTCACCGGCAGGATCAGGATCACCACGATCATCGCCGCCATCGCGATCTCGACCAGCGGACGCGTGCGCCCATCCGACATCAATCGCTCTGCTTGTACCACCGCGCTCGTGTTGACCATGTGCGCTCCGTCTGCAGTGGCACCGACGATGGCGATGGCACAAGATCGCATGCCTGAAGCAGCCGAGCAGCAGTCGTTTGACGCCCACATCGCAGAAGCCGCGCAAAGGTTTGGCGTTCCAGCCGCGTGGATCAGCGCTGTGATCGAGGTCGAAAGTGCGGGCAATCCGCGTGCCGTCAGTAGCGCAGGCGCCATGGGTCTGATGCAGATCATGCCCGGCACCTGGTCCGACTTGCGCCGGAACCATGGCTTTGGAGATGACCTTTTTGATCCCCGCGAAAACATCCTCGCCGGAACGGCCTATCTGCGCGCCATGTACGACCACTTCGGATCGCCGGGCTTCCTTGCGGCCTACAATGCAGGACCTGCGCGATACGCAGAATATCTCGCCACGGGACGCTCCCTACCCACCGAAACGCGCAACTTCCTTGCCGTTCTGGCGCCAATCATCAGTGCGCAGCAGGATGCTACTTTTGCTGACGAACTGCCGTTGCGACCGCAGGACTGGCGTGAGGCACCGCCATTTGCTGCGACTCCAATCGCGACCATGGACGAGGCTGTAACCGGCCCTCAATCCGATGACCGCGATATTCCGCACGGCTTGTTTGTGCCTCTCGGCCGATCGGAAACGCCATGAGCATGAAGTTCGCACACTCGCGCAGGCTAGCGTGCTCCGCCGGCGAGTTCCGTCAGAGTGAAGGGAAGCACGAAATCTCTACGGAAAAGTTGCGAGATAAAAGGCCTGGCACTCTGGCCAGGCATGCGGTTGTTTGTTGGATCAATTTACCGTGCCGGTTCAGGACCAACCGTGCCGGCTTTTTCGGCAAGCATCTGATCAAAAAAGATTTTTGTAGTGCCGATGCCTTTTGGCAAGGATCAATGCCATGAGCCGGAACGACAATTTTCGTCCGCGCCGTGGCCGCATCCTAAACAGGGACCCCTCATCTCGCCGGGTCACTAGGTTCGTCGGCGAAGTCATTCGTGCGGCCCGAAAGACCGGCCATATGGGGAAAGGTTTCGGTGGATCAGGAGGCCGCGGAGCTACCGACGGCCGGGGACGTTTTGTCCGGACCGCCAAAGGGCTCCCCCGCACTTCCCGCCGCGTCGTCATAAAGGCTCGAGTAGTCCGACACCGTGGGGCCCGATACCGCTCCGCTCCGCTCGCCCAACACATCGGTTATCTGCAACGCGACGGGGTCAGCCAGAACGGGCAACGCGCCGATTTCTTTGGCCACGACAGCGACACGGTTGAAGGTCGTACACTCTCGGCGACTTGGGAGGAGGATCGCCATCACTTCCGGTTCATCGTGTCGCCCGAGGATGCCCAAGAACTCGAAGACCTGCGCGCCTTCACCCGCGACCCGATGGCTCGCGCCGAGCGTGACCTGGGCACGAAGCTCGACTGGGCGGCAGTTGACCACTGGAGCACCGACAACCCGCATGTCCACATTCTCGTGCGCGGCAAAGCCGATGACGGTCGAGACCTGGTCATCTCACGAGACTACATCGCCCATGGCCTGCGCGCGCGCCGAAGTTCTTGTGCAACTCGAACTCGGCCTCCGGAGCGCGCGCGAAATCACCAGCGACCTGGAACGCCAGGTCACCACCGAACGCTCGACCGACCTTGACCGCGGGTTGCGCGCCTTGGCCGACGATCATGCGCGCATTGTCGATCTGCGCCGGGGAACGCCAGAGCCCCGCAACCCGGAGCTGCGCCGCCTGATGATCGGGCGCGCGCAAAAGCTGGAGCGATTGGGATTGGCGACGCCCGTCCTCCCAGCCGTTTGGGAGTTGAAGCCGGGGGCAGAAAACACACTGCGCGATCTCGGCCTGCGTGGCGACATCATCAAGACGATGCATCGCGCACTGGAAAATGGCCCGGACTGCGCGGATTTCGACTTCGCTATCGAAGGCACGCCCACGAGCCCAATTCTCGGTCGGCTCGTCGAGAGGGGCCTGCAAGACGAACATCGCGACACGGCCTATGCAATCATCGACGGGGTTGACGGGCGTGTTCATCACCTACGTTTTCCAGAAATCGCGGCGACCGGCGACACGGGCCAAGGTGGCATCGTCGAGGCGCGCCTGTGGACCCCGAAAGCGGGCGGTCGACCGCGGCTGGCACTGGTTGGCAGGTCCGATCTGGACCTGTCCGCTCAGATCGGGGCCAAGGGCGCGACCTGGCTCGATCGGTTGCAACTGGCTCGTGATCGCGTACCGCTAAGTGGATCAGGGTTTGGGGCTGAGGTGCGGACGGCCATGGCCTGCCGCGCAAACAATCTCGTGGACATGGGGCTGGCGCAACGGCAGGGAAAACGGGTGGTCTTCTCCCGCGACCTCCTTTCCATGCTGCGGACTCGCGAACTGGAAGCGCAGGCAACAAAGCTCGCTACGCAGACCGGTCTGATCCGCTACCGCCACCACGAGGGCGACGCTGTCGAAGGGACCTACCGCCAACGCCTCAATCTCGCCTCGGGCCGCTTCGCCATGATCGATGACGGGCTGGGGTTCTCCCTCGTTCCCTGGACACCGCAATTGGACCGGCAACTCGGACGCTCGGTCTCCGGAATGGTCCGCTCGGGTGGTGGTATTGATTGGACCCTCGGTCGCCGTCGCGGCCTCAGCCGCTGATTGAAAGGAACACCCATGCGCCAGACCGACACCGCGCCTGCCACCGTGATCCTCTGGGGACAATTCGTGATTGTCAGCCTCGTTGTCCTCACGTTCCTTTGGGCCTCCACGCAATGGGTCGCCTTCCGTCTCGGACACCAAGCAGCACTCGGCCCGCCGCTGACCGATCTCTTCGGCTGGCCCATCTACCGACCTTGGGACTTCTTCCTCTGGTGGTATTGGTACGACGCCTACGTCCCGCGGGTCTTCGTCGAAGGCGCCGCCATCGCGGGCGCAGGAGGAATTGCCGCTATCCTGGTCGCCATCCTCCTGTCGGTGCTGCGCGCCCGCGAGGCGAGCGATGTCAGCACCTACGGCTCGGCCCGATGGGCAACGGCATCAGACGCAACTGCAGCCGGATTGCTCAGCGAGGACGGGGTCGTCCTCGGTCGGCTTGACCGAAGCTACCTCCGCCATGACGGCCCCGAACATGTGCTCTGCTTCGCGCCGACCCGGTCCGGCAAGGGCGTGGGGCTCGTCATCCCCAGCCTGCTGACCTGGCCCGGATCTGCCATCGTCCATGACATCAAGGGTGAGAACTGGCAGCTAACCGCTGGCTGGCGCGCACGGATCGGACCCGTGCTACGTTTCGATCCAACAAACGAGGCCAGTGCCGCCTACAATCCCCTACTCGAGGTCCGGCGCGGCGTCCGGGAGGTACGCGATGTCCAGAACATCGCCGACATACTTGTCGATCCCGATGGGCTCCTGGAGCGGCGCAGCCACTGGGAGAAGACCAGCCATTCCCTACTGGTCGGCGCGATCCTGCATGTCCTCTATGCCGGCGAAGACAAGACACTGGCCGGAGTCGCCACTTTCCTCTCCGATCCAAGGCGCAGTATCAACGCGACGCTCAACGCAATGCTCTACACGCCGCATTTGGGGGACCGGCCGCATCCGGTCGTGGCACAGGCCGCACGCGAACTTCTGAACAAGTCCCCGAACGAGTGTTCTGGCGTTCTCTCCACCGCAATGTCCTTCCTCGGCCTCTACCGTGACCCTGTGGTCGCCGCTGTGACGTCCCGTTGCGATTGGCGGATTGCCGATCTGGTCACCGGTGAGCGCCCAGTGACGCTTTATATCGTGGTGCCACCGTCCGACATCTCGCGCACGAAACCATTAGTCCGACTAATCCTGAACCAGATCGGCCGACGATTGACCGAAGATCTCGTAACAACCAGGCAGCAACACCGGCTTTTGTTCATGCTCGACGAGTTCCCGGCCTTGGGCCGCCTCGACTTTTTTGAGACGCAACTGGCGTTCATGGCGGGCTACGGTCTGAAGGCGTTCCTGATCGCGCAGTCGCTGAACCAGATCGAGAAGGCCTATGGCCAGAACAACGCCATCCTCGACAATTGCCACGTCCGCGTCGCCTTCGCGACAAATGATGAGCGGACCGCGAAGCGTCTATCCGATGCCCTCGGTACCACGACCGAGTTACGCGCCATGAAGAACTACGCAGGTCATCGGCTTTCGCCCTGGCTTGGGCACCTGATGGTCTCACGGCAGGAGACGGCGCGTGCATTACTGACTCCCGGCGAGATCATGCAACTGCCGCCCGACGATGAGATTGTTTTGGTCTCCGGCGCCCCGCCAATTCGCGCCCGAAAGGTTAGATACTTTGCCGATGCTCAACTCAAGACGCGCGTGATTGAACCGCCGACTGGCATTGCGCAGTCCCCACTCAAACCACCGATGGATGATTGGAGCGCGATGACACCGATAGCCTCCCCTGCGAATGACCCCGATGCCACAAGTGCCGAAGACGAAGAAGGAGGCATTGATCGAGCGCATGAGTTGCCGGAAAAAGTGAAGAATGCGCCAGTTCCTTCTGCACGAGAGGCGGAATTCGAAGGCTTGGATGATGACACACAAGACAAAACAGCTTCCGCCCAAACAGTTCTCGAACGTGGACGCTCCGTGGCACGGATGGCCGCGATGGACCCGAGTGACGATTTGGGCATGTCGGATTAGAACCGATGGCAAAAATCCGCCTCAACGTCTACTTTGATCCCGACCTCTTCGACCAGCTTGAGGCCACAGCTACCAGCCGACGTGTCCCAATGACCCATATTGTCGAGGCGGCGCTGGCCTCCTTTCTGACGCCCGATGAGGCAGATCAGCGCGAAGCAGCCCTTGTGAGACGACTAGATCGCATGATGAGGGCGATCGAGCGGTTCGAGCGTGATCAGGAAATAACAGGCGAGGCGCTGGCGCTCTTCATCCGCTTTTGGCTGTCCGCCATACCTCCCGTCCAAGACGACCTCCGAGAGGCTGCAATGGCCCAAGGAAAGGAGCGCTACACCGGATTTGTCGAGAACCTGGCACGGAGGTTGGCGAAGGGGTCAACGTTGGCAAAGGAACTGAGCCGTAATGTGAAAGGGGATGCGGCCGATACGGCGGGTGGAATCTGAGGACTAGCGTCAGTGGGCGGTGAGCGGACGTTCGCTGCATAGGCGAAGGTGTCATGACGTCCGCAAGAAACCGACATTCGTTTAGCCGCGACTCTTGCTCTTTTCAAAAAGCAAACTCCGGTTTTCCATCGGCAATGACAGTCGTACTTCGGCCATTGAGGCTTTCTCAAGATATCGTCCCTCGACACCCAGTTTTTGCCCTTCTGAACGGCGACTTTTTCTATCAATACGGCGCTTGGGACAATGGTCGTGTTCACTATGTTTAAACGACTTGCTGAATTCGGCCGTCGCCCAAAATCAGAGTTACACGATCAGCGGCAAACCAGGTCCTTCCGAATTCGACCGGTTTGCCCGACGTGTCGACGTTGATCGCCACGGTGCGCAGCATTGGGTCGCCGACCGAAAGCTCCAGCAGCGTGGCGTGCGTCTTTGAGGCCGCTTTGGCTGTGATCTCGGTTGATTTGCGCGTGTAGTCCGAAAGCCCCTGTTTCTCCAAAGCCTTGGTGACCGATCCTTGCTCGTCGAGATGAGTCAGCAGATCCGGAAAGCGCGCCGCCGGAAACACAGAGCAGAACAGCGCCAGCGGCGCGCCGTCGGACAGGCTGATGCCCTCGTAAACATGCGCGGGCTCGCCTTTGCCCAGACCAAGCGCGCCCGCCTCTTGCTTGTTGGCCCCCCGCGTTTCCAGCGACAGAACACGCCGCTCGGGCACGCGCCCGGCCTCAGACAGGTTTTGTCGAAACCGCGTGCGGCGCCCTATTCGGTACGGCGTCGGCACATGCCGAACGAAAACGCCGGCTCCGCGTCGCGAGTGAACGATGTTCTGCTCGGCCATGTCTGCAATCGCACGGCGTACGGTGTGACGGTTTACGCCGAAGCGCTCAGACAATTGCGCCTCGGTCGGCAGGCGCTGACCGGGCGGATAGTGGCCTTCGCTGATGTCACGGACCAGCGTGTCGCGGATGGCGGTCCAAAGGGCAGTGCGTCCCATGTCATGAAACTTTCATTCAACAAAGCTTGCACTCGGGCCGGATTCGGCCATAGCAAGTTTGTATAGTTGTATAAAAATAGACAAGTCCGCAAGATGTCGAATTCCCAATCTGATCTGTCCCTCTCTGTGGCCGCCCGCAAGCGCCGACTTTCGATCTTTGCCAAGGCGGGTGAGGAAGCGCTGGCCCCTCTGTTCGAGCGCTTCGCTGTGGCCCACCCGATCGAAGACTACACAATCCTGCGCGTGCCGGAGGTGGGCACCAGCATGGTGCGGGGTCGGACGGGTGGCTCCGGTGCCGCCTTCAATCTGGGAGAGATGTCAGTGACGCGCATTTCGGTACGCCTGCCTTCGGGCGCGGTAGGCCATGGTTATGTGCAAGGCCGCTCGAAAGACGCCGCGCGGATGGCCGCGCTTCTGGATGCGATGGCTGAGGATGGGTTTGCCGACGGTGTCGACGACCTTGTTACGACGCCCCTTGAGGGGGCCGCTCAAACAGCGCGCGCGGCACGGGCCGCAAAGGCTGCGGCGACGAAAGTCGAGTTCTTCACCATGGTTCGAGGAG
Source organism: Gymnodinialimonas phycosphaerae (assembly GCF_019195455.1). NCBI lineage: Bacteria > Pseudomonadati > Pseudomonadota > Alphaproteobacteria > Rhodobacterales > Paracoccaceae > Gymnodinialimonas > Gymnodinialimonas phycosphaerae. The sequence continues at coordinate 2,459,931 of NZ_JAIMBW010000001.1, read as the reverse complement.
AGGGTTGATGCAAAATGCTGTTCTGGACGGGGGTCTTGCCGATCCTGCTCGGGATGCAGCGCACGCTTTTCGCGCCGCGCTTGATGCCTTGTCGCGCCCCGGAAGCATTCGCCAGATTGCGGGGGCAACGGCTCCGGCCCCTTGCTCTGCTGCGGCAGCGACCCTGATTGTCACGCTGTGCGATCCGACCACGCCGTTGTACGTGGCGCCGTCCCACGACACTGAGGCGCTCCGCGACTGGATCACCTTCCAGACCGGTGCGCCCTTCGTAGCGGCAAAGGATGCGGTGTTTGCCATTGGAACATGGGGCGCGCTTGCGCCGCTTGGCGCCTACTCCGTTGGAACCCCGGCCTATCCGGATCGCGCGGCGACGCTGATTGTCGAGGTGCCTACGCTGGAAGCCGAAGGCGCGGTTCTGACCGGGCCGGGTATTGAGAGCACGGCCCGTTTGAACCTGGCAGAGGTCGCGGCCTTCCAGACTAACCGGGCACAGTTTCCCTTGGGCCTCGATTTCTTCTTCACCTGCGGAGCGCGCGTCGCGGGCCTGCCGCGGTCAACCCGCGTAACGGAGGGATAGGGTCATGTATGTTGCCGTCAAAGGCGGGGAGCGGGCCATTGATAACGCCCATGCCTGGCTTGCCGAAGAACGCCGGGGCGATACCGGCATCGCCGAGATGACCATTGCGCAAATCCGAGAGCAGCTGGCGCTGGCCGTTGACCGCGTGATGGCCGAGGGGTCGCTTTACGACCCGGACCTCGCCGCATTGGCGATAAAACAAGCGCGCGGCGACATGATCGAAGCGGTCTTCCTGATCCGCGCCTATCGCACAACCCTGCCACGCTTTGGGGCCAGTGAGCCGATCGACACGGGTGCGATGGCTTGCGACCGGCGCATTTCGGCCACGTACAAGGATCTGCCGGGCGGGCAGGTGCTTGGGCCGACATTCGACTACACCCATCGACTGCTCGACTTCGCGCTAGCGGCTGAGGGACTTGAGCCGCCCGAGGCACCGGAAGCACCGGCTGACATGGCCGATCTGCCCCACGTCACCGATTTCCTTACGCAGGAGGATCTGATCCAACGCGAACCCGAAGGCACCGACACGCCGCGCGACCTGACGCGCGAGCCGTTGGATTTCCCGACCGACCGGCCTTTGCGGCTTCAGGCGCTTAGCCGGGGGGATGAAGGGTTTGTCCTGTCGATGGCCTATTCCACCCAACGTGGCTATGGGCGCAACCATCCCTTCGTGGGCGAGTTGCGGATCGGTTTAGTGCCGGTTGAAATGGACATTCCCGAGTTGGGGTTCGCAATAGAAATCGGCGAGGTCGTGGTCACCGAATGCGAAACCGTGAACCAGTTCACCGGCTCCAAGACCGAGCCGCCACAATTCACTCGGGGCTATGGGCTGACCTTCGGGCGTTGCGAGCGCAAGGCGATCTCCATGGCGTTGGTCGACCGTGCGATGCGGTGGGCGGAGTTGGGTGAGGACAATGTCGGCGCTCCGGCGCAGGACGAGGAATTTGTCCTCTATCACGCGGACAATGTGCAGGCCTCGGGCTTTCTGGAGCACATCAAACTGCCCCATTACGTCGATTTCCAATCGGAGCTTGAACTGATCCGCAGGTTGCGGGCGGAGGCAATGGAAGGCCGGCATCAGGAGGCTGCGGAATGACCGATCAAACCTACAACTTCGCCTACCTCGACGAACAGACCAAGCGCATGATCCGCCGCGCGATCCTGAAAGGCGTCGCGGTGCCGGGTTATCAGGTGCCCTTCGCCAGCCGCGAGATGCCGATGCCCTATGGCTGGGGCACGGGGGGCGTGCAGGTCACCGCCGCCTGCCTGACGCCTGATGACACGCTGAAGGTGATTGACCAAGGCGCGGATGACACGACCAACGCCGTCTCGATCCGCAAGTTCTTCGAGAAGACGGCGCAAGTTGCCGTGACCGAAAAGACCGGGGAGGCCACAGTGATCCAGACCCGCCACCGCATTCCCGAAGAGACGCTTACCGAGGATCAGATCCTCGTCTACCAGGTGCCGATCCCCGAGCCTTTGCGGTTCTTGGAGCCTTCCGAAGTCGAGACCCGCAAGATGCACAGCCTTGAGGAATACGGGCTGATGTATGTGAAGCTCTACGAGGACATTTCGCGACACGGTGAGATTGCGACGGCCTATGCCTATCCGGTGAAGGTCGAGGATCGCTACGTAATGGACCCCTCCCCGATCCCGAAATTCGACAATCCGAAGATGGAAAGCGCCGCCTTGCAGCTGTTTGGCGCGGGGCGCGAGCAACGCATCTACGCGGTGCCGCCCTACACCAAGGTCGTGAGCCTCGATTTCGAGGATCATCCCTTCGACCAGTCCAAAGCGCCGCATCCTTGTGCACTGTGTGAGGCCGAAGACAGTTACCTCGATGAGGTCATCACAGACGATCAGGGCGGCCGGATGTTTGTGTGCTCCGACACAGATTTCTGCGCCTCCCGCAAGGCTGCTGGCTTTACAGGCGAAATGACGAATACGCGCCCCTTCTCAGTCGAACAGGAGGCCACGCAATGACCCCGCTAATGGATGTTCGGGACCTGACCAAAACCTATGGCGCACGGATCGGGTGCGCCGATGTTTCGTTCCGCCTCTATCCCGGCGAGGTGCTGGGGATTGTGGGGGAGAGTGGCTCGGGAAAATCGACCTTGCTGAACTGCCTTGCAGGGCATCTGCCACCCGATCAGGGCGAGGTGATCTTTGACACCCGCGCCGAAGGGCCGCGCGATGTTTTGGCGATGTCCGAGCCGGAGAGGCGGATGTTGGGTCGCACCGATTGGGCCTTCGTGCATCAAAACCCGCGCGACGGATTGCGGATGCGCGTGAGCGCGGGCGGCAATGTGGGCGAGCGCTTGATGGCTGTGGGGGCACGGCATTACGGCGAGATCCGCGAACAGGCACTCGACTGGCTCGACCGCGTTGAGATTGCGGGCGAGCGGATTGATGATCGCCCCGCCGCTTTTTCTGGGGGTATGCAGCAGCGGTTGCAGATCGCGCGAAACCTCGTCACTGGGCCGCGCCTGATCTTCATGGACGAGCCGACGGGCGGGCTGGATGTGAGCGTGCAAGCGCGGCTTCTTGACCTTCTACGCAGTCTTGTTCGGCAGATGGGGTTGTCGGCCATTGTGGTCACCCATGACCTCGCCGTTGTGCGGCTTTTGGCGGACCGGCTGATAGTGATGAAGGACGGCAATGTCATCGAAACAGGCCTGACCGATCAGGTGCTGGACGACCCGCAGGCGCCCTACACTCAGCTTCTGGTGAGTTCTGTTCTGCAGGTCTGAGGGAGAGGTTTCGCGTGTGAACCATCTAATTTTAAACAGTTTTATAAGGAGGGCTTAACGATGATCGCGGTTGAGAATCTGACCAAGACTTTCACCTTGCACAACCAGGATGCCGCAATCATCCCGGTGATTGAAGGGGCCGGTTTTTCGGTAGAGCCAGGTGAATGCGTGGCGCTGACTGGCGAAAGTGGCGCGGGCAAATCGACCGTCATGCGTATCCTTTACGGCAATTACCTAGCGCAAGGCGGGGCCGTTCGGATTGGCGATGTGGACATCACCCATGCCGAGCCGCGTGAGATCCTGCGCCTGCGCCGCGAGACCCTTGGCTATGTAAGCCAGTTCTTGCGGGTGGTGCCACGGGTCCCGACACTCGATGTCGTGTCTGAGCCGCTTTTGCACGTTGGTTGGTCCGAGGCTGATGCCAAAGCCCGCGCGCGCGCATTGCTGGACCGGCTGCGCATCCCGGAGCGGTTGTGGTCGCTGTCGCCCACCACCTTTTCCGGCGGCGAGCAGCAGCGCGTGAACATCGCGCGTGGCTTTGCCCATCGCTATCCGGCGCTGCTTCTGGACGAGCCGACAGCCAGCCTGGACGCAACGAACCGCGAAACGGTGCTGTCACTGATCGAAGAGGCCAAGGCGGGGGGCGCTGCCATCGTTGGCATCTTCCACGATCTTGAGGCCCGCGCCAGCGTGGCGGATCGGGAGGTCGATGTCTCGGCCTTCACGCCAAAGGCGGTGTAATGGCGGGGCGCTTCATCGCGGTGGTTGGGCCTTCCGGCGTTGGCAAAGACAGCCTGATGGAAGGGCTTTGCGCGACCCGGTCCGACCTGCACCGTGTGCGGCGTGTCATCACGCGGTCGCCTGAGCTGGGCGGCGAGAATTATGAATATGTCTCAGAGAGCTTGTTTGCCGCACGGGCGGCTGGCGGGGATTTCGCGTTGCACTGGAAGGCCCATGGGTTGAGCTATGGCATCCCAAATGCGGTGCGCGAAGTGCTTGCCAATGGGCAAGATGCGCTCGCGAACCTGTCGCGCGGGGTTTTGCAGGCGGCAGACGACACGTTTGACGACCTGATCGTTCTGCATGTGACTGCAAGCCCGAAGATCCTGGCACGGCGATTGGCCCAAAGAGGGCGCGAACGCGGGCATGAGATCGACCGGCGTTTGGCCCGGCCCAAGCCGGTGATGCCGGTGGGGTTGAAGACCATCACCATCGACAATTCCGGGCCATTGGCCGAAAGCGTTTTGGCAGCGGCAGCGGCCCTTTACCCGGCGAGAGTATAGCGATGGAGCAGGTGAAAGCGTCCGTCGGGGTCCTCGCCCATCAGCGCAAGGCTTTCGATCTCGAACGGGCTTGGCAGGACTGGGGCAAAGTGCCTGGCCAGGACGTCCCGGACAGCCTCCGCATGGTCCGCTCGGCCGGTCAACGTCATATGGAACTGGAATTCGTCCATCACGTAAGGATAGCCCCATTTCTGCAAGAGCGCCTCTTGCCGGTCGGAAAGGCCTGCCTTGCGGCGCTTGGCCAATTCGGTCTCGGAGGGGCGCGCGCGGAAGGTGTCGAGCGCTTCAACCGCTGCGGCCGCCAGCGTGGCGAGGCCCGGCGAGGGATCAGCGGGCACGATGGCGACGAAGCCGCCCAGTCGGCGCACGGCAAGACTGGGGATCGTGACCGGAGCCTGGGTGGCGCAAAAATCCGCTGCGGCATCGTGGAGCGCGTCGACGGACTGTCCATCGGCCATCACAAAAGGCGGTTTGATCGTGCCGTGGAAGCCGTAGCTCCGGGGCGTGGCGGCCAGGACTTCGACCGGTTCCGGCAGGCCCGCGACATTCGGGTGCGGCACGGCCTGACCGGTCGCGCTGTTCCATCCGAGCCACGCCGAGGCCGCATCGAAGAGCGCGCCTTGCGGCACCACGTAAAGCCCGAACCGTTTGAATTCATCCATGCCCGAGGGTCCCATGCCTGAAGATGCTGCTGTCATCGCTGAACCTGTTGTCCTTGCCAATGCTGAAGTCATAGCGCCTGACGGCGCGTTCCGGGGACGCGTTACTGTGGTTGGTGACCTGATCGTCGAGGTGGTGGATGGCGCCGAGGTGCCTGCGGGTGCCATCGATTGCGGTGGCGACGTGGTCGCGCCGGGTCTGGTGGAGCTGCACACCGACAATCTGGAGCGTCACATTCGCCCGCGCCCTGCGGTGCATTGGCCGCACAATGCAGCGATTGTCGCCCATGATGCGGAGCTGGCCTCGTGCGGGATCACCACGGTGTTCGATGCGATCCGAGTTGGCTCGATTGAGGGCAAGGCAGGGACCGGATGGTCGCGTTATGCCCGTGATTTGGCCGATGAAGTCTTGGCAATGCGCGCCAAAGGGGCGCTGAAGATCAGCCATCATCTGCATCTGCGGGCGGAGGCATGCTCTCATTCGTTGATCGACGAGTTGGAGCAGTTTGGGCCGGACGACCGGGTTGGGATCGTGAGCCTGATGGACCACACGCCGGGGCAGCGGCAATTCGCGGATATCGGCCAGTACGAGATCTACATGAAGGGTAAGCATGGCCTGTCTCATGACAGTTTTGAGGACCATGTGCGGACGCGTCAGGCCCTTGGCGAAAAGGTGCGTGATGTGCATGAGGCGGCTGCGGTCGCGGCGGCAGGTCGGTTCGGGGCCGTATTGGCCAGCCATGATGATACACTGGTCGAACATGTGGAGCGGTCTGCGGGCTATGGCATTGCGCTGGCAGAGTTTCCGACAACGCTCGCGGCGGCGGAAGCGTGCCGGGCGCATGGAATCTCGGTGATAATGGGCGCGCCGAACCTGATCCGGGGAGGCTCGCATTCCGGCAACGTCGCGGCGGGCGCGCTTGCCAAGGCCGGGCTGCTGGACATCCTGTCTTCGGATTACGTGCCCTCGGCGCTGCTGTTTGCGGCCGTGCGACTCGGGGCGCTCTGGGGCGACCTGCCGCGAGCTTTGGCGGCGGTCAGTTCCGCGCCCGCGCGAGCTGCCGGTCTGACGGATCGGGGCGAAATCGCCGCAGGTCAGCGTGCCGATTTGGTGCGCTTCCGGGTCGAGGGCGAAGTTCCAATTTTGCACTGTGTCTGGTCGGGCGGGCGGCGGGTCGCTTAACATGCCAACCCTTCGCCGCTGAGATAGTCCATCGCGGCAGGAATGTCGTTGGCCTCGCGCAGTTCGAGGACGAGATGCGGGCGCTGCGGAAGCGCCGCAATCGCACGGAACACAGCGTGCCAATTCACGGTCCCTCGGCCCGGAGGCCAATGGCGGTCGGCGAAGCCATCGGCATCCTGAAGGTGGACATGGGACAGCATTTCAGCCGCATCCGTCACGAAGTAATCCACCGGCGGCGCGCCTGTCGTACCATGCGCGTAATGGGCGTGGCCGGTGTCGATGGAGAGCCGCACGGCATCAGAGCCAAAGCTGGTCGCAAGCGCGCGGCGCCACGACGGGTCAATGTCCTCAATATTCTCGATCACCAGCGTGATCCCTTCCGCCTCGGCCCGTGTCACGGCGGCGCTTAGGTTGTGGTGCACGCGGTCGATTGTTGCCTCGGCAGTGGAAGGGGTGTTTCCGGCGCGCGGATTGTTTCCGAAGTTGAACCAATCCCAGGTCTTGTAGGGCGAATGCACAACAATCTGTGTAGCTCCCAGCGCGGCGGCGGCGTCCACCGCAGTGACCATCCGGCGCGACAGGATCGCTGCAAGCTCGGGGTCTTTCATGTCGAGCGGCAGGTCGTAGAACGGGCCGTGGATGCCCAGACGCCCTTTGAACCCGTCAAGATGCTCGCGGGCTTTCGAGACAAGCGGCTGCCAATCGCCAAGCAGAACCTTGGGCGCGCAGAAATCCTGGATTTCAAGGTCGCGTTGGCCGTCAATCAGCCACTCGCGGTAGGTGGGCAGCTCAGCGACATTTAGCGCCGCGCCGATGGACAAGGGCAGATCGGCCATCAGAACACCCGTTTCCCGGCGCGCCAGACCGCCTGCACCAAGGGCTGGCCCTGTTCCACGCGGACGGCAACCAGATCGGCCCGCGCACCGGCCTCGATCACGCCACGGTCCGACAAGCCCGCCAGATGTGCGGGCGCGCGTGTGACCATGCCGATGGCTTGCGGCAGATCGTAGGGCAGGGCCGGGTCGGCCGCGATGGCGAAGGCCGCATCCAGCGGCGAGCGCGGGATGTAGTCGGAGGCCAGGATGTCCACGAGCCCGTGGGACAGAAGCTCGGCCACCGAAACGTTCCCCGACTGAGAGCCACCGCGCAGGTAATTCGGCGCGCCCGCGACCACGGTCAGACCCAGATCTCGGGCACGCTGCGCGGCCTCTAGGGTTGTGGGGAATTCCGATATCGCGCAGCCTTCCGATTTCGCCTGGTCGACATGGGCGGCTGAGGCATCATCGTGGCTCATGAGCGACACACAGGCGCGGGCTGCTGCATCAACGCAATGGGCGCGAACCGAAGCGCCGTGGGTCTTGGAGCGGTCGAAAAGCTCGGACATCATCTGGCGCCCCTCAGTCTCATCGACTTCCATGTCGCGGATCATGTGCCAGAACCATTTGTCCACATCAGGGCTTTGCCGGTCACCGGGGGTATGATCCATGACAGACATCAACCGTGTGATGGGCAGGCCGATGGTGGCATCAACCAAGGCGGGCGTGGCCGGGTCGGAGATTTCGCAGCGCAGATGCAAAAGGTGCTCGGCCCGGAAAAGGTCGCGATCGACCGCGTCGCGGATGGCAGCCACAAGCGGTTGCAGCAGCTCGCGACGTTCCTGTTTTTGCATCGATGCGCCAACCGAGAGACTGTCGAAGACGGTCGTCGTGCCACCAGAAATCACTACAGCATCATAGGCAAGCAATGCAGGCAGAAACGCCCAGATCACGCCAACGCGGGGATGGGTGTGCCGCTCCACATGGTCGGTATGAACATCAACGATACCGGGGATCAGATAAGCACCTTGCAGGCTTTCGCCGTTCTGCGCCTGCGTAAGACCTGCGATCTGACCGTCTACTATCGCGAGGGCACCATCAACGATGCCTCCGGGTGTGACGATCTTTGCGTCGCTCAAAACGGTCGCGGTCTGCTCGAAACGGTCAAACATGGGACACCTCTAAAAAGTGGGAGACCCGTCCTAGGGGCGGATGGGTAACACCCACCACACCGAGGGGTGACGCTTTGGTGACAAAATGGGGGGGTGGCCAGCGTTCCGGTTGTGGACGAATCTGCTTTTTGAGGTCGGAGGGCCGCCGTTGGCCAAATAAACCGACATTCGACCCGAGAAATCCGTGAACAAAAAGCGACCCATACGCACGCGTGAGGGCAGATTCCTCACGAGAATCAATGGAAATCAGGAACTTCCGAGATCGTCTTTCAACTGTCATCTAGCCGTTGCTTTTCGTTCATCCCCATCGCCTAGGCGTGCAGCGACCTGGGTGGCGCATCAATAGACATCAAGCGCAGCTCCAGGGTTTGAAAAACCTGAGGGATGAAATCACATGTCGAAGATCTCACTTGCCGCGCTGCTCGCCGGCGCAACTGCACTGACCTCCACCGCTGCATTCGCGCAGGACGCCGATTGGCGCGAAGAGGTGCCCGTGTTCCGCATTGGACTTCTGGGCGGCGAGAATGAATCCGACCGCCTGCGCCAGCACGCTTGCCAGGAAGCGTACCTGGAAGAGCGCCTGGGCGTTGACGTGGAACTGTTCCCGGCCTCCGACTATGCCGGTGTTCTTCAAGGCCTGCTGGCCGGTCAGCTGGAATTCGCGGGTTTGGGTTCCTCGGGCTATGCGGGCATCGTTCTGCAGGACGAAACAGCCGTTGAGCCGCTCTACACCACCATGCAGATCGATGGCTCGTTGGGTTATTACTCGGTCATGTATGTGCGCGCCGACAGCGACATTGAAAGCTTCGAAGACATGGAAGGCCGCACGCTGGCGTTCGCTGATCCGAACTCCACCTCAGGTTATCTGGTGCCGTCCTATGAACTGGCACAGGAAATCGGGCCGCTTGAAGGCTATTTCGGTGAGACCGGATTTGGCGGCGGTCACGAACAGGCCGTGGTGGCCGTGCTGCAGGGTCAGTATGATGCCGGTGTGACCTGGACCTCGGGCGTGGGCGACATCAACCAAGGCTATTCGCGCGGAAACCTGCGGTCGATGGTCGATCGTGACATGCTCAACATGGATGAAATCCGCATCATCTGGCAGTCGAACCTAATCACCAACGGCCCGCGCGTGATCCGCTCGGACCTACCTCAGGAACTCAAGGACCTGGTGATGGGCGCAATGATGTCGCTGCAAACCGAAGATCGTGAGTGCTTCAACGCCATCAACGATGGTGAAGCGATGGGCTACTGGCCGATCAACCACGAGTTTTACCTGCCGATCATCAACATGCGGCGAGAGCTGGAGGGTCAGCGCTAAGCGCCGATCCGAGACAACAGAGGTCAGTGCCAAAGGCGCTGGCCTCTCTTCTTGTTCCGCAACGCCCGGAGAGTCCCATGCTGATGCTAGAAAACCTGTCGCGCCGATTTGGCGAGAACACCGCCGTGGCCAGCGCCAATCTTGAAATCCCGGATGGTCAGATGGTGGGCATCATCGGGCGATCCGGTGCGGGCAAATCCACGCTTTTGAAGCTCTTGAACCGTTTGACAGACCCCTCCGACGGCAAGATTGTCTACGCCGGTACGGACATCGCGCAGCTCAAGGGGCGCGAGCTTCGTGAATGGCGTTCGGATTGTGCGATGATCTTCCAACAATTCAACCTCGTGGGACGATTGGACGTGATCACCAACGTTCTGACGGGGCGGCTTTATACGATGCCCGCCTGGCGTTCGATGACCCAGACTTTCACAGCGCACGAACGCGCTTTCGCCATCCAGGCACTGGACCGGCTTGGCATGGCCCACACGGCCTTACAACGGGCCGAGACACTGTCGGGCGGGCAACAGCAGCGCGTCGCGATTGCCCGCGCCTTGGCGCAGGAGCCAAAGATCTTGCTGGCGGACGAACCCATCGCCTCGCTCGACCCCATGAACGCGAAGATCGTGATGGATGCGCTGCGATCGATCAACCAGCAGGATGGCAAGACGGTCATCTGCAACCTCCACACTCTTGATACCGCGCGCAACTATTGCGACCGGATCATCGGGATGTCAGCGGGCAAGATCGTGTTCGACGGAACGCCAGACCTTCTGACCACGGACATGGCGCGTGAGATTTACGGTGCCGAGGCCGAAGAGTTCGACGAAGCCGCAACCTCGACCACGCTGCCGGACTCAGAGGCAGTCGCCGCACTGAAAGAGGCTGCGGCTCATGTCTGATATTTCAATCTCTGGCGGTGTGCCGTCCGCTGGGCCCAACGCCAGCGATGTGGTCACGCTGTTCGAACGCCACCGCGCCGCCTTGCGCGCCTCCAAACGGGGCTGGACGATCTTTGCCTTGGTGGTCTTCACGATCTGCCTGGGTTTGTCGATTTATATCAGCAATTTCTACCCGGAACGGCTGGCCAGCGGCGTGCCGCGCATCTTTGAATATTTCGGGACAATCATCCCCGAGCTGCAATGGGATACCCTGTTTGAGGGTCGCGATGCCGACGGGCGCGCTGTGCCCGGCTCAATCACCTACTGGTACACCGACTTCTGGACCTACGCGACGCTGATCTGGGAGACGATCCTGATGGCCATGACCGCCACCTTGATCGGCGCGGGCATGGCTTTTGTGCTGTCCTTCCCAGCGGCCAACAACCTCGCTCCGAATAGCTGGATCTACTGGATCTCTCGCCGGTTTTTGGAGATCTGTCGGGGCATCCCTGAGATCCTGCTGGCGCTGGTCTTCGTCTTCATGATCGGGATCGGACCGCTTGCCGGGGTTTTGGCGATTGCCATCCACACGGCGGGCGCATTGGGCAAGCTTTTCGCGGAAGTGAACGAGAACGCCTCCTCCCGTCCGGTTGAAGGTATCGCTGCCGTGGGTGGGAACTGGCCAGAGAAAATCGCCTATGGCGTTGTCCCGCAGGTTGCGCCGAACTTATTCAGCTACGCCATGCTGCGGTTCGAGATCAACGTGCGCGCCTCGTCGATCATTGGTTTCGTGGGTGCAGGCGGGATCGGACAGGAACTCAACCGCGTAATTTCCTTTTACTCCGACGACCGGGTTTTGGCGGTTCTGATCCTTGTGGTGCTGACGGTGACGGTGATCGACCTGATCTCTGAGCGCATTCGCCATCGCTTCATCGGGCGGGAGAACCTGTGATGACAACTGCAACCTTTGAAACGCTGTCTCAGGCGCAGATCGACGCGGCCCGCACCGCGCATCCGGGTGCTTTCGGGTCGTCGTGGGCCACTGTTAAGCGATGGGCACCGCTTGTCGCCGCAGTCATCTACGTCATTGTCTCGCTGTGGTATTTCGAGTTCGGGCGGCTACTTGATGCCTCTGAGCGGGTGTTGGCGCTTCTTCGTAACTTCGTCGTCTGGCAGGACATGGATACATGGGCCTATCGCCAGATCTATGTCGGGATCTCGCAGACGCTTGCCATGGCGTTTCTCGGAACCCTACTCGGCACGCTTGGCTCGCTGGTCGTAGGCTTCATGGCCGCCAAGAACGTCATGCCCTTTGGCTTCGTGCGTCAGATCGTGCGGCGGTTCTTGGACATTCTGCGGGGCATTGATCAGCTGGTCTGGGGTCTGGTCTTCGTGCGTGCGGTGGGGCTTGGGCCACTGGCCGGTGTTCTGGCGATCTTCGTGAGCGACCTTGGCACCTTGTCAAAGCTCTATTCCGAGGCGATTGAGAACATCGACCGCAAACAGGTGGAAGGCATCCGGTCCACTGGTGCGGGGCCGCTGGCGGTGATCCGCTACGGCTATATCCCTCAGGTCCTGCCGGTGTTTATCTCGCAATCACTGTATTTTCTGGAATCCAACACCCGCTCGGCCACGATCCTCGGCATCGTGGGTGCAGGCGGGATCGGCATGATCATCATCGAACGCTTCCGTGCCTCGCTTTACGATCAGGTGGCCTTCGTGGTTCTGAATGTTCTGGTGCTGATCTTTGCCATCGACTGGCTGTCCAAACGCGTCCGCCTGTGGGCCATTGGCGAGCAGGGCGAGCGATGAAGAAACTCACCGAGGCGCCGACCATCCATGCGGAGGCAGAGGTCGGCGGCGATGTCACACTGGGCCGCTACACCGAGGTGGGAAGGTTAACCAAATTGACCGCCTGCGAAATGGGCGATTATTCCTACATCTGCGATTTCGGCCATGTGATCTGGACGACAATCGGCAAGTTCACCAACATCGCCAACAACGTCCGGATCAACCCCGGCAATCATCCAACCTGGCGCGCCTGCCAGCATCATGCGCTTTATCGGGCCTCGATGTACGGGTTTGGCGAGGATGAAGCCGATTTCTTCGAATGGCGTAAGGATCATTGGGTCACGATCGGGCATGACGTTTGGATTGGTCATGGGGTCAGTATCATGGCGGGCGTCCGCGTCGGCACCGGGGCGGTGGTTGGCGCAGGCGCAGTGGTGACGAAAGACGTGCCCCCTTACACGATTGTCGGTGGGGTTCCTGCGAAAGTGATCCGTCGACGCGCCACTCCGGCTGAGGAAGAAGCGCTTCTCGACATCTCGTGGTGGGATTGGTCCCATGACCGCTTTGCTGCAGCCATTCCCGACTTCAGAGCTTTGTCTTTGGCCGCGTTCATCGAGAAATACGCGAAATCCGACTCCTGAGACTTGCTCTGAGAGGCATCGCCGGGCAATGATGGGCGCCCATTTGGTGTGGCTCCGCTCCATGGATGCAACCAGGCCCGGATTGGGCCATGTGTCGCCCCTCAATCGTTTGCTTTTCGAATCTGAGCCAGCCCAATAGTGTCATGCAAATGTTACAGACGCTTGAAGTGGGATCACGGACATTTACGTTGCTGAATTGGATGAAGCGGGAAAAATCGCTGCTGTGTGGGTGAAGAAAGACGGCGCCCGGGGTCCTGGTCCCTTCGACCCTCGAAAACACACAATCAAACCTAAGTCTCAGCAGCAATTCGCAGGTGCTTCGCGTCGTGAAATCGAGAGTTGGATTGCCGCAAAAACACAGCAGGCTGCGCGCACGACGTAATCAGAGCGCAAGGCGCTAGATTATTGGCAGCCTGCGTCAAACCCGCCCTTGCCACCATCCATAGCTTACTTGGCAATGCTTCTGGCCCACAAGCCGGATCAATATGCGGGACGCAAAACGATTTCTGTGGCGCCACGCCCTTGAACACAGAGCTTCCGGCGACCCGGTAAAGAAACGCAGCGCCGAGTGATAAATCGGTGTAACGTGTTCCATTTTTTCTGCTCGAATTGCCCTTTTCAACCTGTGGATAACTCGAATCTGTTACGTGGCGATGACGTGAAAACCCGGCCAGAAAAGGCGTTTTTCGTGCGCTGACGCGGCGATACTTCGTGATGGCGAATTGACCGATCAAAACGAAGCGGACCTTCGTGGTGGGTCCGCTTCGTCCCGCAGAGCCGTCATGGACACCAGCGAAATGCTGCGGCGACTATCAACGTCTGCTTCGGGGAAGCTGAATCGCAGAGACGAAGACCGCTGCGGATGGCGGCTTTGGGTCGTTCACACTACCTCGTCGACCAAAATTTGGAGACATCGCCCTCACACTCTCCCCTGCCTCCCTACGCCACACCCCTACTACGCCCTCTCGACTGTTGCTCATACGCAAAGAACAGTCTTCTTGATCGATCCCGTAATCCAACGCGGGAACGACCATGACTGTGACCCCACTCAAACCTGAATTCGCCACCCGCAGTACCCAAATGCTGCGAAGCGCGCTTGGCTTGAAAATCGCCACCTGGCTTCAGGACCCGTCCGTCGTCGAGGTGATGCTAAACCCGGACGGTCGGATTTGGCTCGATCGCCTGTCGGATGGGATGTCAGATACAGGCACCCAATTCTCTCCGAGGGACGGCGAGCGGATCATTCGGCTCGTCGCACATCATGTCGGCGCGGAGGTCCATAGCGCTTCCCCCCGGATTTCTGCCGAACTGCCCGGGACGGGAGAACGGTTCGAAGGACTTCTGCCACCCGTTGTCGCGGCCCCGACATTCGCGATCCGAAAGCCTGCTGTCGCGGTGTTTACGCTTGAGGATTACGTCGCCAGCAGGATCATGACATCACACGCAGCGCAAAAGTTGCGAGACGCAGTGGCCGGTCGCGCCAACATTCTTGTCGCCGGCGGAACGTCGACCGGCAAAACGACGCTGACCAATGCGTTGCTGGCCGAGGTCGCCAAAAGCACAGATCGCGTGGTCCTGATCGAGGACACCCGCGAACTTCAATGCCTTACCCCCAATCTGGTCGCCCTCCGCACGAAGGACGGGGTTGCTTCCCTGTCGGACCTCGTGCGTTCGTCTCTTCGGCTTCGACCCGACCGCATTCCAATCGGGGAAGTCCGCGGCGCGGAGGCGCTTGATTTGCTCAAGGCCTGGGGCACTGGGCATCCCGGCGGCATCGGAACGATCCACGCCGGGACCGCCATGGGCGCGATCCGCCGCCTCGAACAGCTGATCCAGGAAGCCGTCGTAACCGTTCCCCGCGCCCTCATTGCGGAAACCATCGATCTCGTCGCGGTGGTCACAGGCCGAGGTGCAGATCGGCGCTTGTCTGAGCTTGCCCGCGTCACCGGCTTGGCCGCCGCAGGCGACTACTCCGTCGAACAGCTTCTCACCCAACCCCATGGAGATCGTCCATGACAGTCTCGCCAGTATCCCGCCATCTCCTGATTGCGCTCGCGGCGACCGTCGCACTTACATTCGCCGACCCCGCTATGGCCGCCGGATCCGGCATGCCGTGGGAGGCCCCACTCCAATCGATCCTCGAGTCGATCGAGGGGCCCGTCGCCAAGATAGTGGCCGTGATCATCATCATCGTGACCGGACTTACTCTGGCCTTTGGCGATGCAGGCGGAGGGTTTCGGCGGCTGATCCAGATCGTCTTCGGACTCACCATCGCCTTCGCCGCGTCGAGCTTCTTTCTGTCCTTTTTCTCCTTTGGCGGCGGGGCGTTGATCTGATGCAAGACCCCTCCACCAATATTCCCGGCTTCTACGCGCCCGTGCATCGCGCTCTGTCAGAGCCGATCCTGCTGGCTGGCGCACCACGCGCCATCGCGATTGCCAATGGCACGCTGGCCGCTGCGGTTGGCCTCGGGCTTCGCCTTTGGATCGTCGGCCTCCTGTTCTGGCTTGTCGGCCATCTCCTCGCGGTCTGGCTTGCAAAGCGAGACGCGCAAATCGCCGAAGTTGCGCGGCGGCATCTGCGCTATCCCTCCTGGTTCGGGGTGTGATCCGATGATGCACCTTGCCGAATATCGCTCCAAATCCGCCCTCCTGGCCGATTTCCTACCGTGGGCCGCACTCGTCGCGCACGGAGTAGTCTTGAATAAGGATGGCAGCCTCCAACGCTCTGCCCGGTTTCG
Organism: Gymnodinialimonas phycosphaerae; assembly: GCF_019195455.1. Taxonomy (NCBI): domain Bacteria; kingdom Pseudomonadati; phylum Pseudomonadota; class Alphaproteobacteria; order Rhodobacterales; family Paracoccaceae; genus Gymnodinialimonas; species Gymnodinialimonas phycosphaerae. The sequence goes on along the minus strand of NZ_JAIMBW010000001.1, from coordinate 2,444,121 downwards.
CGGTCCCGATCTCGATTCCGCCACGCCCGCCGAGCTGGTCGCAACATCGGCCCGGTTCAACAGCGCGCTGCGTCGGCTTGGCTCAGGGTGGGCCGTCTTCGTCGAAGCGCAGCGGATTCCGGCGCGAGACTACCTGATCGGCAATTGGAACACGCTCGCGCGGACCGTCTTCGACAGCTTTGCAGGCCTCGGGCTGGTGGCCACCGGCGGCATGATCAGCGCCGACGAATTGCTGCAACCGGGCCGCATCGCGCAGGTCGGAATGGACGCCGGTCGCCCGATCCTTGCTCAATCTCCGACCTCATTGGCTTCGTGTCGTTCTTCGAGAACTTCCTGCAGATCACGATCCTGTTCTTCGCCTGGCTCGTGGTCTTGCTGTCCTTCTTCATCCTCGCGATCCAGCTCTTCGTCACGCTAATCGAATTCAAACTCGCTACCCTCGCAGGCTTCATCCTCGTCCCATTCGGCCTCTTCAACAAGACGGCCTTCATGGCGGAACGCGTCCTCGGCCTCGTCATTTCGTCCGGAGTGAAGGTTCTCGTCCTTGCCGTCATAGTCGGCATCGGCTCGACCATTTTCGGGGATTTTACCTTCGGCTTTGCCGGGGAGCCCACCATCGAAGATGCCATGTCCGTCGTTCTGGGTGCCTTGGGACTTCTGGCCTTGGGCATCTTCGGCCCCGGCATCGCCAACGGGATCGTCTCGGGTGGCCCGCAACTTGGCGCGGGCAGCGCCGTCGGAACGGCCGTTGCGGCGGGCGGCCTCGCAGTTGGTGGTGCCGCCGCCGGACGCATGGCTCTTGGAGTGGCGGGTGCTGGCGTCCGTTGCGCAAGCGCGATGGCCGGAGGAGCATCCACGGCCTATCAGCTCGGGTCGGCACCGCGCTCTACGATGGCTGGAAAGGCTGCAGGAGGCGTTGCCGCAATCGGAAAGGCCGGAGTTGTGGCCGCGACAAACCCGCTGCGACGCTCGATTGCGGAGAGCGCCTAATCTGGCGCGCGCGCCGCCTACGCCGCCACCGGCGGCAGTCATGCCGGCCATACCACCGCATCAACCGCGACCGCTGGCCCGCCCGCTTGGGCCCGTCGCATGAAGCAGCAGCAATCCATCCATCACGGCGTAAGCACCGCCGCCCATGTGATCCGCTCCGGCGATCATGGCGGTGGCGGATCAGCCGTCAGCCTATCGGAGAGATCCTGACCATGTTCCGACGTCCAACAGTCCGCTACTCTACCACCCCCGTGCCCGTCACGCCCTATCAGAGGGCGGCGCAAGCTTGGGACGACCGCATCGGTTCCGCCCGCGTCCAAGCCCGTAACTGGCGCCTCATGGCCTATGGTTGCCTCACGCTGGTCGCCGGGTTGAGTGTAACGCTCATCTGGCAATCAACGCAGAGTTCTGTCGTTCCGTATGTGGTCGAGGTCGACAATCTTGGTGCGGCGCAGGCTGTTGCGCCCGCGCTCGCAGATTACCAACCCACCGACCCGCAGATTGCCTGGCATCTGGCACGTTTTATCGAGAATGTCCGGCAGGTTCCCACAGACCCGATCGTGCTGCGCCAAAGCTGGCTTCGCGCCTACGATTTCACCACGGATCGCGGCGCTACAGCACTCAACGACTATGCACGGGTGAACGACCCATTCGCGGCCGTCGGCGAGACCCAGATCGCAATCGAGATTTCCAGTGTCATCCGCGCCTCCGACTCCAGCTTCCGCGTCGCTTGGATGGAGCGGCGCTACGAGAACGGCCAGCTGGCCGCCACTCAACGCTGGACCGCTATCCTCACCATCGTCATCCAACCGCCCCGCGATGCCGAGCGCCTGCGTCAGAACCCGCTTGGTGTCTATGTCCATGCCATCAACTGGTCGAGGGAGAGTGCCCAATGACCCATCTCAGAACCCTATCCTGTCTTCTTCTCGCAACGACCGTCCTAACGGCTTGCGCCAATGAACCTCCGCCACAGATCGCCTACGACGACATAGTCCCGACCCTCGCACCTCCTCCGCCACCTCCTCCGGCGGAAGATCCTCTGCGTCCGGTCCACATCCCGCCGTCATGGACCCCTTCCCGAGGGGGCGACCCCGAGGCTGAAACGCCAGAGGCCCGGATCGCAGCCGCCAACGCCGCCGCACGCGTCGAGCCGCGCCCAGAGGGCTACTACAATGCCCTGCAGGTCTTCCCTTGGAGCGAAGGCGCGCTCTATCAGGTCTATGCCGCCCCCGGCCAGATCACGACGATCACGCTGGAGGCGGGCGAACAACTGACCGGTCCCGGCCCTATCGCAGCAGGCGACACCGCTCGCTGGATCATCGGCGACACCACCAGCGGCGCAGGGAGAACCGCCCGCGTCCATGTCCTCGTCAAACCCACGCTTCCGGACATCACCACAAATCTCGTCATCAGCACCGACCGGCGCAACTACTTGATCGAGTTGCGCGCCAGCGAAGAGATCTGGATGCCCGCCGTCGCCTGGGCCTATCCCGAAGAGCCGACACGCCCGCGCCTGCCAACCCTGATGCGCCCGACCATCCCGCATGAGGTGGACCGGAACTATCGCTACGGTCTGCAAGGTGACAGCCCACCCTGGCGACCGGTTGCGGTCTTCGACGATGGCCGCCAGGTCTACGTCGTTTTCCCAACCGGCATCGCCCAAGGTGAAATGCCGCCTCTTTTCGTGATCGGACCGGACGGCCAGGGCCAGATCGTCAACACCCGCGTTACGGGCAATGTCCTGATCGTCGACCGGCTATTTGGGGCCGCAGAACTCAGGCTGGGTGAGGCCCGGCAGGAAGTGGTCCGGATCGTGCGGATGGACGGCATCGTGCACCGACGGACAGGCGCAGACGATGCGGAGGGCCAGGTGAGATGACAGCTCCAATCAGCGATCCCAAGGGCCTGAGCAAAGAACAGGACATTGACCGGGATCTCCGCCTCCGCTCTGACCCACCGCGCGTCATGCGCCTTTCCCGAAAAGCCATCGCTGCGTTCGTGGCGACCGGCGGCCTCGGTCTTGGCGCCATCCTCATCGTCGCTTTGCAAGGCCGTCAGGCCAGCGACACTCCATCCGAGTTGTATTCGACCGAACGTATTCAGGCCGCAGAAGGTCTCTCGCGATTGCCCACAAATTACGGCGATGTTCCCCGTCTTGGGCCACCGCTGCCCGGCGAGCTTGGTCGGCCCATCCTCAGCGCGCAGGAACGGGGTGATCCGGTTCCCATTCCAACTCTTACGGGCATTTCAGCGCCCGGGATCGATCCGGCAGAACAGCTTCGACTGCAAGAGATCGAGGCCGCCAGGTTGAGTGCCCTTTTTGCAGAGGCGCAGACCGGGTCCCAGGGTGGCGGTGCAAACCCAGGGTCTGCCCGATTGGGTTCAACCATGTGCCCCATGCCGCAGGGCTCCTCCACGCCCCAAGGCTGTGCAACTGGTCAGGGCGCGTTTCTGACACGCGGAAATGCCGCCGATCCCGTTAGCCCCGAGCGGCTGATGTCCCCGCCAAGTCCCTACATCCTCCAGGCCGGCACCGTCATTTCTGCCGCGCTCGTCACCGGGCTCCGCTCGGACCTGCCGGGCCAAATCGCAGCACAAGTCACCTCCAACGTCTATGACAGCCCCTCCGGGCGCTACCTGCTCATTCCCCAAGGCGCGCGGCTCCTCGGCGAATACGACAGTAATATCGTCGTGGGCCAGAACCGTCTCCTCCTGGTCTGGACCCGGCTGATCCTGCCCGATGGCCGGTCAATCAACCTCAATCGCGAACCCGGCACCGACGGAACAGGCGCCGCAGGGTTGCAGGATCGGGTCAACTACCATTGGGGCCGGGTCTTCCTTGCCGCAGGCCTCGCCACGATCCTCAATGTCGGTCTGGAAAGCGAAGCGCCAAGCGAGAACGCCGTCGCAACTGCCATCCGCGAGGCGGCCCAAGGTACAATCGGGCGCACCGGCGAAGAGATCGTCCGGCAACAGATCTCCGTCCCACCAAGCCTCACGATCCGCCCCGGTTTCCCGGTACGCGTGATGATCACCCGCGATCTGATCTTCGAGCCTTTGGGAGAAGTACGATGACGAAGCTAAAACTGAGCGCGATCCCGGACGACAAGCCAGTGAAACTCACGGTTGCACTTCCTGCCGACGTGCATCGGGACCTCGTCGACTATGCCACTGTCCTGGCCCGCCAGACTGGCCAGAAGTCAGAGCCCGCTCAACTCGTCGCTCCGATGATCGCGCGCTTCATGGCAACGGGTCGCGGCTTTGCCACCGCGCGGCGAACGCACGGGCGGCAAAGTGGTGCCGAGAAAGCAGCACTCCAAAACAAGCCTTCGCAAGACTGAACCTTCATGGCCTATGATCCTCGCAGGGACCATGAAGAAAAGGATGAACGCCTCCTGCGATTTGTCCGTGCCCTCGCGCAGCACGACGCGCGTCGTGATCACGCCAGAGGTTCAGTCAGATGCCCCAGCACCGAAAAAGAGCAGCCGTCTACGCAAGATTCTCCACGGACCTCCAACGAGATCGATCCGTCGACGATCAGGTTGCGGTTTGTCGGACGCTTGCCGACCGGGAAGGATTGACGATCGTCGCAACCTTCGTGGATCGGGCGCGCACATCTGCCACGCTCATCGGACGAGACGGGATGCAGGATCTTTTGGCGGAGGCCAAGGAGGGGCGCTTCGAGTTTGTGATCGTCGAAGCCCTGGACCGTCTGTCCCGAGACCAAGGCGATCTGGCCGGAATTTGGAAGCGACTTGAGTATCTGAACATTCCAATTCGCACGGTGAACGACGGGACCGCCGATGCCATCAGCGTTGGCGTCCACGGATTGCTCGGGCAGATCTGGATGGATGGCCACCGCAAGAAGGTCCATCGCGGTCAGGCCGGGGTCATCCGTGACGGACGACACGCCGGTGGCAAGGCGTATGGCTATTCGCCCGTGGCTGGAAAACCCGGCGAGTTGGCGATTGTCGAGCACGAAGCGGAGGTCGTGCGCCGGATTTTTGAGGCTTATGCTTCGGGTGATAGTCCCCGAACCATCGCAACGGCCCTGAACGCCGACAGAATCCCCGCTCCGCGTGGCGAGAAATGGAATGCCTCAACGCTCAATGGCAACGCACAACGTGGCTATGGCATTCTGGTCAACGACATCTGCCGGGGAGAAATCATCTGGAACCGCGTCACGATGGTGCGGAATCCAGACACCGGCAAACGGGTCAGTCGTGTCAATGATCCGACGGAGTGGCACCGTGTTCCGGCGGCGCATCTCAGGATCGTGCCGCAATCCCTCTGGGATAGCGTGCAAGTGAAACGCAAGTCCCGCGCGCATCAGCAAACCAAAGGTCGTCGCGGTCGCGGACCAAGTCGTCCCACGCGTCCCTTTTCGGGGCTTTTGAGGTGTGGATTGTGTGGTGGTGGTATCGCCATTTCTAAGAGGCGAGGGGGGTCAGTCTGGGGCCGTTGCTCGACCCGAACCGAGAGCGGGTCTTGCACCAACCTTGCGGAAATGCGGATTGATCGGATCGAGGCAACGATCTTCAAAGGGCTGACCGAAGAGTTGCGCGACCCAGTCTATGTCCGAAAATATCTCAAGGCATACCACAAAGAACGTGCCCGCCTTAACCGCGAAGCAAAGCAAAATGGCGCAGGTTTGGAACGGAAAGCAGCGAAAGCCCGAATGGCTTTCGACCGCGCCCGTGCCCTCTACATCAAAGGCGTAACAGACGGCCCGGAAGCAGAAGCCGAGATCCACCGGCTACAGGAAGACGTAAAGGCCGCTCAAGCAATTCTACCGCGCATCGACACCGAACCGGAGGTGATCGAACTCCATCCCGCTTCTATAGAGAGATATCTGGAAGCCCTAGCCGACCTGTCTGACGGACGTTTGGCCCCTGACAATTGCGATGCTGTTGCCATCCTGCGCGAATTGGTCAGCGCCGTGATCAACACACCCAAGGAGCGGGGTCTCGACGTCACGGTCGATGGTTTCCGGGCAGCACTTCTCGGCGAAAGCCCAATATGTCGGGGATTGATGGTAGCGGAGGAGGGACTTGAACCCCCGACACGCGGATTATGATTCCGCTGCTCTAACCAACTGAGCTACTCCGCCAAACGCGATGCTGTGGGTACGGCGGGGAAGGGGAAGCGTCAACCGGAAATATGCACCAATTGCGCGCCTGGAACCGCTAGTTTCAGTCGTTGCACCGCGATCGCCGTGCCAGAGGCGTCAAACGCCACCGAACGCACGCACAACAGCGCCGTGTGGCGGTCCGTGGACAGGGCGACGGATTGCGCCATGTCGGTGACCTCGGCATGGGCTGTGGCCTCGATGCGGTCGGCGGCAAGGTTTGCCTCTGCAAGGTGCTGGGTCAGATCGGGTGCGGCGTCCTCGGACAGGGTCGGAAGGGTGGCCTCGGATACGACCAACTCTTCCAGGGCCGCACGCGCGCCCGCGTGCTTCAGCGTCCGTTCCAGGTAGGCAACACGGGCAGTGCCCAACAGATCCGCCTCAGCGGGCGTTGCGGCCCGGGTGCCCGAGCGGCCCCGAAACGGCTCCATCACCAACGGCGAGCCAGTGGCGTCCAGCAGGCGGGGCAGCGCTGTGGCGCTGGCCTCGGTCACGGGGGCTTGCGCCGCGACGATCGTGCCGCGCCCGGGCTTGCGGCTCAGGAAACCCTTCTGCTCCAGGGTGATCAGCGCGCGGCGCATGGTGCCTTGGCTGACGTTGAACTCATCGGCAAGCCCGAACTCATTGGGCAAGCGGCGGCCAACCTCCCACGCGCCAGTGGCGATTCGGGAAACCATGTCGGCTTCGACGATTTGGTAGAGGGGTTTACGTGCCATCAAGGGGCGCTCCGGGAAACTGCTCCACCACTATGCCGCAGTGCAGCATTTTTCGCAACCCGTCCCCGCCCTTGTCCAAAAGGCGGGGACGGGGGGACTTATACGTCGGCGCGGTTGGCGATCAGATCGTCGACCACCGACGGATCGGCGAGGGTCGAGGTATCGCCCAAAGCCCCATAGTCATTTTCGGCGATCTTGCGCAGGATACGACGCATGATCTTGCCGGACCGTGTCTTGGGCAGGCCCGGCGCCCATTGGATGACATCGGGCTTGGCGATCGGGCCAATCTCCTGACGGACCCAGGCCTGTAGCTTGGCCTTCAACTCGTCCGAGGGCGTCTCGTCATTCATCAGGGTGACGTAGCAGTAGATGCCCTGGCCCTTGACCGGATGCGGGTAGCCGACCACGGCGGCCTCTGACACCGTTTCATGGGCGACCAATGCGCTTTCGATTTCAGGCGTGCCCATGCGGTGGCCCGAGACGTTGATCACATCGTCCACGCGGCCCGTGATCCAGTATTCGCCGTCCGCGTCGCGCTTGCAGCCGTCGCCACTGAAGTAATAGCCCTTGTAGTCGCTGAAGTAGGTGGCCACGAAGCGATCATGGTCGCCCCAGACGGTGCGCATCTGGCCGGGCCAGCTATCGGCGATGACCAACACGCCTTCGACGTCATTGCCCTCGATCACCTCACCGCTGGTCGGCTCCAGCACCAAGGGTTTCACCCCGAAGAACGGCTTCTGGGCCGATCCCGGTTTCAAGGCATGCGCGCCGGGCAGGGGCGTCATCATGTGACCGCCGGTTTCCGTCTGCCACCAGGTGTCGACGATGGGGCATTTGCCCTTGCCGACGTTCTCATTGTACCAATTCCAGGCCTCGGGGTTGATATTTTCGCCCACGGTTCCCAGCAGTTTCAGGCTGCTCAGGTCGTATTTCTCCACGAACGACGTGCCCTTTCCCATCAGCGCGCGGATGGCGGTGGGGGCGGTGTAGAACTGGTTCACCTTGTGCTTTTCGCAGACCTCCCAGAAGCGGCCGGCATCGGGGTAGGTGGGCACACCTTCGAACATCAGCGTGGTGCCGCCGTTGGCCAGCGGGCCATAGACGATGTAGCTGTGGCCCGTGACCCAGCCCACGTCCGCTGTGCACCAGAAAACATCGCCCTCCTTGTAGTCGAAGGTGTATTCGTGCGTCATCGAGGCATAGACGAGGTAGCCGCCGGTGGTATGCACCACGCCCTTGGGCTGCCCGGTCGAGCCTGAGGTATAGAGAATGAACAGCGGATCTTCGGCGTTCATTTCCTCGGGCGGGCAATCGGCGCTGACGCGGCTTGCCACGTCGTCGTACCAGATGTCCCGGCCCCCGACCCAGGCGACCTGATCGCCGGTGCGCTTGACCACAAGGCACTTGGTGTCGATGACGTTGTGCAACAGCGCCTTGTTGACGTTGTCCTTCAACTCGGTGACGCGGCCGCCGCGCGGGGCGCCGTCGGCAGTGATGACCAGCTTTGCGCCCGATCCGTTGATCCGTGCACTAAGGGCGTCAGCAGAGAAACCCGCGAAGACGATCGAATGGACGGCACCGATCCGCGTGCAGGCCAGCATCGCATAGGCCGCTTCGGGGATCATCGGCAGGTACAGGACGACGCGGTCGCCGCGCTTCACGCCCAATTCCTTCAGCACATTGGCAAAGCGGCTGACCTTTTCGTGCAACTCGTTATAGGTGATGTGCTGCGCACCATCACCGGGCTCGTCCGGCTCGAACAGGATCGCGGTCTGATCGCCGCGCTTGGCCAGGTGGCGGTCGATGCAATTGGCGCTGACGTTCAGGGTGCCGTCCTCGAACCATTTCACATGCACGTCGTCATGGGCGAAAGAGGTGTTCTTGACCTTGGTGTAGGGTTTGATCCAGTCCAGCCGCTTCCCATGCTCGCCCCAGAACGCATCCGGGTCCGCCATGGAGGCGGCATACATCTCGTCATACTTGGCCGCATCGATATGGGCGTCGTTCAACAGGGGGGGCATGTTTTCGTTGGGCACGGTTGTCTCTCCTAGAAAGTGGGTCGAGCGGCGCTCTTGGTGCAGGCTCGGGTCAGACGGATCGGGGGGCGTGACGCGGACGTGCACCAGCAAGCAGGCGGTGTGATGTCACGGCAGTCGTTAATCATGCGAGCCTCCCCCAACAGATCACCCCAGGGTACGGCCCTCCCGGCCGCCAGGCGATCTGTTTCGGGGCCAACATGGCAGGGATTGGCCAATCAGAGGAAGGTTTCTTAATGACGCAGAAAATCGTGTCAGGGTGATTTACGGCTGTGACCCTAGCGCGTAAAAATCTTTACTACAGCTGCTGCGCCGCCTGTGCGATCACATCCACGCCCATTTGCTGCAACAAATCGATGTAGTCCAGAAGCACCCAGTTTTCCGCGATCAGCCCGTGCTCGACCCGGTAAAAATCCATCACCCGCAGCGTCAGGGCCTTCCCCGTCGCGGGCACGCCCAGATAGGTATCGCGGTGGGTCATCGTCATCGAGGGCCAGCCCGACACGGCGGCGTAATTGCCGTCGCCCACGCGCGCATAGTGGTTGCCGCCCTTGCGATCGGGAAAGGCACGCAGGAAGGGCGCGCGGTGGTGATCCACGAAGCCGGGCCACGATACCGTGGAGCCGATGCCGCCGGGCCCGTACCACGCGAAGTCCGGCGCCCATGTGCCGCCCGCGCCCACCTGGCCATCGGACCCGAAGCTGTCGGGGTCATAGACGTGAAGCGCAGACAACATCGCCTCCACCACATCCAGCGCCGCTGCGCCGTCTTCGCGGTTGGACGGACAAAGCCCATCCTGCGTTGCGGGGGAGGGAAAAACGACCGGCGCGCCGTAATGGCCCTCGGCCAGAGGCCAAACACCCGTCTGGTGGATCAGGTCCAGCACATCCACGATCAGCCGCGCCTCGACGATCAGGCCGTTTTCCACCCGCCAGAATTCTCCGATCCGCAGGTAGGCCAACTTGCCTGACGGCTGCACACCCCACAACGGCGCCGTGAACAGCCCGGTGATATGGGTGATCGACGTGACCCACTCGCCCCCATAGTCGCGGCGATTCTGGCCGCCGAAGATCATCAGGTCGCGGCGGCGGGCGGGCGCGAACGCCGCGCGCAGCGGGGCGATCAACCCCGTCACGATCTGCGCAGGCCCGATCAGCGTGCCCACGGGGCTAGACACCTCGACCCGCGCATCTGCCGCGAAGCCCTTTGCCGCAAGTGCCTGTAAATCCTCGGCTCTGGCGTGGAACAAGCTGGCCAAAAACGCTTGGAGTTTCGCCCGTGTATCGCCCATGTTCGTCCCTGTCCGCGCCATGATTGGAAAAACACTTGCCAGATCGCCAAACGGGACACTAGCGTATTCTTGCAAACCTATGCAAAAATCGCATGCTTAGGGAACGGGCCGCTTTTCTTGGCCCCAACATACATGAACAAGGGCCATGCGGGGCACACCTGTCAGGCTCGAAAAACCAACGGGAGAGATATCCGATGTACGTGAAACGACTTGCCCTCGCGGGCGCCGTCTCGCTTGCCGCTACCGGCGCTTACGCTGAGTGCAGCTTTGAAAACACGTCCGAAGTCACCATGCTGTCCGCCGCGTTCGAGGCCTGGGTTGCCGTGACCGATGCGATGGCCGAATGCGGCAACTTCACGCCCGAGCTGGACCAGGAATTCCGCACCAAGCAGCCCGAAGGCTTCGCGGCGTCCCCGTCGCTTTACCAAATCGGCGGCGTGTCCAACGGCACGATCACCCCGCTCCTGAACCAGGAAACGATTCGCCCGCTCGATGACCTGATCGCCGCCTATGGCGCGCATCTGACGCCCAACCAGTTGATCCAGATCGACGGGGAAACCATGGCCGTCGCCATGATGGTCAACGTCCAACACCTGATGTACCGCGAGGACATCCTGTCCGACCTCGGCATCGAGACGCCCACGACGTGGGAAGAGGTCTTGGCCGCCGCCGAAACGATCCAGGAAGCAGGTGTCGTGGATTATCCCATGGGCGGCACCATGAAGGCCGGATGGAACCTTGCGCAGGAATTCGTCAACATGTTCGGCGGCTTCGGCGGTGATTTCGTCAACGACGACAACACCCCCAACGTGAACTCCGAAGCCGGTCTGGCCGCGCTCGACATGATGATGCGCCTGACGGAATACATGGACCCCGAATTCCTCGTGTCGGATTCCACATACGTGCAGCAGCAGTTCCAGCAGGGCTCCATCGCGATGGCCAACCTCTGGGCATCGCGCGGCGGTGCCATGAACGATGAGGCGGAAAGCCAGGTCGTTGGTCTTGTCGGCTCGGCGGCGGCTCCGCTCGCCATGGAAGGCGGCGCGCCCGCCACCACGCTGTGGTGGGACGGCATTGTCGTCGCGGCCAACATCTCGGATGAAGAGGCAGACAACGCCTTCCGCCTGGCGATGGAAGGCATCTCTTCCGAAACCGTTGCCGCCGCGCCCGATGCCGCGATCTGGCTGATCGATGGGTATGAGCCCAACGCCATGGCCACCGGTGCCATCGCCTCGGCCACGGCCAACCCCGCGCCGCCCGCCTATCCGTCCACGACCCAGATGGGCCTGATGCACACCGCTTTGGGGAACGAGCTTCCTGCCTTCTTCACCGGCGATTTGTCGGCGGAAGAGGCGCTCGCCGCCGTCGAGGCCGCCTATACGGTCGCCGCACAAGAAGCGGGCTTGCTGGAGTAACCGGCACGCGGGTCGCGAAAACCCCGCAACCTCAAGATCCGCCGGGGCCACCTTTCTGGCCCCGGCACCACCGGACAGGAACCCCAACCATGAAGTTCAAGACATTCATCTGGTTCGTCGCGCCGTCCCTGTTCCTGATGCTGTTGTTCATCGCAGCTCCCCTTACTTCTGTTTTCCTCGGATCGTTCCAGATCACCCAGCCCGTGGTGCAGCAGGTGGAGGTTGAAACCTGCTCGGCGGGCTTCCTGGCGCAGACGTGTACGACCGATCTGCAAACCGTGCCGGTCATCGATGACGAAACCGGCGACATCGTCACCACCACCGAATGGGTCGGCTTCCTGTCCTATGCCCGCGTGCTGGAGCCCCAGCGCGCGTGGGAGGCGATCAAGGCCCTGGACTATAACGCCCTGATGCAGATCAACTTCTGGTCCGCCCTGCGCTTCACCCTGATGTTCACCCTCGTGACGCTGCCGTTCGTGATCGGCGTCGGCCTGGCGATTGCGCTGGCCGTCAACAGCGCCGCCAAGGCCCTGCGCGGCCCGATCATCTTCGTGTCTCTGCTGCCCTTCATCATCACGCCGGTCATCGGGTCTCTCTCGATCTACTGGCTGTTCGTGGGCGACGGCATCCTGACCCGCGGGATCGAGGCATGGCTGGATCGCGACATCGCCATGTTCGCCCAGGGCTGGACGATCGAGTTGCTGATGCTGTTCTACCGCGTCTGGCACGTGGCGCCCTTTGCCTTCGTGATCTTCTACGCGGGCCTGCAAACCGTGAACCAGGATACACTGGAAAGCGCGATCATCGACGGGGCGTCCCGCTGGGACCGGCTGCGCTACGTGGTCATCCCGCACCTGATGCCGCTGATCGTGTTCATCGCGCTGATCCACCTGATGGACGCCTACCGCGTCTTTGATGAGATCGTGGGCTTCCGGGCCGAGGCCCATGTGACCTCGCTCCAATACTTGACGTTTGATTTCCTCCGCCCCGATGATGCCGGAAACCGCGCCTTCTCGCGGGCGTCGGCTTCGTCGATGCTGACGATGCTGGGGATCGTGGTGCTTCTGATCCCGCTCCTGCGCCGCACATGGCGTGATCACAAAGGGAACTCTCACTAAAATGTTTATTGTCAATGGCTTAGATAGCTGCTCAAGCTTGAGCACCCCGCCGAAGGCCCTGAAATGAGCGACACCCCCCGCGCCATGCGCCAGCCCTTGGGTCTGAAAATCGGGTCCGCGGCTTTCTTGGCCTTCTGGTGCCTTCTGGCGGCGTTTCCGATCGTCTGGATCACCTTGATGAGCTTCAAGTCCCCGGTGGATGCCTTCGCGGCAAACCCCTTTGACGTGATCCTCGGCCCCGTGACCCGCGACCGGGGCAATGGCCTGTCGACCCTCGACCTCATCCTTGGCATCGCCGTCCTGTTTTTCGCCCTGAAGCTGGCCTTCACCTGGCTGCCCCGCAGGGTCACAGATTGGAGCCCCAAGGGCCAGGTCTGGGCCGGATGGATCATCGGCGCGATGGCCTACGCCGTGGCCTTCATCTTTGTGTTCTTCGTGATCCTGCCTGCGATCCTCGGCGTGTTGAACCCGATCCTTGGGCCGCTCGGTGCACCGATCATTGGCCTCACGACCGAGCATTACCAGACAATCTGGGTGGAGCGGGGCTTCTACAACAACTTCGTCAACTCGCTGATCGTGACGGGGGGTACGGTGACGATCTCGCTCACCGTCGGCACGCTGGCAGGCTATGGCCTCGCGCGGTCCGGCTCCAACATCGCCTTCTGGCTGCTGATCATGGCGCTCGTGTTCCGCGCGCTGCCCCACTCGGTCCTGTTGGCGGGATACCTCCCGGTTTTCGTGAACTCCGCCGAAATCCTGCGCCCCATTCTGGGCGAAAACGCCCCCACGCTCTACGGCCAACCGCTGGCCGTGATCACCGTGCTGGTGTCGATCAATCAGCCTTTCACCATCTGGATGCTTCGCAGCTTCTTCCAGAACATCCCGAACGAGCTGGACGAGGCCGCCCGCGTCGACGGCTGCACCCACTTTCAGGCGTTCCGCTGGGTGATCATGCCGGTGATGTGGCCGGGCGTGATCACCACGGGCCTGTTCTCATTCCTTTTGGCCTACAATGATTACCTGATCACGGCGCTGCTTCTGGACGGCACGAACCAGACCATGGTCCCCGCCATCGCAGGCTTCTTCAACCGTGAGACCACCACCACCGATCAAGTCGTGGCCGTGGCCGCAGCCGTCTCGATCATCGCGCCGCTGTTCCTGCTGGTCATGGTGTTCCAGCGCCAGATCGTCAGCGGCCTGACGGCCGGGGCGGTCAAGGGCTGACGCGCCCCCCCCCGGGCCGTCCCGCGCCGTTCCCCCTTGCGACGGCCCGAGGGTGGGGGCTCCTTCATCTTGCCCATACAACTCCGGGGGGCCGGGGGGCTGGCCCCCCGCGTCGTCGCCCGGCGTCAGCAGGGCGAAACCCCTCACAACACCCGAAAACTGTCCCCCAGCCAGGGCATCTTTTCCAGCCCCGGATCCGCGAAATGCACGCCGATCAACTCGCGCGCCAGCTCTGCGATCTGCTCGGGGATGCCGCCGGACCAATCCGCCGTGACATAAAGCACGATCTTCCTTGCCATCGGCTCACCGGGCAGGGGGTGTGCTTCGATCCCGCCCGCGAACCGTCCGGCGCGGGCCAGCGACAGGGCGGTGGTGATGGTCCAGCCGGTGCCCGCCGCCACCAGCGCCGAGATCGACTGGTTCGAATCCATCTCGAACCGCCGGGCCGGGGCGATGCCTGCGCGCGCCAGATAGGCTTCGATCTGTTGGCCCATGACCTGATCCAGATCGCGGCGCAGAAACGGCAGATCGGCCAGCGCTTTCAACCCCGGGGCCACGTCGACCCCCTTCGGGACAGCAAGGATATAGGGATCGTCCAACAGCGGCAGGGCAACGGTCCCCCTTGGCGTCGCCGCTCCGGCGGCGCAGATCACCATGTCCAGCTCGCGGGCGGCGATCCTTGCCTGCAACACGTGGCTGGGGCCGGTCTGGAGCAGAAAGGCACATTGGCTCATCGCCTCCGCCAGTCGCGTCGTCAGCAGCGGCGTCACCTCGTTCTCGAAATCCTCGATCACGCCCAAGGACAGCGATGCCAATTCGCTCAGATCCAGTGTCTTGAGGTCCCTCTGCCCGGCCCGTAGCGCGCGCAGGGCCTCTTTGGCTTGCGCCAGAAACAGCCGCCCCGCAGGCGTCACCACCATCGGGCGGCGCGAGGCGTCAACCAGATCGACGCCAAGCGCGGTCGACAGGTTCTTCATCTGCTGCGAGACAGCGGGCGCGCTCATGCCCAGATCCGTCGCCGTGGCGGCGACCGAGCCGGTGCGCGCCAACGTCTCGAATACTTCGAGGCCCCGCAGTGTCAAACCCTTCAAAAGCGTGGATGACATGGCTCAGGCGTTCACGATCTGCACCAACAACTCCGGCGCCAGTGCGATCCCCTGGGCCGACGGCGTGGCGGTCATCTCGGGCAGATGCGCCAGCAGTTCTTCGGCCGCCGTAACGCGGGGATCCAGGACCGTCAGCCAGATGGACTCTGCCACGGGGTCGCCCATCGGCGAATCCGCAGCCGGTGGTGCGACGGCCAGAAGGGCGTCCAGCATCGTCTGCGCGCCAGCGTCCAGCGCGATCACCTGACGTCGCATCGGGCGGATGGCAAAGCCCTTGCCATGGGTCCGCAACGACACCGCCGCAAGGTTTGCGCCTGCGATCTCGACCATGGCCCCCGCCAACGTGCCCGGGTCACTGGCACGCGTCAGATGCACCATCACCATGCCCTGTGTCTGGGCGGCCAGGATTGCGGCGGGCAGGGCTTGCGACACGGCGCTGGCGGCAAAGCCGTGGCCCGCGTCCACGCAAAAAACTGATGGGGCAGGGGTGGTGATCGTGACCTCCGCATCGGGGAGAAGCCGTCCGTAGCGGATCAATCGAATGTCGCGCAGCAGGGCGGTGAAGCCACTGTCGGCATGCCCCGCCGCCTCGGACAAGGCGACATCCCGGGCCACGATCTGCGCCGTCGCCTCGCCGACGCCGGCCCGTGTCAGGCAGTCGCGGGCCAGCATGTCAAGGTCCGACAGGTCGTATGAATCTTTCATGTGGATAGTCTTCCCCCATGACCACAGAAGGTCAATGGTCCCCGACCTTTAACGTCGATCCCGGCGAAGGCCCGCAGGGCATCGACAAGCTGCCGCTATCCTTCCAACACAAGTTCCGGAAAACGGCGCGCGGTGTCGCGGATTGCGCTCGCCAGACGCTCGAACGCCGGGGCCGCGCCGGAGGACGACCGCCACACCAATCCGATGGAGCGCGAGAAGCGCCGCCCCCGGAAAGGGCGCACGACGACGTCATTCGCGCGCCCCTCGATTTCCGAGCGGACGTAGAGCGCGGGCAGGAACGTCAGCCCCATGTCCAGCGCCACCATCTGCCGCAACGCATCCAGCGAGGTGCCCTCGTAGTCGCGCGACATGTGGGCTCCGGTCTCCACGCACAGGGCGCTGATCTGGTCATGCAGCGCATAGGCGGGCGACAGGGACAAGATGGTCTGATCCGCAAGCTCGGGCCCATCGATGTTGCCTTTCGCGGTCAGCGCATGATCGATCGGCATCGCAAGGCCCAAGGGTTCCCGGAACAGCCGCGCGGATGTCAGTCGTGCCCCTTGCACGGGCAGTTGGGTCAGGATCAGATCATGGGTGCCGTCGTTGAGTTCCCGCACCAGATCCCTTGGCGCGTTCTCCCGGATATAAAGGCGCAGATCGGGGTGGGTCCGGTGCAGGTCGCCGACGACATGGGGCATCAGGTAGGGCCCAAGCGTGGTCGACGTACCCATCCGAAGCGTGCCGCCAAGCCCCGATTGCAGCGTTGCCGACAAATCGAGGATGCCTTGTCCCGCGTCCAGGATCTCACGGGCGCGGCGCGTCACCTCGCGCCCGGCCTGCGTCAGCCGAACCGGGCCGCGCCCGCGCTCCACCAAGGTCAATCCCAGCGAGTCTTCCAGCGATTTGATCTGTACCGACAGCGAGGGTTGCGAAATCCCGCATGCCTCTGCGGCTTCGCGGAAATGGCGGGTATCTTCCAAGGCTGCAAGATAGCGGAGCTGTCGAAGGGTGAAGGGGAGGGAGGTATTGCGCACGGTCGTATAGCTTTTTCCAATGGGGAATTCATGTTCACTTGGGTTGGAGCTATATCAAAACTCCTCTAACTCAACATCACCGAGACAAATAATTTGGTCAGAGGGCGGCATGCGCCGCTGACCAAACGTGGCCCTGCTGTGCTGGTGGTTGTCCCTTCCAGTGCTCACAGACGACGCAGGTCCACAACCTCGAACGCCCGTGGGCGGCTCCTGCCGTCAGTCGCTCACGGGTCGTTCGGGCGATATCCTTTCAGACCGTTTTGTTGGCGACCTCTTTCATTGGCATAAACTATCAAAAATAAAATTGCCGAAGGATTGATCTATCAATAGGCCCGTCCTATCTGCCGAAAGGAAGAGGCTGGTTCAGAAAAGTGCACCACAAGGTGGACGCAAGCAGGGTTTGCGCCAACTTGAGATACACCAGCCAACCATTGTGACATCGCTTGAAGGCAGCGATCTGAGAAGAAGCCCGAATGGGTGGAGATAAGGGGCAGTTGAAGTGGCAGTAGGCGGGGAAGAGGTAGCACGGGTCGCAGGTGGCCCGGCAGGATGGATATCGGTCCTGATCCCGGCGCTGTTGTTTGCGTGGTTCGCGCAGTTCCTGGGGCCGGTGGCCGCGGGCGAGACACCCCTGATCGGGATCGATTGGGTCCCCTCCATAGATATCCGCCTGGAAATACTGATCGACGGTCTGTCATTGACGTTCGCGTTGCTCATCTCGGGCATCGGCGCCTTGGTGGCGCTCTATTCGTCGCGCTATCTTGGCAATCACCCGGAATATCCCCGCTTCGTGCTATATTTCATGACCTTCATGGTCGGCATGTTGGGCCTTGTTCTGGCCGACAACCTGATCTCTCTTTTTGTTTTCTGGGAGGTGACGACGATCTCTTCCTACCTGCTGATCGGGTTCAACTCCGACAGTGCCAAATCGCGTCGTTCCGCGCTTCAGGCGCTGTTCGTGACCGGGGCGGGCGGCCTGGCCCTGCTGGCTGGCATGATCCTTCTGGGCGCGGCGGCTGGCACCTATTCGTTGACCGAGATCCGGGGCATGGGCGACGCGATCCGCAACCATGACCTTTATGTTCCGATCCTGATCCTTTTCCTCGCGGGCGCGTTTACCAAGTCCGCGCAGTTTCCGTTCCACTTCTGGCTTCCCAACGCCATGGCCGCGCCGACGCCCGTGTCGGCCTATCTGCATTCGGCCACGATGGTGAAGGGCGGTGTCTACCTGATGGCACGCATGAACCCCACGTTGGGCGGGACCGAGCCGTGGTTCTGGGCGCTGGTCATTGCGGGCGGCTTCACGACCGTGTTCGCAAGCGTTCTGGCGATCCGTCAAACCGACATCAAACAGGTCCTCGCCTACACGACGCTGATGGCGCTGGGGGCGCTGACGCTTTTCATTGGCGCGGGCACCAGCGACGCGATCAAGGCGGCGATGTTGTTCCTTGTCGTCCATTCCCTCTACAAGGCCGCGCTGTTCCTGATGATCGGCATCGTCGACAATCAGACCGGCACCCGAGAGGTCGCGCACCTGCGCGGGTTGGCGCGCAAAATGCCCATCACCTTCTTCGCAGGCGCGCTGGCGGCCATTTCCATGGCCGGTATCCCACCCTTCGTGGGCTTCATCGGCAAGGAGTTCCTTTACAAGGCGGGCCTTGGCATGGACACGGCCATGTTGTGGATCACCGGCACGATCTTCGCAGCCTCCGCTCTGATGTTCGTCGCGGCCGGTATCGCTGTCGCGCGTCCCTTCCTCGGGCGCACGCCCGAGCGGTTCAAGGACACGACCGAGGGGCCCATGGCCATGTGGCTTGGCCCGATCATCCTTGGCGCGCTGTCGTTCTACTTTGGCATTTTTGCCGATGTGCCCGAGGTCTGGCTTGTCGGTCCCGCCACGGATGCCGTCTACGGCAGCGACGTGTCCGTCGACCTCTATCTGTTCCGCGAGGTGAATTCCGCCTTCATCCTGTCGCTCGTCACTTTCGGCGTCGGCTTTATCCTCTACCTGCTGCACGCTCGCCTGCGCGACCTGCTGGTCGCGATCATTTCCGCCAACCCGATCAAGTTCGATCCCGGCTGGGATCACGGGCTTGATGGTCTCAAGGCGTTGGCCGGATGGCAGACGCGGCACCTGCAAAGCGGGATCCTTCAGCGCTACGTCTTTATCATCTTCGCCACTTTCGCGGTTGCCGTCGGGGCCACGCTTTACTTGCAGGATGTTCTCAACTTCCGCGTCGATGTCGCCGCTGAATTCGATGGGTTGCTCTTCAAACACTGGGCCGTGCTGCTGTTCATCACGGCGGGGGCGCTGCTGACCGCCCTGACCCAATCGCGCATGACCGCCATCGCGGCGCTTGGCGTCGTGGGCATCGGCGTGGCGTTGATCTTCATCATCTTCTCTGCCCCCGATGTGGCGATTACCCAGTTGCTGGTGGAAACGCTGGTGGTCGTGCTCGTCGCTGTCGCGATGTTGAAACTGCCCCACCTCAGCACCCGCACCGCAGAGCCGAACCGCCCCGTCCACGCGGCCCTGTCGATCACCGTCGGCGTGCTGACGACGCTGGTGCTGGTCGCGGTTCTGCAATCCGACCTCGACCTGAGCCTGACCGAGTATTTCAACGCGACCTCCTGGCCTGACGCTTACGGGCGCAACATCGTCAACGTGATCCTGGTGGACTTCCGTGCCCTTGATACCTTCGGCGAGATCGCCGTCGTCGTCGTCGCCGCCCTGTCGGCCTATGCCCTTCTGCGCGGCACCCGCTACGGCACCATCCGCGAGGACGAAGCGCCGCAAAGTGGCGGGCCCGCCGTCCCCGACGCAACCGTGGAGGGCAAGCCATGATGAACTCCATCATCCTCAACGCGGCAACGCGGCTTGTGACGGCTCTGCTTCTGTTGTTCTCGGTCTTCATGCTGCTGCGCGGCCACAACCTGCCCGGTGGTGGCTTCATCGGTGGGCTGATCGGGTCTACCGGGTTCATCCTCTACGCCATTGCCCAAGGCTCGGCTGCCGCCCGCCAGGCCCTGAAGTACGAGCCGCAGGACATCGCCATGATCGGCCTTGGCATCGCGCTTGCCTCTGGCGTGTTCGCCGTCTTCTTCGGCGAGGCCTTCTTTACCGGCCAATGGTGGTTTGCGGGCGCGGACCCGGCAGATCCCGACGACAAGGGGCTGCCGATCAGCTCTGTCCTGTTCTTTGATATCGGAGTGTACCTCGTGGTTTTCGGCGCCATCCTCACCCTTGTTTTCGCGCTGGAGGATGAAGTCTGATGGAACTCCTTGTCGCGATCATGGTCGGCGTTCTTGTCGCCGCCGCCGTCCACCTGATGCTGGCCCGCAACGTGTTGCGGTTCCTCTTTGGGCTGATCCTGATCTCCAACGCGGCCAACCTGACGATCTTCGTCTCGGGCCGCCTGACGTCCGAGTCGCCGCCCCTGATCCCCGAGGGCGACTACGCCCCCTTGGCCGACGCCGCCAACGCGCTGCCCCAGGCCCTTGTGCTGACCGCCATCGTCATCGGCTTCGGCCTTTTCGCCTTCGCCCTGACGTTGGTCTACCGCACCTATCAGAACCTCGGCACGCTGAACTCCGACGAAATGCGCCTGGCCGAGCCTGTCGAGGACACGCCGTCCGACCCCTCCAAGGCCTATATCGCTTATGAGGCGGACAAATGAGCTGGATCCTCGCCGCCCCCATCATCATCCCCTTCGCGACCGCCGTCCTGGCGTTTCTGTTTCGCCATGGGCCCGAGGGGCGCTGGCTTAGCGTTCTGGGCTCCGCTGGCCTTCTGATCGCGTCGATCATCCTGATGGTCGAGGTCTGGGACCAAGGCGTCGTCGCCGCACAAATGGGCGAATGGCCCGCGCCGTTCGGCATCACGCTGGTCGCGGACCTCTTGTCGGCTGTCATGGTGGTGATCACCGGGATTACCGGCCTGGCGATCGCCATTTACGCCTTGGCCGACATCGAAGAGCGGAAAGAAAAACTCGGCTATCACGCCCTCTACCAAGTGCTTCTGGCGGGTGTCTGTGGCGCGTTTCTGACCGGCGACCTCTTCAACCTCTACGTCTGGTTCGAGGTGATGCTGATCTCGTCCTTCGGCCTTCTGGTCATGGGCGGCAATCGGCAACAGCTGGACGGGGGCATCAAGTACGTGACCCTCAACCTCGTCTCGACCGTCATGTTCCTCAGCGGCATCGGCCTGCTTTACGGGATGACCGGAACGCTCAACATGGCGGACCTGCACAGTGCCGTGCAAACCGTGGAAAACCCCGGCCTGCTGGTCGTGATCGCCGTGATGTTCATGGTGGCCTTCGGCGTCAAAGCCGCCGTCTTCCCGTTGTTCTTCTGGCTTCCTGCCAGCTACCACACGCCCGCCATCAGCGTTTCCGCGATTTTTGCAGGCCTTTTGACGAAGGTGGGTGTCTATTCCCTGATGCGGATGTTCACGTTGGTCTTCACCACGGACGTGGCCTACACTCACACGATCCTTTTGTGGGTGGCAGGCTTCACCATGGTCACGGGCGTTCTGGGGGCGGCGGCGATGAACGACTTCCGTCGCATCCTGTCTTTCCACATCGTGTCCCAGATCGGCTACATGATCCTTGGCCTCGCGCTGTTCACGCCGCTGGCCATCGTGGGCGCGGTCTTCTACCTCGTGCACCACATCATCGTAAAAGCGAACCTGTTCCTTGTGGCGGGCGTGACACGCCGCATCGCCGGCTCCACCGACCTCAACCAGATCGGGGGCCTCTACAAAACCGCGCCGCTTCTGGCGCTGCTGTTCCTGGTTCCGGCGTTCTCTCTGGCCGGGTTCCCGCCGCTCTCGGGGTTTTGGGCCAAGTTCATCCTTGTGAAAGCGGCGCTTGAGAACGGCAACTACTGGATTTCGGCCGTGGCCCTCATCGTTGGCCTGTTGACGATCTATTCCATGACCAAGATCTGGGGGAATGCCTTCTGGAAGCCGCACCCTGCGGGATTGCAGCCCAAGCTTTCCAGCTTGCCTGCCAAGGACCGCGCCGCGCTGCTGCTGCCCATCGCGGCGCTGGCCGCCCTCACCTGCGTCATTGGCCTCTTCCCAGAGCCCTTCGTGCTTTTCGCCGAGCGCGCCGCTGACCAACTGCTGAACCCGCAGCTATATATTGATGCTGTATTGGGAGGTGCCTCGTGAACGTTTTTGCCCTCAACGTCGCCCTCGCCGTCGCTTGGGCCGCCCTTACCGGTGATTTTTCCGAGCTCAACCTGCTGATCGGCTTCGCGCTGGGCTCTGCCGCGCTTTTCGTGACGCGGCCCCTCTATCCGGGGACAGAGCGGTACTTCACCCGCGCCACGTCGTGGGTCAGGCTGATCCTGGCTTTCCTTTGGGAACTGGTCGAAGGTTCCATACAGGTCGTGATCGACGTGCTGACACCCCAGCACCGCTCGCGTCCCGGTATCATCGCCGTGCCGCTTGATTCCCACCGAGAGATGGCGCTGCTGATCCTGACGAACTACATTTCGCTGACACCCGGCACGCTTTCGTTGGATGTAAGCGAGGATTGCCGTACGCTCTATATTCACGCCATGTTCGCCGATGACCCCGACGAGATCCGTCGCGCGATCAAGGAAGGGGTCGAGCGCCGCGTGAAGGAGGCCATGGAATGAACCCGCTCCTTGTGACTGCCATCGATATTTCCTTCATCCTCGTGATGCTTGGCATCGTTGGCGGCTTCATCCGCCTTGTGAAAGGACCGTCGCTCCCCGACCGTATCGTGGCGCTCGATATGATGACTGTGCTTATCGTCAGCTTCTGCGGCCTCTATGCGATCCAATCGGGGGTAACCGCCTTCGTGGACGTCGCCATTGTCGTGGCGATCATCGGATTTCTGGCAACGGTCGCGTTGGCGCGCTTCGTGGACCGCAGTCAACGTCGGTCCGAGCCGTTGCCGCCCAAGAACTCGATCCGGACGGAGGACGCGCCATGACCGTCAAACCAGCGATTTGCCACGTTGATACCGGAGGGTCGCCATGTTGATGGAGTACATCATCGCCGGGCTCATCATTTCCGGCGGCTTCTTCTGCTTCGTCGCGGGGCTGGGCGTGTTGCGCCTGCCCGATGTGCTGATCCGCATGCACGCATCCACCAAGGCGGGAACGTTGGGCGCTGGCCTGATCCTGATCGCCGTTGCCGTCTTCTTCGGCGATATCCCCACGATCACCCGTGCCGTGGCGACGATCCTCTTTCTGCTGATCACTGCGCCCGTCGCCGCCCATATGATCGGCCGTGCCGCGTTCCGCGCGGGCGTCCCCCTGTGGCAAACCAAGATCGAAGAAGGGGCGCGGGAAAAGCTGTCTCGTTAACCACGTCTACGAAATTGATATACGATTGATATACCCTTGGCGGGTGTGTCGGTCAGGTCTGGAGGAAATCATACCGTCCGTTCGTCCGCACGGCGCAGGCTGTCAACCGCCCCGTTCGCCACGCGCCTGTGTCTGTGCCGATCCGGCCCTCGGACACCACCGGCGCATCGATCTCGGTGTGACCATGGGCGATCCAGATGTCATCGCCGCGTGGCCCGCCGTCGAATTCCGGGTGCCCCCAAAGCAGAACGCGGGCTGATTGGTCGTCCATGGCGTGGCCCGGATCGGCCCCCGCATGGACCGCCCAAAGGTTGCCCGACGTCCAGCTGAGCGGCAGATTTTCAAGCCATTTCAACGTGTCCGAAGGAAGGCGACGGCGCAGTGTGGCGGCAGCAATGGGATAAGCGTCGAACTCCGGGCTTTCCTCCAGATCCGCGGTTGCAATGCCGAACGAGCGCAAGGTCTCCACCGCGCCCGAGCGCAACCAGCGCGGCCCCCGCGTGGCGGGATCGGCAAGAAAGTCGAGCATCATCCGCTCGTGACTGCCCATCAGGCAGGTCACGTTGTCGGGGAAGCTTTCCTGCAACTCTTTCATCCGCGCCAGAACCACGGCGGAATCCGGCCCTAGGTCGATGTAGTCGCCCACGAAAACCAGCTTCGGATCCGCCGCCGAGGTGCCGCCGATATGAGCATCGATCAGTTCCAGCATCAGTTCCAGAAGATCGGCGCGTCCGTGGACATCGCCGATGATGTAGGTCTGATGTTCGGGCAGCGGCATATCTTGTGTCGCCTGCGTTTCAGCTTCCGCCGGCACCTCGGCCCGAGATTTCCGCCCAAGAAAGGATCGCATCGATTTCAACATCCTTCACAGGTGCGCATTCACAGGTGATTTGGCAAGGGAAAAGCCGCTACCCGCGTGCCCGCAGAACCTGCGCCGGACGGCTTGCGAGGGGGCGCCACGCGAAGGCCAGACCCGCCAGCAGTGTGGCACTGGCGCCGCCCAGGATGATCGCAAGCGCCGAGATCGGCTCGAACACGTAGTCCGTGTCCATCACGAAGGTCATCACGGCCCATCCGCCAAGGGCCCCGGTGAAGATGGCGACAAGCCCTGCGGCCGCCCCTAACAGGCTGGCGCGTAGGGCAAAACTGGCCAACACCGTGCCCCGTGACGCCCCAAGCGTTTTCAGAACAGCCGCCTCGAACACACGTCCCCGCTCGCCCGCTGCCGCCGCACCGATCAGAACCACGAAGCCGGTCAACAGCGTGGCGAGGGCGGCGTAAGAGGTCGCCCGCGCAATGCCGCGCAGGGCTTCGGCCACACGGTCCAGCGCGTCTCGGACGAGGATGGCCGTGACGTTCGGGGCTGCCCCCGCCACATCGCGCAGGATCTGCGCTTCGGCTTCCTCTTCCGCGTAGACCGTCGCGATATGGGTGTGCGGTGCGCCCGCCAGCGCGGCCTCGTTCATCGTGACGATGAAACCTATGCCCGCGTTTTCAAAGGATACTTCGCGGAAGGCGGCGATTGTTGCGGTGATGTCCCGGCCCAAAACGTTGACGGTGATCTCATCGCCCAGATCAAGCCCGATCTCCTCGGCCTCTTCTGCTGCGAAGGCGATCAGTGGCGGGCCGGTGTAGTCGTCGGGCCACCATTGGCCCGCCGTGATTTCGCTGTCGGGCGGTGGGCCCGCCATGTAGGTCACGCCCCGGTCGCCTTGCAGCACCCAGTGATCGCCCGCCACTTCCTGCGCGCTGACGCCGCTGATCTGGGTGATTACACCGCGCAACATCGGGGCGGTATCGACCCGGCTGACCTGAGGGTCGTTCTCGACCCGGTCGAGGAAGGGCTGAAGCTGATCGGGTTGAATATCAACGAAGAAATAGCTTGGGGCGACGTCCGGCAAATCGCGCTGAATGGCGCTGCGCAGGTTGGTGTCGATCTGCCCCACGGCGGCCAGCACGGCAAGCCCGAGGCCAAGGGACAGCACCACGGATCCGGCTTCGGAGCCCGGCCCGCCGACGGCCCCCAACGCGGTGCGGACCGCCGTGTGCCCGCGCACGAACCGTGCCCGCGCCAGACGTCGGCACAGGGCCCGTATGCCCCAAGCAGCAAGCGCCAGGAGCGCCAGCGCAAAGAGCAGCCCCGCCGCTGTCCCAAGCGCCAGCCGAGGGATGCCCGACGCCCACACCGCAGAGCCTACGAGGATTACCGCAAGTGCAACGATCACAAGGACGTAGCGCCACTCTGGCCAAGCTGCAGCACCGATTGACGCATCCCTGAACAGTGCTGCCGCCCGCACCTGCGCCGTGCGCGCCAAGGGCCAAAGGGTGAAGATCATTGCGGTCAACGTGCCGTACCAGGCGGCCTCCAGAAGCGGAGCGGGATAGACGCTGATCGCTACGGGGACGGGTAAAATCGCCTCGATCACCGGGGCGAAGGCCAGCGGCGCGAAGGCCCCAAGAACCAGGCCCAAACTGACGCCCATCGCGGTCAGAACACTGACTTGAAGGAAGTAGGTGGCAAAGATCGTACGCCCCTCTGCACCGAGGGTTTTCAGCGTCGCGATCGTTGCGATTTTTCCGTCCAGGTACGCGCGGACGGCCGCTGCAACGCCGACACCGCCCACGGCAAGGCCCGCAAGGCCTACCAGCACCAGAAACGCACCGATGCGGTCGATGAACTCTGCCACACCCGGCGCGCCGTTGCGTGCGTCGCGCCACCGGGCGCCGGTCGCCTCCAACGGAGAAGCCGCTGTTTCCGCATCGGCCAGGTCCGTCCCCTCGGGCAGACGCAGCCGGTACTGACTTTCGTACAAGGTACCGGTCTGGATCAGGCCGGACCCCTCAAGGCCTTGCAGGGAAACGATTGTTCGCGGCCCCAGCCCGAAGCCCGAGGACGCACCATCAGGCTCGTCCAGCAGGAGGGCGCGCAACTCGAATTCCTGTGTGCCAAGACGGAAGGTGTCGCCCACCGACAGCGCCAGCCGGTCCACCAGAAGCGGTGCGATGACTGCGCCGGGCAGGTCGCGGGTTTCAAGCGCCTCCGCCATCGTCATAGGCGGGTCCAGACCGACCTCACCGTAAAGCGGCCACGCGGCATCCACCCCGCGCACTTGGGTCAAGCCCCGCTCGACCTCGGCGCGGTCGACCACAACCATGGAGCGGAAGTCGACGGTTTCCGATACCTCGTCGGCCAGGTCTTCCATCAAGGCGCGCTCGGCATCATCGGCGAAGCGGTAGGTGAAGGTCAGTTCCGCATCGCCACCCAGGATCACGGCGCCTTCGCGGGCGAGGCCTTCCTCAATCGACACGCGGACAGAGCCAACGGCCGCAATCGCCGCGACGCCAAGCGCCAAACAGGCCAGAAACACACGGAACCCGCGCAGGCCGCTACCAAACCCGGCTCGTAATTCACGTCGCGCAATTTTCAGGGCAACGCTCACGAAGCGATCCGTCCGTCACGCAGGCGGACTTCGCGGTCGCATCGAGCAGCCAGTTCCGGCGCGTGTGTCACAAGGATCAGCGTCGCGCCGTGACGGTCACGCAGGGCCATCAGCAGATCCATGATCTGCGCGCCCGTCGCACCGTCGAGGTTGCCCGTCGGTTCATCGGCCAGAAGAATATCGGGGCGCGGCGCGGAGGCCCGCGCCAATGCCACGCGCTGCTGCTCGCCGCCGGACATCTGCGAGGGGTAATGCCCGGTCCGCGCGGCCAGCCCCATAGCGTCCAACTCGGCCTCGGCGCGGTCGAACGCATCCGCAACGCCCGCCAGTTCCAGTGGCGTGGCGACGTTTTCCAGCGCAGTCATCGTCGGGATCAGGTGGAAGCTTTGGAACACCACCCCCATATGTTCACGGCGAAACCGGGCCAGTTGGTCCTCTGTCATCGCGGTCAGATCGTGGTCCAACGCCATGACGGACCCGCCGCTGGCCTTCTCCAACCCGCCCATCACCATAAGGAGCGACGATTTGCCAGACCCCGATGGACCCGTCAGCGCCAACGTTTCGCCGCGTTGCACTTCAAGGGTGATCCCATGCAGGATGTCCACGCGGCCCGCGTTGCCGTCCAACGACAATGTCGCGTCGGTTAAAGATAGGAGTGCCGTCATGTCTAAACTCTTCCGTTCACTTGTGACGTCATATGGGGCTTTGCGGCAGGGGGGCAAGGTGGCCCTGTTCGCGATGCTCGCCACACCGGCAGCGGCGGAGGAAACGACGATCCTTGCACTGGGCGACAGCCTGACCGCGGGCTACGGCTTGTTCGACGCAGAGGGCCTTGTGCCCCAGTTGCACGATTGGTTGGAAGCGCGGGGAAACGACGTCCGCATCATCAACGCGGGCGTCTCGGGCGATACGACGGCGGGCGGTTTGGCGCGCGTGGAGTGGAGCCTGACACCCCAGGTCGACGCGATGATCGTGGCGCTTGGTGGCAATGATTTCCTGCGCGGTATCGACCCGGACGTGAGCCGTGCGAACCTTGACGGGATCATGCAAATCGCCCGGGGCGCAGACCTGGAGGTGCTGCTGGTGGGCATCGTGGCCTCCGGCAACTATGGCGCCGAATATCAGCAACAGTTCAACGGGATGTACCCGGCATTGGCGGATAGCTACGGCACGCTTCTGGCGCGCGACTTTTTTAACGGGTTCCGCGCCTCGGTGGACGCGGGGGCGGAGGTTTCGGATTTCATGCAACGCGACGGCATCCATCCGAACGCAGCCGGGGTCACCCTGATCGTCGAGGATCTGGGGCCGCAGGTCGAAGCGCTGATAGATCGCGCAAATAGGGAATGAAAACGAACGCAAAAATTGACAAAACGAACATGGACTGACATGACGCCCGCAAGCCGACGCATGCGAAAAGGACCGCATCATGGATAAGCCATACGACCTGTTTGTCATTGGCGGGGGCATCAACGGCTGTGGCATCGCCCGCGACGCGGCGGGCCGGGGTCTAAGCGTTTGTCTGGCCGAGATGGAAGACCTCGCGAGCGCGACGTCCAGCGCGTCCACCAAGCTGTTTCACGGTGGCCTGCGCTATCTGGAATACTTCGAGTTCAAGCTGGTTCGTCATGCCCTTCAGGAACGCGAGACCTTGTTGCGCGCCATGCCACATATCAGTTGGCCCATGCGTTTCGTGCTGCCGTTGTCCAGGGACATGCGGTTCGACAACTCGACGCCCACGTCGAAGATCCTTGGCACCGTGATGCCCTGGATGAAGGGGCGGCGGCCCAATTGGCTGATCCGGTTGGGCCTGTTCCTGTACGACAATCTGGGCGGGCGGCAGATCCTGCCCGGCACCAAGAGCGTCAGCCTTGACGGAACGGCCGAGGGCGCGCCGCTACAAGACCGTTTCAACAAGGCCTATGAATATTCGGATTGCTGGGTCGAGGACGCGCGCCTTGTGGTGCTGAACGCCCGCGATGCCGAGATGCGCGGCGCGCGCATCCTGGTGCGCACAAAGGTCGTCTCTGCTCAGCGCGAGGGGGACCTTTGGCGGATTGAGCTGGAGGGCAAGGGGGCCGACACGATCTACGCCCGCGCGCTGGTGAACGCTGGTGGCCCATGGGTCGCAGACATCGTGCGCAACGTGGCGCGGCAGAACTCCAGCGAGGGGGTGCGGCTGGTGCGTGGATCGCACATCGTGACGCGCAAGCTCTACGATCACGACAAGTGTTACTTCTTCCAAGGCACCGACGGACGGATCATCTTCGCGATCCCCTACGAGGGCGACTATACCCTGATCGGGACCACGGACGCCGAGCATACCGCCGACCCGCGCGAAGCGGAATGCACGCCGCAGGAACGGGACTACTTGCTGCGGTTCGCGAACGCGTATTTCAAGCAAGTGTTGAGTGCCGAGGATGTCGTCTGGACCTACTCGGGCGTGCGGCCGCTCTATGACGATGGCGCGAAATCAGCCACGGCGGCGACGCGGGATTACGTTCTGTCCTTGGACGATGCCGGCGCGCCGATGCTCAATGTCTTCGGCGGCAAGATCACCACGTACCGCGTGCTGGCCCAGGACGCTTGGGCCAAACTGGCCCGCTTTTTCCCCGGCGCTCCCGGCGATTGGACGGCGGGCGTACCGCTGCCTGGCGGCAACTTTCCAGTCGATGGCGTGGCGGATCTGACCCAAGATTTGAAAGTCGCCTATCCGTTCCTGGGCGACCGTTGGGCCGGTCGCATGATCCGGGCCTATGGAACCGAAGCCTCGGACATCCTCGGCATGGCGAAATCGGCGGAAGATCTGGGGCGTGATTTCGGCGCCACCCTGACAGAGGCCGAGGTGCGCTGGCTGATGACCCATGAATATGCGCGCAAAGCGGCAGATGTGGTCTGGCGCCGCTCGAAACTTGGGCTCAAACTGACGCCCGATCAGATCGCGGAAGTAGACGCCTTCATGGCCGTGCAACAGGGAGACGCAACATGACCCAAATCCTTGCCATCGACCAGGGCACCACCTCGACACGTGCGATCGTGTTCGACGGGGATTTGCGGCCCAAGGCCAGCGCCCAGAAGGAATTCACCCAGCATTTTCCGGCATCGGGCTGGGTCGAGCATGATCCGGAAGAGATCTGGGACAGCGTGCAAGAGACCTGCAAGGACGCCTTGGACCAAGGCGGCGACGTGGCGGCTATCGGCATCACCAACCAGCGTGAAACCGTCGTCGTCTGGGACCGAGAGACCGGCGCGCCGGTCTACAACGCCATCGTGTGGCAGGACCGCCGCACAGCATCGCTTTGCGCAGATCTGAAAGCGGCGGGTCATGAGGATATGGTGCGCGAAAAGACCGGCCTGCTGCTGGATCCCTATTTCAGCGGCACGAAACTGGCGTGGATACTGGACAACGTGGAGGGCGTGCGGGCGCGCGCGCAAAAGGGCGAACTGGCCTTTGGCACCATCGACAGCTTCCTGATCTGGCGCATGACCGACGGCAAACGCCACGTCACGGACGCCACCAACGCCGCGCGGACGCTTCTTTATAACATTCGCGACGGGCGATGGGATGATGACATACTCCGTATGCTCAACATCCCTGCCAACATGCTGCCCGAGGTGCTGGATTGCGGCGCCGACTTTGGCGAGACGTCCCTGTTCGGCGCGCCTCTGCCGATCCTTGGCGTGGCCGGTGATCAGCAGGCGGCAACGGTGGGGCAGGCGTGTTTCCAGCCCGGCATGTTGAAATCCACCTATGGCACCGGGTGCTTCGCACTGCTGAACACGGGCGATACGCTGGTGACGTCGCAAAACCGGATGCTGGGAACGATTGCCTATCAGTTCGACGGCACGCCGACCTATGCGCTGGAAGGCTCCATCTTCATCGCGGGGGCGGTGGTGCAATGGCTGCGCGATGGGCTGAAGATCATCGATGATGCGCCGCAATCCGCCGACCTGGCCGCGGCGGCGGACAAGACACAAGACCTCTACTTGGTGCCCGCCTTCACGGGCCTCGGCGCGCCCTACTGGGACCCTGACGCGCGGGGTGCGCTTTACGGGCTGACACGCAACTCTGGCCCCGACGAGATCGCAAGGGCAGCGCTGGAAAGCGTCGGTTTCCAGACCCGCGACCTGCTGGAGGCGATGGCCGCCGACTACCCCGGTGAAACGGGCAACGTGCGGGTCGACGGCGGCATGACGGCCAGCGATTGGACGATGCAGTTCCTCAGCGATATTCTTGGCGCGCCTGTGGATAGACCGCAGGTTCTGGAAACCACAGCGGTTGGCGTGGCCTGGATCGCGGGGACAAGGGCCGGGATTTATCAAGACCAGGCTGGATTTGCGAAAACCTGGGCTGTGGATAAGACCTTCACGCCCCAGATGGACGCGACCACGCGCGACGCGCGCTATGCGGGGTGGAAGGACGCCGTGGCACGGACTTTGACTAACCGTGGATGATCTACGCCTTGTCAACCTGAAGCTAGCCATGGGGCAGATGTGCTCGGGCGATACGCACGCGGACAATATCGCGACCGTGACAGCGCTTGCCGCCGAGGCGGCGGGGCAGGGCGCAAAGGTTCTGGCCCTGCCCGAGGTGGCTGGCCTGATGAACGCCAACCGCAAGGTGGCGCTGACGCAGGTGTCGCAAGCCTGTGATGATCCGTTCATTGCCGCCTGTCGCAACCTCGCCGCCAAGCATGGCCTCTGGATCCACACCGGATCAACGCCCGTCACCGCACCGGACGGGCGGTTTCTGAACCACTCCACGCTGATCGACGCGGATGGAGAGATCAAAGCCGAATACGACAAAGTCCACCTCTTCGATGTCCAGATCGAGGGGCAGGCCCCCATCGGCGAGTCCAAGCGCTATGCCCCCGGCAACGCGCTAGTCATGGCGGAAACTCCTTGGGGCGGCTTCGGGCTGACGATCTGCTATGATCTTCGGTTTCCCTACCTATACCGGACCTTGGGCCAAGCGGGCGCGCGGGTAATCTTCATCCCCTCGGCTTTCACTGTTGCCACGGGCCGGGCCCATTGGGAAATCCTGCTGCGCGCCCGTGCGATCGAGACCGGGGCTTTCGTGATCGCCGCCGCACAATCGGGCACCCATGCCGATGGCCGCGAGACCTATGGCCATGGGCTTGCCGTGGACCCCTGGGGCCGCGTTTTGGCGGACATGGGCGAAGGGGCGCCGAAGGTGGCCTTGGTGGATCTGGATCTGTCGCTGGTCGACAAGGCGCGGGCGCAGATCCCGGCGTTGACCACGGGGCGCGACGTGCCCCTTCGCCGCGTGTAGGGCGGGATTTACTACGTCGAGGTGCCTGCGATCAGCGCCGCTTCATGGGCCTTCAGGCTCAACCGCGCTGAGACATAGTTTTCACGGCCCTTTTCTGTCCCCAGCTCTGGGAAGGCGTGCAGCAGATCGCCAAAGATCTCGCGCGCCTCGCGGTTTTGCACCATGTCGCCGGGCTGAAAGCTTTCGGTCCAGGCGTTATCCACGCGGATAACCTCGTGCGCGTCGCACATGACGTGAATGTAGGTCACACGCTCGCAGGACGTGGCGACCTCGATGCCGGGCAGATGGGTCAGGTGCTTGGCGCGGACCAACACCTGATCGGTGCCGAACAGCAGTTCGGCCTGCACGCCTTCGAACAGCATGCGATGTTGGGGCGAGACCTCCATATCGCGGTTTGGCACGCCCTTGCCTAACGCGCCCTTGCGGATGCGGATGGGGCGCAGATGCGGCGCTTTTGCCAGGTCCACCTGCGTCAGGGACTTCGTGCCGATCCAACGGATAGACTGTAGGCCGTTGTCACGGGTCGCGATCAGGTCACCGACGCGCAACTGCTCGACCTTGAAGGTCCCGCGCTCGGTCGCGACGCGGCTGCCGGGGGTGAAGCAGGGGATCACCGTTTCGATGTTGGAGAACGTCAGCGTGGTGCCGTCGCTGAACGTGACGGTGCCGTTTTCGGGGTTGAGGCCGTCATAGATGACGATAGCCCCTTCATCGCCCAGAAAAAGCGTATCGTTGTCGTCGCCGCCCTCGCCGCCGTCGATCACGTCGCCTGAGCCGCCGAAGATCCAGTCCGCGTCGTCGCCCCCGACAATCGTGTCACTGCCTTGGCCGCCGGTCAGGCTGTCCTGGCCCGCGCCGCCCGTGATGCTGTCGTCGCCCTCGCCGCCAAGCAGCGTGTCGTTGTCCGCCCCGCCGTCAAGGACATCATCACCCTCTTCGCCAAAGATAAGGTCCTCACCAGCGCCACCTTCGATCGTGTCGTCGTTGCCGGTGTTGATAAACGTCGTGGGATCGATGGTCAGATCGTTGGTGGAGACGACAACGAAATTGTCCAGCGCGTAGCTTTCGTCGGTGACGGCTTGGTTCAGGGTGGACCCGAAACCCAAGTCCAACGTTTCTGGCGCGTCCTCAACCTCGATCCGGACGCGGAAGCTTTGGTCCGTGGTCCAGCTTTGCCCGTCCCAATATCCGTTCTGCGCGGCATCGCCCAGAGACGTGAGCGTCACCGTGTACGTGACGCCGCCGATGGTAATCGTGTTGGCCCCGCCAACGGCCGTGTTTGGCAGAAAGGCCTGACTGAAGATCTCTTGCCCGTCGGCGTAGATCTGGAATTCTTCGTTGTCCCAGCTATCGATGCGGTGGAAATCAAACTCAATCACCGCGTCGTCAAAGGCTGGGTCGAAGGTCAGGGTGCGCTCGGCCTCGATATCGGTGCCGGACGACGTGCCCTGAATGCGCCCGAGGACCGATCCGAAGTAGGGGTCTGTGTTGTCAGTGGGCATGGCGCCCCAGCCGCCATCGTTGCCGCCGTCGAAGTCGTCGGCATAGACCAGCGCGCCATTTGTAGGCGCGGTGGTACCGCCGTCGCCGAACAGCGTATCGTCGCCCGATCCGCCAACGATGCTGTCGGCCCCGTCGTTGCCGACCAGCGTCTGATCCGCGTTAGAGGCACCGGCATCAAGGGTGTCGTCCTGGCCCGTGCCGCGGACCTCCTCGATGTTGGTGAATTCGACGCTGTCGCCCGATCCGGTGTCCGAGACGTCGCCCTGTTCGTCGCCATCGAACAGCACGTCGATGCCCGTGGTCATCTGGCTGAAGTCGAGCGTATCGAGATCGCTTCCGTCCTCACCACCGTCCACGGTGTCGGTGCCGAAACCGTCGGTGAACTGGAACAGGTCCTCTTCCGCGCCGCCCAGAAGGCTGTCGTCGCCCGCGCCGCCGTCGATCGTGTCAGCGCCGAAATCGCCTGAAATCGTGTCGTCGCCCAAGCCGCCGAACAGGCTGTCGGCGCCGGTGCTGTCGAAGATCAGGGTGCTGGCGTCGGCGGGTGCCCCATAGACCTGAAGGATATCGCCCGTGGCCGGGTCGAGAAGGACCCAGTTGGTCTGGGTCGTGGAAGAGGCTGTGAAATCGTTGCCTGCCGGAATGGTGATGACCGAGGTCAGCGACCCATCGGTGGCCACCTGCGCCAACTCGACCGCGTAGGGCGCGTCGTTCTGGAAGGTGACGGAGGTCGCCGTGCCGCCTGTGCCGGACGCGATGTCCAGCGGGTCGACGGCCAGTTGGTCGCCGAAGATCACGTCATCGCCCGCGCCACCATCGATGGTGTCGCCACCCTGATCGCCGTGCAGAACGTCGTCGTCGGTTTCCGACGCGGTGTAGTGGACATCGGTCAGATAGATAACCTGGCCCGTCGTGCCGCCATTCTCGTAGATGACCTCAATCCGGGTGATGGGCCCGGCGATTTCCACCAGGACCGAGCCGCCGACCTCATCAGGGTCGTCGTTGCCCGCGCCTGTCACGGTCTGGTCAGAGACCACATCGGCCAAGGACTCCGGGGTCAGCGTGACCGTCACTAGATTGCCGTTCGCGTCGTAGGCGTTGACCGTCAGGATATCTTCCCATCCTCCGGCATCCACATCACTGATGCGGAAGGAAACGTTGGTCAGTTCAACGTCCGAGACGAAATCCAGCGTCGCCACATCCGCGCCGCCGCTGCCGCCAAGCGCAAGACCCGAATTGGCCGAGAACGGGTCCGCACCGTCCACGTATTGGGTCGTATTGGTGATGGAGGAATCGTTCAGCGCGCCGTCGTTGGTGATGTTGACGGTGATGTTGGCAACGCCCGTATCCTGCGTGATGCCGCCCGAAATGTCGGTGCCGTTGCCCTCGGCGATCCAGCTGAAATTTTCGGTCGCGGCGTTCAGGGGGCCGCTGGGGCCACCCGTTATGCTGTCATCCGCCTCGCCGCCATAGACGGTGTCATCGCCAAAGCCCGCCTCGATGACATCCTCATCGCCTGTCGTTCCGGCCGTGCCGTCGTTATTGTCGACCTGTTCCAGATTGGTGTCGACGTAATTGCCGTCGATCACGTCGTTGCCGATTGTGCCGTCGACGACGCCGTCGGGGCCACCGTTGACCGTCAGCATCTCGATCCCCGTAAAGGTCGCCGTCGAGCCGTCGTTGAAGAAAACCGTACCGTTCTCGGGGTTCAGAGTGTCGAAGATCACTTCGGCGACGTCGTTGACGATCAACTCGTCGGCAGTGTCCGTGCCGCCCTCGCCGCCGATCACCACATCGCCGCTGCCCGCCGTGATGGTGTCATTGCCATCGCCGCCGTTCAGCGTGTCGGCACCAGCCCCGCCGTCGAGAATGTCGAACCCACTGCCGCCACCCAGGCTGTCATCGCCGTCGCCCCCCAAAAGCGTGTCGTTCCCGCTATCGCCTTGCAGCGTGTCGTTGCCGTCGCCGCCTGAAAGGCTATCGCGCCCGCTGCCGCCTGCCAGACTGTCCTGCCCGGTGCCGCCGTCCAGCGTATCGTTTCCGGACCCACCCAGGAGCGTGTCATTGCCACTGTCGCCGGAAAGCACGTCGTTGTTGTTGCCGCCGTCTAGCAGATCGTCTCCGAAACCGCCGGTGATCGTATCGTTGCCCGCCTCGCCGAACAGTTCATCGTCATCGGTCGGGACCGCTTCGAACTGGACATCGGTGATCCATGCCAATTGCCCAACGGTGCCGCCGTTCGCATAAATGATCTCAAAAGAGGCGACGGGGCCGGGAATTTCGACCAGCACGGACCCCAGGGGGTCGCTTGCGCCGGTGCCGCCGGGACCGGCCGTGACGGTGTTGCCACTGACCGTGTCGTTGCCCGCTGGTGTCAGGATCACCGGAATCAGGTTGCCGTCGGCGTCATAGGCGTTGATCGTGAAGATATCCTGCCAGCCGCCCGCGTCGATGTCCTGCAGGCGGAAGGTGACGTTCTGGACCTCATCGGAATAGCCCGAGCCGCCAACGGCGGAGAAATCGACATCGACGGTCCAGGCATCCGCGCCGCCGTCGCCGCCCAAGGCAAGGTTGGAATTGGCGTTGTATGTCTCACCGCCCGCGACATAGGTGGAGGTGGTCGAGACCTGCGCCGTGGTGCCCGCGCCGTCATCGGTGAAGCTTACACCGACGTTGATCCCGCCGGTGTTCTGGGTAAACCCGCCCGCAAGATTGGTGCCATTGCCGCCCTGCGACGTCCAGTTCAGATCCAGCGCCGTGGGGGTCAGGGACGGGTTGCCACCGTCAATAGCATCATCGCCACCGCCACCGGTGATGGTGTCGTTGCCTTCGAAGCCAGTGATTTGATCGGCGCTGCCTGTGCCGGTCAGACTATTGTCTGAACCGTTGCCGTTGATTGTTGCCATATCGCCCCACGCATCTCGGCTCTGCGGTCGGTTTCCATTTCTCTGGATGGTTTACCTAAAATGCGTGACGAAATTGGGGCAGACGGGCTTTAAATGTGGCAAGAATGGGGCAGGGCGCATTCGGTATTCAGATCAAGTGGTTACGCGGTTTGCGCGTGGTCTTCCAGGATCAGGTCCGAGGCTTTTTCGCCGATCATGATCGCAGGCGCGTTGGTGTTGCCCGAGACGATTTCCGGCATGATGGAGCAATCGGCCACCCTCAGCCCGCTGATCCCGTGGACCCGTAGCCGCGCGTCCACCACGGCGTCGCTGCCCTGGCCCATCTTGCAGGTGCCGGTGGGGTGGTAGATGGAAGCCGTGTTGCTGCGCGCCCAGTCCAGCGTTGCCTCATAATCGTTGATGTCGAGGCTTGGGTTAGGGCGGAATTCTTCACTGATTTTCGACGTCAACGGCGCATGGCGCGCGATGGTGCGCGCGATGTTGACACCTGCCACGACCGTTCGGCAATCGGTCTCGGTCGACAGGTAATTGGGGATGATCTTGGGGTATTCGCGCGGATCAGCACTGGCCAACCGGATCTCGCCCCGGCTTTCGGGGCGTAGCTGGCAGACGGACATGGTGAAAGCGCTGAACTTATCGGCCCCTTTGCCCGGGTTCTCCGCCGAGAGGGGTTGGACGTGGAACTGGATATCGGGCGTTTCCAGATCATCGCGGGTGCGCATGAACCCGGTCGCAAGGCTGGCGGCCATTGTCATCGGCCCGGCCCGAAACATCAGGTATTTCAAACCGATACGCGCCTGACCGATGAGGCTGGAGACCTCATCATTCAGGGTCGGTTCATTGCATTTGTAAACCAGTCGCGCTTGCAGGTGGTCTTGCATGTTCTTGCCCACGCCGTGCAGGTCCTGGACCACCTCAATGCCATGCTCGGCCAACTGTGCAGCCTCTCCGATCCCCGAGGTCATCAGCAGTTGTGGAGAGTTGATCGCCCCGCCGCAAAGGATCACCTCGCGCCCCGCTTTCACACTGATCTGTTGGCCCGCGCGGTCGGTGTAGGAAACGCCTGTCGCGCGGGTGCCTTCCAGCATGACGCGGTCCACCTGCGCGTGGGTGATGATCGTCAGATTGGCGCGCGCGCGCGCCGGATTCAGATAGGCCACCGCCGTGCTGCACCGCCGTCCGTTGCGCGACGTCAGTTGGAAGTAGCCTACACCCTCTTGCGTGGCCCCGTTGTAATCGGGATTGAAGGGGTAGCCCGCCGCCTGCGCGGCGGCGACCCAAGCGTCGGTGATCGGGCGCTGGATGCGCATGTTCGACACCGACAAGGGCCCTTGGTCGCCGTGATATTCATCGGCGCCCCTCTCGTTATGTTCGGCCCGCTTGAACAGGGGCAGCACGTCGTCCCAACCCCATCCTGCGTTCCCCATCTGCCGCCAGCGGTCGTAATCCTGCGCTTGGCCGCGCACGTAGAGCAGTCCGTTCAGGGAGGAGGACCCCCCCAGGACCTTGCCGCGTGGCCACTCGATCGAGCGGCCGTTCAGGCCCGGATCAGGCTCGGTCTTGTAGCACCAATCAACCGATGGATTATGGATGGTTTTGAAGTAGCCTACCGGGATATGGATCCACGGGTTCCAGTCGCGCCCGCCAGCCTCCAGCAAGATGACCGAGTTTTTCGAATCGGCGGATAGCCGATTTGCCAAAACGCAGCCCGCCGAGCCAGCCCCGACAATCACGTAATCTGCTGATACTTCGGTCATAGTTGCGCGCCCTTGGTCACAAATCCGGCGATGAAAAGATTTCCCTTGCCAGCCCGACCATAAGTTGACCAAGATTGAGACCACAAGTATCAATTTTCCGCATTATTGGGAGGTAAGCGAAAATGAAAATGAACGCATCGAAAGCCCTGGCTCAGATTTCACGTCGTGATCTGATGAAGCTGACGGGCACCTATGGTGTCTCATCCGTCGTGATGGGCGCAGCCACATTGACCGGCGCGGTGACGCTTCCATCGCTGGCACGCGCCGTCGAATCCACCTACGACCGCCGCTACGGCACCGAGGCGCAGCACACGCTGACGCTGGGGGCGGCTGGCTTCAACCAGCGCAACCTGCTGATCGAGCGCGCAGGCGTGCTTGAGTTCGCCCGCGATCTGGAAGAGCGCACCGATGGCGCGATCCGTATCGAATTCATCGGTGACAACCAGATTTGTGGCCAGTTGAACTGTCTTGAGAAGGCACAGTTGGGTGTGGTCGACTTCTATGCGGCTTCTACCCAGAACTCGGCGGGCTCTGCTCCGTATCTCAATGTGCTCGATTACGCCTACATGTTCCGTTCGCGGGCAGATCAGTATCACTTCCTTTACAGCCCCGAGTCCCAGCGTCTTCTGCGTGATCCGCTGGAAGCCCGTCATGGCGTGAAGTTCCTGTTCAGCCACGCGGAACTGCGCGGCCTGCAAATGGGTTCCTCGTTCCAAGAGCGTGAGACGGTGACGCAACTGGAAGAGCTGTTCGGCACGCGAAACCGCGTGACGGGGACGCAGCTTGGCCGCATCGCCATGAACCTGATGAACCTCAACCCGACGCCCATCGCGTGGGAAGAGACGTTGGACGGCTTGCGCCAAGGTCTTGTGGATGGGGCAGAGACATGGGCCTCGGCCGTGGCTTACGCCAACATGAGCCCGGTGGTCAGCCAGTCCGTCGACCTGAAGTTCTTCTGCGGCACCGAGCACACCGGCATGAATGCGGCGCTGTTCGACAGCATGTCCGGCGAGTTGCAGGACGCGATCATGGAATCCGCGTATCTCACGCAGGTTCACGTACAAGCGGCGAACGAAGCGGCACTGGTCAACACCGTGGGCTTCACCGATCCGCCGATGCCCGGCACGATCTTCGCCGAGAACGATGTGCGGGTGGCCCGTTTGGGCGAAGACCAGATCCAGATTGCGCGTGAAATGTGCTCGCCCGAGTACAACCCCGAGCCCTGGGCCGAGTGGCGTGAGCGTCTCAACAACTGGTCTGGCGGTGCGGACACGTATCAGGAGATCTTCGACGTTGCCCGTCAGATCCCAGAGGATACGCTGGCCGAGAATGTCGAGCCCCGTCGTTGGTGGCGCGGCTGATCCGAAACTCGGATCCGCACTAGCGAAAAGACTTGTCGGCGGCCTCCCTTGCGTTTGGGGGGGGCCGCCGCAAACACCTCAAAACGGGTGAAAAGCCCAAAAGAACAAACACTTTCACACGACCGGGAGGGGCCGATGGGAGAGATCTTCGCCAATATGGGTGAGATCATTGCAGCGTTCGCGGATGGGGACAGCTGGATGATCAGAGAGGCCTTGGCAGGCCCCGGCGCATGGGCGCTGGGCCTGATCCTGATGCTGCTGGGTGGGTATCTGATCATGTTGATCTACCGCTTCGTCCCCTTCATCGAGCGCCATCTGGAATCCTACGTGATGGTCATTTCCTACCTGACGATCGGCGGCATCATCTTCTTTGGGGTGATCCAGCGGTTCGTGCCGGGCATGCTGGGCATGGACTTCTCGAACACGCCGCAATGGTTGCGGCCCTGGCCTTGGACCACGTCCTTGCCGCCCTTCCTGTTCCTCGTGATGACCTGGGTCGGTTGCAGCTACAACGTGAAGCTGCGCACCCACCTGTCGTTCAACGAATTCCGCACCAACATGCCGCGCACGCCGCAAATGGCGCTTCTGACGTTGGATGCGATCTTGTGGATCGGTTTTTCCTGGGTTGTCGTCGTGACCGGCAGCAAGGTGGTGGCCAATGCGGCCTCTAACTTCCAGATCGTGCCCGCCACGGATGGGCTGATGCAGTGGTGGTTCATCCTTGCCGTGCCGCTGTCGTTCGTCTTCCTGGTGGCCCGCGTCATGGAGAACTGGGCCGAAGATTTCCGCAGATACCGAACCGGCGAGCAAATCATCGA
Source organism: Gymnodinialimonas phycosphaerae (assembly GCF_019195455.1). Classification (NCBI taxonomy): domain Bacteria; kingdom Pseudomonadati; phylum Pseudomonadota; class Alphaproteobacteria; order Rhodobacterales; family Paracoccaceae; genus Gymnodinialimonas; species Gymnodinialimonas phycosphaerae. Next base: position 2,403,941 of record NZ_JAIMBW010000001.1, on the reverse strand, counting down.
ACAAGCTGTGATCGGAGGTGACACATGACCGACGGAACAATCATTACCCTGTTGTCGCTGGGCGTCACGGGGCTGTTCATGCTGGGCGTTCCGGTCTTTCTGGTGATCGGCTACTGGGTCATCGGCATGTCTTTCGTCCTGGGTTTGCCCATCGACAATATCGCCGCGGCCCTCAGCCGTGTGTTCACCGACGGCTTCGCCCTTCTGGCCATGCCGCTGTTCATCCTGACCGGCGACCTTATCAACCGCTCCGGCATTGCCCGAAGATTGACCGACTACGCCTACGCCTGCCTTGGATGGATCCGGGGCGGTCTGGCGATGGCAGCGCTTGGGGCCTGCGGTCTGTTTGCGGCCATCTCCGGCTCCAACTCGGCCACCACGGCCACCATCGGCTCCATGTTGCACCCGGAAATGGTGAAAGGCGGCTATGATGAACGGTTCAGCGCGGCCACCGCGGCGGCGGGCGGCACGGTGGGCATCATCATCCCGCCGTCGATCATCTTCATCGTCTACGGCTTCTTGATGAACCTGCCGATTGGCGACCTGTTCATTGCGGGCATCATCCCCGGTGCGCTGATGGTTCTGGCGATGATGTTTGCCTGCTTCATTGTCTGCTTCCGCAACAAGTGGGGCATCCTGACCAACCTGTCCATCGTGCGGGTGTTCAAGACCGGCGTTGGCGCATGGCTTGGGTTCTTCGCCATCGGCCTTGTGCTTTGGGGCATCTACACGGGCAAATTCTCCCCCACGGAAGCGGCGGGCGTGACGGTGGGCTTCTGTGTGATCGTGGGCTTTCTTTGCCTTGCCATCACCAAGATCGTCGACCGCACCCACCCCGGCTTCGCCGCGCGGGAAGAACGCCCGGTGGATGACCGCAGCTTGGGCGGAATGTTGGTCGTGAACGGCTTCGGCCCGTTGGAGTTGCCATCAATCACCATGCGGTCGGCCCAGATCACCGGCATCCTTGCGCCGCTGATCGCCGTGTCGGTCGTGATGCAACAGATCCTCTCGGTTCTGGGCGCGCAGGAGTTTCTGACGGCCTTCGTGACCTCGATGGGTGGCTACTACGCCGTGTTGTTCACCGCGATGATCATCGTCTTCATCTCGGGCATGGTTCTGGAATCGCTGCCAGTGACGATCATCCTGGCGCCGATCCTGGCCCCCATCGCCCATGATATCGGGGTCGAGCCGGTGCAATTTGCGGTCATATTCCTGGTGGGGGCCTCCATCGGGTTCATCACGCCGCCCTACGGTCTTAACCTCTATGTCGCATCCGGTGTGACAGGGGTGCCGTATTTCAGGTTGTTACGCTATACGTGGCCCTACCTGATTGCGTTGATCTCGATTTGGATCATCGTGGCGCTGGTGCCGTCGCTCTCGACGGCTTTGTTGCCTGATCTTTAATGGAGGCCCCGATGGACGGAGACCGTCCTCGCGACACGATACCGACCAACCTCCGGCTCCTGATGGTGCTGGAGGAAGTCGCGCGCGCGGGCGTTCCTGTGACCCCGACCGAGGTCAACGCCGCATTGGAGTTGCCCAAACCCACCATTCACCGTCTGTTCGCGACGCTGGAGGAAGAGGGGTTCTTGCAGCGGGACATGGATGGGCGCACGTATTCGCCCGGCCCCCGGATGCGGGTTCTTGCGGCTTCCACCTTGTCGTCCCTGCGCATCCGAACTGCGCGCCAGGCGATCCTGCGGCGCCTGAGCCGAGAGATCGGCGAGACCTGCAACATCGCTCTGCCGGACCGCGATTGCATGTTGTACCTGGAGCGGGTGGAAACCGAATGGCCCCTGCGCATCCAACTGCCGCAGGGCACACGGGTGCCGTTCCATGCCACGGCCTCGGGGAAGATGTACCTCAGCACACTGGCGCCCAACCATTTGCAACGCTATCTCAACGCGGCTTCGCTGACGGGGCACACCGAAAACACGATCACCGACCGTGCCGCGCTTATGACCGAGCTGGAAGAGATCAGCCGCAACGGCTATGCGCTGGACCGGGAAGAGTTCATGCCTGATATGATCGCCCTTGCCGTGCCCATATTGGAATCCAACGACCGCCTCATGGCCACGCTGTCATTCCACGCGCCCACACAGCGCTTCGACGTGGCGCGGGCGATTACCTACCTCGACGCCTTGCGCGAGGCCTCGCAAGAACTGTCCCTCTTGGTTGCTGTCGATGCGGAAAGCTGATCGCTGATTTAGCGCAGCCGCTTGATAACGCTTTTCAGCATCAGGGACACGTCCATGCACACGTTCCGCCGCCTTTGGTAGATCAGGTCCAGCCGTGCCTTGCGCGGGATGCAGGCCCGTGAATAGATCTCGTCCGTTTTCTCGCGGCTGGTAGCATTGGCGAGCAGGTATTCCTCGTGGGAGTGGAAATAGATCGACGCGAGGCCCGAGATGCCGGGCCGCGATTTCAGGACCTTGGAATAGATCTCCGGAAAACGTTCCACGTATTGGCGAAGCGGCGGGCGCGGTCCGATGAAGCTGATGTCACCTTTCAGCACGTTCCAAAGCTGCGGTACCTCGTCAAGCCGCGCGCCGCGCAGGAACGCGCCGGTGCGGGTGATCCGGTCGGACTTGTCGCCGCCCGACACGCCGCTGTCCTCGGCCACCACCTTCATGGTGCGGAATTTGATCAGCTGAAAGCCCTCGGTCTGGGTCTTCATCCGTTCGGAAATGTAGAAGATCGGGCGTCCGTCCAACACAAGGATCAGGATCGCCACGATGATGATGAAAGGCGCCAGCACGATGGTCAGTCCAATGGCGCAGAAAAGGTCAAGAAGGCGTTTTGCAGGTGTCATCGAGAAAGCGCTTCTTTCCATTGTGCGACCATCTGCACGGCGTCAGATGTATCGGCGTCAATGGTGTGGAGGGCGGCCAACGCACTGCTGTCCAGCGTGATGCGCTGGTGTGCGCCGGCAGGCGCCGGGCGATAGTCGAACGGATGCCCCGCCGCATGTGCAAGGTCTTCCATATAGACGACGCCCGGGGCGGCGATGTTCAGGACCTCGGGCAAGGGGCCGGGTTGCGTGGCCAGATCGTACAAGACCTGCGCCAAGGTGCCGACGCCGATGTAGGACCTAACGGGCCCCCGTCCGTCGTCAAAGCAGTCGATGACAAGCGGTTTATCCCCGGACGACTTCGCGACGTTCAAAAGCAAGGCGTCCGCGCCTGCGACATTGCCGATCCGCAGGCAACAGACCTCTAGCCCCTTGCCGCGCCAGGGTGCGCAGGCCTCTTCCATCTCCAGCTTGGCCGCGCCGTAGGGGTTCACCGGAGCGGTGGGGCTGGTTTCGGACAGGGGCGTCCCGTCGCCCGCGCCATAAACGGCCGACGAGGAGGCAAGCAATACGCGCGGGATGCCCGCCTCGTGGGCCGCGCGCAGGACCGAGAGCGCAAGCGGCGTGTTCAACGACAGGTCTGCGCCGGGTCCGGGTGTCACGCCAGCGAGGCAGATGATGGCGTCAATGCCAAGGTCGGACAATCCGTCTGGTGCACTCTCTTGCAGCGACCAGTAAAGGCCGGTGTCGCGTGTGGGATGGCGGTGCTGCTCGATCAGGTTGACACCAGTTGGCACGATAGCCCGCAAATGGGGAAGTATCAATTTTCCGACGCGACCGGAGCTGCCGACAAGAAGAATTCGGTTTCGATTAGCCATGGCAATGCGTTTTCATATTAACGACGCGCCGCGTCAGAGCAGGGGCCATGGAAAAATGGGATGGCATGGCATTGGCTGCTCAAAAAATGACGTCAGGCGCGGCGGCTCTGCCCCATGTCGCATTAAACCTGTAACCATGCAACCGATTGTCCGGCGTTGGCTAATTCATGCCGTTTGCCCCTTCAAAACTGCTTGAGGACACCGTTCACAGCATAGTTTGCAAAGTAATAGGCAGCCTTGGGAAGCGGCAGTTTTTCCACGTCACGATAGAGTCGCCACGTGTAGGCCGCGGCCGAGGCTTTGTTGGAGGAAATCGAGTTCTGTCGAAGTCGGTAACTGGCCAAAACTTCGGGCACGCCGTGAACGAGCTTTGTCTTCTTCAAAAGCCGCAGCCACAGGCCAAGATCTTGCCTCTTCCGGATCAGTGGCATGTAGACTTTGCCTAACGCTTGGGCGTCATAGACGGCGGTCAGACACCCAACCGTGTTATCCTTCAGAAGGTCGTGGTACTGTCTTTGCGCAGGGGCCTGTACTTCGCCTAAAGGCTTGCCGTCTTCGTCAATCTTGGCGTAGCTCGCGCAGGCGAAGACGGCCTCGCGTTCTGCCATGAAGTCGAGTTGGCGTTGCATCTTTTCCGGATGCCAAAGATCGTCGGAGTCAACGAATGCGATGTAGCGCCCTCGCGCTGCTTCTATCGCAGTATTACGAGCCACGGCGGCGCCGGAATTCTCATTTAAACGACTGAACCGCGTACGCGGTTCAGTCCTGCAAAAGGCGTCGATCACTTCCAAGCTGTCGTCGGAAGAACAGTCATCGACAACGATATGCTCCCAGTCCTGAAAGCTTTGCGCTTGGACTGAGCGCAACGTCTCCGGGACCACCGCAGCGCAATTATAGCTTGGTGTGACGACGGTAACCAACGGACGGGAACTATCCATTGAGGATCGGTCTGTCTGACGTCGTGGATCTGGCAGCGCGGTCACGCATGAATTTGGTTACAAAACGTGCGCCAAGGAACAGCAATGACAATCGGACGAAACCCGTGCTGAAAGGGTTCAAAGCATCGAGGGATGCGTCCCAGAATGCGTTGCCCAAGATGACACAAAACAGCGTGCAGAACCACATCAGGCCCTTGCGACCAACGATGTCCCACATCAACTTCAACACGGCACGCAGCACGAAGACATAGTAAAACACAGCAAATCCCGCCCCCGGGAAATAGAAGATTGAGCCGATCATAGAGGGCGAGGCGCCAGTACGGTCCCGGTCGAACGCAGAAATAAAGAGGTAGTTCATCCGCGAGATCGTTCCGACGCTTGGTTTTTCCACGCCATCGATGCCAATCAAAACTGACAGCCGATACTGGACAACTCTTGTCAGCTCCGACAGTGCATCAAACGCCAGGTTGAAGTTGAAGATGTTCTCGGTGGCATGCAGCGATGTGCTGGTGAAGTGGTACCCAAGACGCGTGACCATCAGCATGAGGATGTCCCCCAAGCTCTCCAAACGCTCGAATGCCGCTTCCACGCCGACCTTATTTGCGGTGCCCACGAAGACAGCCAGGTAGAGCAGTATCGGTGATATTGCGATGCTGACTTGACGCACGATCTTGGTGTTTAGCCGGAACGCCTCTCGCCAACGGCGCGTCGCTGTAAACAATGCAAACGCCACAAAAAAGATGTCAAAAGCCCCTGCAATCGAGAAGTAGTATCCTACCGCGATCAGAAGCGACGCAAAACTACGCAGTCGGACCTGATTTCTTTCATCAATCAAGCGGTAGTTCACCAATAGAACGACCCCGAAATAGGTCTTCATGATAACCAATATGAAGCCAAGGCCACCGGTTTCCGCAAGAGCATCGCCTGTATGTCGATAGTCGAGGCCGAAGATCGATCGGGTTGCATAGGTGAACAGGCAAAAGCCGAGCGCCAGCACAATCCCAAGTCGCGGACTAAAGGCCAGCTTGCTGATGCCTAGCGACGGAAAGTTCAGTTTCACGTAAGGCGTGCGCAACGCCATCCAGAAAACGATGACAAACAATAGAACGTAGAGGATGCCGAAATAGTAGTTCGGTTCATACGCGATCACACGGTTCAAGGGGTTGCCCATGGTGATGAACACGAAGAACGGTAATACGTAGTAGACGGCACAGTAGAATAGAACGACGCGAAGGGCGAATTTGCGGGCCCCGGCATTATCCACGAAGGACGTCGAGATCGGCCAATTGGTGTCAAATGAAGGTGCGGTAGAAGTCACGATGGGGTGGCCGTCAGATTTCGGAGGTCTCGATGACCCCAAGTCGCACTTCTAGCCCATAACGTTTCTCGCACCAAGATGCTGTCGTCTGAAGACGAGCGGATCTTGGCTTGGTTTTGGCCTCCGCCAATGCTGCGGCCAGTTTGTCGGCCAGAACATCGAAGTCCTCAGACCATGTTACAAGGTCGGCTGTGGGTTGGATGAAGTACGCTCGAAGATCCTCGAACGCAAAGGACGGGATGTCCAAGAGCGCGGCCTCCAGAAGCGACGTCGACAAGCCGCCTACAACGACAGAGGCGCCAAGCATGCTCTCGAGTGTCGCGGTTTCCGACACTTGGACACCATAGGGCTGCAGTCGCCCGAGCAAGGCAGAGAGCTGTGCCGGGCCATGCTGAGGATGCGGGCAATAAACGATCGGATCCGGACACCTTGCACGAATGGCCGCAATCATCTGTTGTTCCTTGACTGCGTAAACTGTGGCGGCGTAATCGGCGTCGTGGCTGGCACCGCCTATGAACGCAATTAAGTGGACGTCGGACTTACTGGACGCGAGGCACAAAGGCTCTTCGGTAACCGTCTGCCATAGGCGGACATTGCACGCGATCTCACCGTCACGATCTTCCATCATGTGCGCGTCGAGGGGGGGGTAACGTGGCAAGTCTGCGATCAGGTTTACATAGGTAATCTGAGCGCAGGTTTGGGTGTGAAGCCATTCAAAATATGGGCCAGTGTTGGCGGTTCCTGCCCCGTGCAGTATCTCGACCAGCCGCAAATCCTCTCGGGCTGTTCCCAGGCCCGTGCGTAGCGCTTCTGCAATCCACGTGACGCTTGTGAACATCAACAAACCGCATTTCGTCCACTCGTGTCGGCGCTCAATCATGCGAAGCGTCGCAAAGATCACGGCCGATTTTGGGTTGCCCAGGGTTCGCAGCCCTTGCAGCACGTCCCAAATAAGCCGTGGGAGCCAAGAAACCCCCGTCAAGGCAAGAAGAAACGACACCGTGCCATAGGCATCAGCGATTTTACCCGTGCTGCGGGATACATCAACGAGCACAAATCGGTCGGTAGGCGACATCCCGCAAAGTTCCGGGATGCGTTGAGGCCGATTGGTGCGCCCGACCCGTTCCACAAAGGCATAAGTCGTTTCCCCGGGCTCCGGTCGGATCCGTCCACCATCAAAGACCACGATCCATTCATGCGGACCAACAACACTGAACAGAAAACGAAGCTGAACCAAGAGATGACCCAAAAGGCGTATTCTCGCCAAGAGATGCGCCGCAAATGGCGCGCGTTTAACCAACGCGTTGGGGTCACTAAAGCCCGTCACCACGTCTCGGAAAGCCTGTATCTCGCGGGCTTGGGCGAGTTTTTGGGTCATGGTATCGGTCACGTCACGTCCTTCGAAATCGGATGTGGCAGGCGTAATCTCGGGTGATGTGTCATGCTAAAAGCGGTAAGTGCCGCGATGCGCAAGGCCAGGATCAGTGCCATCCAGAACGGAATTGCCTCCAGTGACGGCTGCGAGAAGCTGAGGACGCCAGCGATGAGTGCGAAAAGTGATAGGTCTGTGGCAACCAAGGCTTCGCGCCGGGTGCGCCAGAAAACGAACTCTTGTGGAATTAACGAGACGGCCGCCAGGAAATACATGAGGGCCAAACCGGTCAATGCCTGACTGCTGAGTGGCCTGTCGATCCAGCCAATCGTTTTCAGGACCGGGAAGGCGAGCAACGCCAGAAGGCCCAATGCGAACGGAAGCGCCAGGTTCCGGATGCCGAAGATCGTGGGAAGAACCGGATAGGTAACATCAATCAACTTCGGACGGATGCGGGTCAGGTAAAAAATGTTGTGAATCAGCGGCATGGTCGCAAAGACATTTACCGCAAAGACGTAGCGCGCAAAATCGTCTGGAAACGCGCTGTTCACGAAGTACCTGTCGATCACGAGGATGTTCATCGCAAGGATCGAGAAAACCTGAGCACCCAAGTATTCGCGGACATATGACCCAAGATAGGTCTTGGTTCGAGCCCTCAAACCTGCCCATCCGTCAGCTACCAGTTTTTTCAGCCACCGCCCCATGACCGCTGCAAACTTCGGCGAGATCATGAAGAAATAGATGGCAAAACAGGCCAGGCACAACGCCGTGTAAAGGCTGACGCTGCCGACCCCCCAGATCAAGACCATCGCCAGGATCGTGCCGCTGGGAAGGATCGTGCGGAACAAGAAATGCGCCGACCAAGCCAGGTAACGGCGCCGGTAAATCAAAGCGCGTTGGTGATCGTCGTAGTATTTTTCGATTAACACCAGAGGCATAACCAAGGCCCAAAGGAAAAGACTCTCGGTCCAGATCCAAACAACGGCCCCCACAACGGGCGCGAACAGCAGGATGTGGACAGCAACTCCGTCCAGATAGTGCAAGATTGTGCGGACGCCGCCCAAGCCCTTGCGCGGTGCGGTATCCCCCAGGAAATAGGAATAGGCGGCGCGGTGGTTCTGATTGCCGTAGATCACGAAGCTCGACACCAACGTGGTCAGGATCAGGGCGTAATCGCGGGCGAACTGCCCATCGGGCAGGGTCAGCGCCACCAGTAACGTCAACGGCCGCAAGACCACGCCAAGCACTCGGCAGAGGAAAAACACGGCGAAAGACCGCCGCTCCAGCAATTGCTTTGTCCGTGTCACGCCGAGGTCAGTGGTAGGAGGTGAAGGCGTACCTTTCACCGCCATTCACGGGATGTGCGCGGTGGATAGCCGAGGTGTCCGCCACAAGGATCGTGCCGGCAGGCACCGTGAACAACTTGGGCGGGTAGGTCTCTTCCACGCGCGCGATGAATTCTTCATCGATATGTTGATAGCCACGCTTACGGCTGCGCTTCACGATATCTTTCAGGCTAAAGTAACGCCCCGGGATCATGTGCTTGACCTTGGTCGAGATGTTTTGCGTGCGCGGGATCAGTTCGAACGGGCCGTCATTTTCCGTGACGTCCTGCATGAAAACGAAAATCTTCAACTGCTTGCGGAAGCTGTCGAGGTGCCAACGGCCCTTGCGCAGCTCTCCCTTGTCATTGGTCAGGGGCCGGTTGCGGATGGCGAGGATGTTGCGCGCCTTGCCAATCTCGCTATCGAGGTTCGGAATGATTTCGTCCGAAAAGTCGCGGAACGCGCTTGCGGCCTCGAACTGCTCGTTGGCGTGCCAGATCCGATGCTCGGACCCGCCGTAGTTCACTTCCAGATCATCGCGCGTGTCGCAGACGTCATCCATCTGGCGCACGATTTCGCTCAAAGAGGCGGCGGGCAAGCGCACGGGCAACTCGTGGTAGCCGTCCTCTTCAAGGTCCGTGTTGATCGCGTCCAGGTTAACCGCTTTCAGGGCAGCTTCGAACATGATGGAATCTCCGGTCTGAGGCGCATGATTTCCGTGGTCACAATCCGGGCTACGTGTAGCGCGCAAAATGCAGGACGTCCATCGGTGCACCATCGACGAGGAAATGGTCCTTGCGCACCCCGTCGGGCTGCATCTTCGCTTTGCGCATGATGGCGACCATTGCGGCGTTTCCGGCAAGACAACCACCGGTGATCTTGCGCAGATCGGGGCGGCTTCCCAGATAGTCCAGCACGGCACTCCACGCGGCAAATCCATACCCTTGCCCAGAGCCGCCGCCGATCAGAATGCTGATATCAGCCAGGCCGTTGGGCGGGTTCACCGTGGCCGTGATGTTGCCGACATGACTTCCGGTTGCGTGATCCTCTACCGCCCAAAGAAGGTTTGGGCCGGTCGCGAAGCTGGCTACGTAGGCCCGGCAACTGTCCAGATCATGGCTGCGATGGCGCTGCTCACTGAAGCGCACAAGTTCGGGCGTGTTCAGCCAGCCAACATAAGTATCGGTCAGATGCCTGTCACCGAAAGGCACCAGTCGGACGGGTCCGTTGGTCAGAACGGGTTGCATCAAGCCGCGTTTGGCGTTTGCAGATGCGCGCGCGCGTCCCAGACTTTTGCAAAGGCGCGGACCACATCGTCGATGTCCGAGCGTTCCATCGAGGGTACGATGAACTCGTGCGACAGCAAGCTGTTGAAATGCAGGTCCTCGACCACGGGGCAGAGGCCCAGAGCGTAGTTCTGCCATGACTTCGTCAGCCCGTTGGCAGGGCCTTGCAGGGCCATCCGCTTCTCGAACGTGGGCAGCAGATAGATCGGGCGCACATAGCCGGCACCCAGCTTCACGCCCTCTTTTTCGCGCAACTCAAAAACCGGAAGCTCGGCTTTGACCGCATCGACGAAGGCATTGCGGTCGGTGCCGCAGGTGGTGTCCCACAGGCAGGCGTGGACGTAGTAGACGTGCTTTGCGCCATCACGCACCTTCGGCATGGTCATCGGCTCGAACCCGCGCATCTGCTCTTGGAAATAGGCGACGCGGTCGAGGCGTTCGGTGATCAGGCCGTCCAGTTTGCCAAGTTGCGTTGTGGCGATGACCGCCTCGATCTCGGTCATGCGCATGTTGTGGCCGAGCATGTTCGTCAGATCGTCCACACCCCAAGCGCCCGTAACGCATTCCCCGTGGTTGCGCAGCATCGACATCCGTTGCGCCAGCGTGTCGTCATTGGTGACGACGATACCGCCTTCGCCTGCGTGGATGTGCTTGTGGTAGTTCAGCGAGAACACGCCGATATCGCCCAACAGTCCCGTAGGCGTGCCGTTGAGGTGGCCACCAGGCGCTTGGGCACAATCCTCCACGATCTTCAGGTTGTGCTTGTCCGCCAAGGCCCGAATGGCGGGGCCGTTGAAGGGCTGACCAAAAATGTCGACGATGATGATTGCCTTGGTGCGGTCCGTGATCGCGGCTTCAACGGATTTCGGATCAAGGCAGAAAGTATCGGGCTCAACATCCGCGAAGATCGGTGTCGCGCCGTAAAACAGCGGCGCAATCGCCGAGATTGACATGGAATAAGCCGTTACGATGACCTCATCGCCCGGCCCCACGCCAATCGCCCCCATCGCCGCGATCAGCCCCGAGGTGTTGGAGTTGAACGCCAAGGCATGCGCTGCCGAGATGCTTTCGGCCCAAGCCGCCTCACACTCGCGCACATAGCGACCGCCCATGAAATTCTCATGCGGGGCGCCGAGGTAGTTGGACAGGATCCCGCTATCGATTACCTCGGACACACGCGCTTTTTCCTCTGCACCGACAGTGACGTGTGCGGGAAACAGGGTGTCGCGAACTTTGGGGCCGCCATGAATTGCGAGTGTAGTGGACATAGCGCCTTTACCCCGAGATTTGTCTGGAACCGTATGGCTGATATAGGCTCACATTGCGCAAAACAAGACTGCGCGGGCCGCGCCCGTGTGAAGCGCCATATCGTGCCGTCCGGTGCCTTTGGGCGCCGCTGCGGCAGCCAGGCGCTGGACCGCTACCATGACGTCGTGGACCTGTGTGCACAGCTCCAGCCCGTCGCGTTTGCCGGGTTGCGCCAGTTGGTCCATGCGCAGGTCCGGTTGCAGGCTAAGGGTCGGCTGACCCAGCAGCCAGGCCTCGTAGAGCAACAGGGAACTCATCCCGACAACGGCCTTCGCGGTGTGCAAAGCCTCGCGGACACCGTCCGTTGGGACGATCAGAAAGCGTAGCCCGTGGGTTTGGGCCAATTCCTTCCACCGTGTTGTAACGGCGATGCGGTCCTCGCGGGGATGGGGCGCGATGTGGATGGGCAGTTTTTGGGCCTTCGGCATGGCGGCGTAGGCCTCGGCAAACAGGGCCGAGACCTGCACCTCGTCGTAGCCGCGTCCGTTTGGGTCTTGGCGGTCGCCACTGTCGATCACGGCGGGTTCCGAGACGAACAGGATATGCCCGTTCATGGAGGGGGCGGCAGCGAAGCTGGCCTCTTCTTCCGCAAGGCCCGCAAGGTTCGGATGGCCGCTGATCTGCAAGATCGCCTCGGGCACCCCGGCGGCGATGGCCTCACGGCGAGCGAGTTGGTCCATTACGCAATAGACGTCAGGAATGAGCAGTTGCGAAACGTCAAACCGGTCCGGCCCGTGAAGACGTTCCGCATATAGAGACCAGTTGTCGAGCACGTGGATAATCGGAATACCCCGCGTCCGCGCAGATAAAGCGGTCTGAAACGCCAAAGGATCAGCCACGCTGGTGGCGTAGATCAGCGCATCGAAATCTGCGATCAGGCTGTCTTCATGGGTCACCCAATGCCACCCATCGGCCCCTTCAGCCCGAAAGACACCGTGATCCAGGCCCAGAACCGTATACCCCTCTGCCGCCGCAAGCCGCGCGACGGGCAGGATCGCGCGCGCGCCGCCGACGTCTCCGGCTGCAAAGCAGAGGCGTTTGGTCATGGCGCGCTCTCGGCCAAACGGGCGAGGATTGTTTGGGTGAAGGCCGACGCCTCCATCGGTGCGCGCGACGGCGCGCTGGCGTCCACAAGATCGCAGAGCGACAGGTACGTGCCGTCCAGCATCGCCGCGCTGGTGGTCTTTGGGTCCAGCAAGGGGCGCGCGGGCGCAAGATTGAAGAAGCCGGGGAAATCGGGGTTTGGCTGCTTGGCTTCCCACGTCAGTTCAGCCGCGCCCTGGATCAGGGACAGGCGGCCGTAGTCGGTGACGGCGCGCAGGTCCAGCGCGTGATAGCCAAGATTGGGGATCCCCATCACGGCCACGGGCACGCCGTCCAGCGTCATGCCGAAGCTGGGGTCGGCGGAGCCCGCGCGATCCACCCAATCGAATGCTGGCGCCTCAAGGGCATCAAAAAGATACCCGATCAGGTCGAGGAAATGCACCCCGTTCACAACAAACGCGCGGCTGTAGGTAGCGTCCACCCGGCGCAGCGTGCCATGGCGCAAAGCCGCTTGTAGACGCTTCTTCGCCTCGGCGACCTGGGGCAGGAAACGGCGGAAATAATTCACCACGATACGGGGGGGCGGGGCGCAGTCGGCCAGTTGCCGCGTCAATGCCTCAAACGATGCCGCGTCCGTCGTGACGGGTTTCTCCACCCAGAGGCGCGGGACGCCCGCCGTCAGACAGGCCGCGATGTGCTCGCCATGGGTCTCGGACGGGGATGCCACGGCGACAAGGTCCAGATCGTGCGCGAAAAACGCCTCCAGCGTGTCGCACACCGCAACGGGGCCGGGGCCTTTGTAGCCGTCCTGAAACGCCGTGCGGGCCTCTGGTAAGGGTTCGAAAACTGCCGCAAGCGTCGTGTCCGGGTGCCGGTGCAGGCAGGCCGCGTGGCTGACAGAGCGCGCACCGTCCCAGATGCCATTGTCATAGGACCATGCGATCCGACCCGCCCCTATGATGCCCGCGCGCAACATCGGCGCCTATCGAACCATGGACCACGACAGCGCGGTCCCCCGTTCAATCGCTTGCGTGGCCTCTGCCCCGATCACCCGGTCGTAGTGGCGCGGTGGCAGGCCGTAGCCGGGGCGGATGACGCGCACGTTGTCGGGTGTAAACGCCTCTCCGGCGGTGATGTCGCGCACGGCATAAAGGGACCGGCGGAACACCACGTTGCCCTCTTCGGCGGACTTCGTGTTGTAGCCGACCTGCCCCAGCGACAGCCACGCATTGTGGCAATCGTCCACGAGACGCGTGAATTCGTCGGGCTCCAGGCTGAAATCTGCGTCCGGCCCGCCATCGGCGCGGGCCATGGTGAAGTGCTTCTCGATCACTGCACCGCCCAAGGCGATGGCCGCCACTGATGTGGCAGAGCCCATCGTATGATCCGACAGGCCCGGAACCGCGCCGAACATCTCGGCCAGATGCGGCATGGTGCGCAGGTTCGACTGATCCGACGGCGCGGGGTAAGAGCTGATGCAATGCAGCAGGACCAACTCTTCACAGCCGTTGTCGCGGGCGGTGCGCACGGCGGCCTCGATCTCGGCCAGATTGGCGAGGCCGGTCGAAATGATCATCGGCTTCCCCTTGCGCGCGACATGGGCGATCAGGGGCAGGTGCACAGCCTCGAAGGAGGCGATTTTGTAGGCGGGCGCGCCGAGGTCTTCCAACAGGTCGGCGGCGGTCTCATCGAACGGGGTCGAGAACAGCGTCACCCCGACCTCGGCGGCCTTGGCGAACATCGCCTCGTGCCATTCGAAAGGGGTGTGGGCCTCTTGATAGAGGTCATAAAGCGTGCGCCCATCCCATAACCCGCCGTTGATCCGGAAATCGGGCTTGTCGGAGTCGATGGTCAGAGTATCGGCTGTGTAGGTCTGCAACTTGATCGCCGCACAGCCGGTTTTTGCGGCTTCCTCGATCATCGCCAAGGCGCGATCGAGCGAGCCGATGTGGTTGCCCGACAACTCGCAAATCACGTAGGGCGGGTGGTCGGCACCGATCTTGCGACCGTCAATCTGAATCTCCGGAGCCATCTTTTGCATCTTACTCTGAAGCCTCTTCCTGTCTCTCGATTTTCAGGGTGTAGCGGTGTCCGCGGTGGTCGAAGAAGGCCGGGTAGCGGTCGTTGTCGACGACGCGCAGAAGGTCGAATTGCTCGGCGAGCGTCTTGTTGACATCTAGTCGGCTGTCATCTGCTCGGCGGCGGTCATACCAAGACGGCTCCCCCTCTTGGGCGCGGGATGTGGGCGGAGTGGGCGCGGTGACAAGATCGACGCACATGTCCACAATGGCATCGCCCATCCGGGTGCGCATCTCATCGTTCAATTCGTGTCCCTGAAACGTCAGATGCCGCTGCATGACGATATCGCCCGCGTCCGCGGCCTCGGCCATGGTGATCATCGTCAGCGGGATGTCGTTGCGCCCCTCCAAAACCTGCCAGACGAGTGGAGAGAATCCGCGCCCTCGGGGCAAATCACTGGCGTGGACCACCAGGTTCCATGCGTTACGCGTCAGCAGGTCTGGCGGCGTCAGGCCGGTGCAGCTGAGGTAGAAGGCGATGTCGCCCTCGCGCACATCGGCTTGTTTGTCAAAGGTTTGCGCGTCGTGACCCGCCGCATTCAGGCGCGCGGCAAGGTCATCTGCGTGGGGCGTGAACCAGCCGCCGGGTGGATCGCTGATTACGCTGACGCGGCGCCGTTTGGGCCAAGAAGCGGTCATGGATTGGCCTTCGCGGTAAGCATGTCAGAAAGCACTGCGGCAACACGCGCCGCGCCCTTTCCATCACAAGCCGCAGCCGCGGCGGCGGACATGGCGACGATCTGGTCGGGATTGTCGAACAGATCCTCCAGCGCCGCGCGCAGGGCGTCGTCGTCATGCGGTTTAACCGCCCGCGCCATGCCCGCCTTCGCCATGGCAGTGACGGCGGGGATTTGGTTATCGGCCAGCGGCAAGACGATCACCGGAAGCCCAAGCGCGCACCGTTCCCACGATGTGCTGCCGCCCGCGCCGATCATCAGATCGGCCCCGGCCATGTGCTCGGCCATGTTGTCGACGTCTGAGTGGATTTGGACAGCGCAGGGGAGGTCTTCTGCGGCGGACTGCACGACGCCGGGGCTCTTTGCGGCGGCACCAAGGATGATGTCGATGCTCAGATATTGCGTGCCCGGAACGGTGCGCAACACATCAAGTATCCACGTCACGACACTTTGCATGTCTCCGCCACCCAAAGAAATCAGCAGGCGCTTGACCGCGCCATTTGCCTCGGCGCGGCGGGCAAGGCTGGCGGTGCGGTAGGAGGCAAACTCCGGGCGTAGCAGGGCGTATTCAGGACCAATCAGGCGCACGGCCCCGTCGGGGACCAAACCATTATAGTCTGAGGCCTCACGGCCCAAATTCTGGTCCAGCAGCACCGCACAATCGTGGGCACGGTCGGCAACGTCATCCAGGACCATGACAGGCGCAGGCATCGCCTTGGACCAATCGGCACCAAGGCCGTAGTGATCCATCACCACCAGATCATGGCCCTGCGCCAACCCCGCTACGGCAGCAGCATCCTCCGCCGCAGATAGGCCCGCGTCGAGCAGGTGGACGACATGGCCCCGCGCGGCGATCACGTCTTCCAGATGGCCGTCGATGTCCTTGCAGACGAAGGTGGCCTGGCCGTCAATCTCATCGGCGAGGGTTAGGCAGCGCATTACATGGCCTACGCCCAATTCACGCCCCGCGTCGGCGCGGAACAGGACCTTGCGGCGCGAGTGCTGGAACATTGCGAACAGCTGCTCGGCGCGGTCCCAATCCTCGGGCGTGTCGATGTCCTGCGCGCGGCTGCGTGGGATGATCAGCGGGGCGGCATCGGGGCCGATCAGGGTCTTGCCCGCCAACCAGGCGGCTTTGCGGCCCCAGTAGAACTGGCCCACGTCGTGGTAGGCCTCTTCCAGATCCTGACTGCGGGTGAGGGCGTGTTCGGGATGGAACATCTCCATCCGGCCATCGTCGCGCAGGTAGACGCCGCGCTGGATCGGGAACGGAAAAGAAGTGACGGGGAAGGCGTAATCGGCCTCGGTCGTGTCGAGTAGCAGGCGCGCTTTGCGGATATCCTCGGGCAAGACGAAGGGGGCGGTCGCATAGAGGCAACAGACAAAATCCTGCGGGCCCCAAAGCGCCTCGGCCTCGTCCACGGCATGGGCGATGACGGGCACCGTTGGTGTGGCATCATCGGACAGGTTCGCGGGCCGCATGAATGGCACTTCCGCCCCGGCGACACGGGCGACCTCGGCAATCTCGGGGTCGTCGGTCGTGACAATTACATGATCGAACACGTTTGAGGCCAGCGCCGCCTCGATCGACCAGACGATCATCGGTTTGCCGAAGAATGGGCGGACATTCTTGCGCGGGATGCGCTTGGACCCGCCGCGCGCCGGGATGACGCACAGGCTCATGCCGCGACCTCTGCCTTGATCGCCGAGATAACTTCGGCCTGCTGTTCGTCGCTCATGGTGGCATAAAGCGGGATGGAAATCGCGCGGCTATAATAATCCTCGGCCACTGGGAAATCGCCGGGGTTGAAGCCCATGCGGCGGTAGTGCGGCTGCAAATGCACGGGGATATAGTGAACGTTCACCCCAAGGCCCGCCGCGCGCAGACCCTCGAACACCGGGCGCCGTGAGGCCGCGTCTTGCAGGCGAATGACGTAGAGGTGCCAGGACGACGACGCATCTTCCAAGCGCCCCGGCAGGTCCAACGCCAGCCCGGCAAGCTCCGCGTCATAGCGATCCGCCCGCGCCGCGCGCGCCGCAACATAGGCGTCCAGCCGCTGTAACTGTGTCACGCCAAGGGCGGCCTGCATCTCGGTCATGCGGTAGTTATATCCGAGGTCGATCTGTTGGTAGTACCACGGACCGTCGCTGTCGCCCTCCATCAGATCGGCGTCGCGGGTCACGCCGTGGGATCGAAAATAGCCCATCTTGCGCGCCAGATCGGTGTCGTTCGTGACGGCCATGCCGCCTTCCGCCGTGGTAATGATCTTCACCGGGTGGAAACTGAAAACGGTGATATCGGCAAGGCCATGGGCGCCGACGAAGGCATCGCGGTAGCGCCCGCCGATGGCGTGGCTGGCGTCCTCGATGATCTTGAAGCCGTATTGGTCCGCCAGCGCCCGGATCGCCGCCATGTCACAGGATTGGCCGCACATATCCACGGGCACGACGATCTTGGGCAGTGTCCCCTCTCGTTCCGCCAGTTCCAGCTTTGCTGCCAGCGCCTTGGGGCAAATGTTGAAGGTCTCTGCGTCGATATCGACGAAATCGACCTCTGCCCCACAGTATAGCCCCGCATTGGCCGAGGCCACGAAGGTGATGGGCGAGGTCCACAACCGGTCACCGGCCCCAAGGCCAAGCGCCAGACATGCGATATGCAGCGCCGAGGTGGCCGAGTTCACGGCCACGGCGTGGGGCGCCCCGATGTGGGAGGCCAAGGCATCCTCGAACGCGGGCACGCGCGGGCCTTGCGTCAGGAAATCCGACGTCAGGACCTCCAGCACACCGTCGATGTCATCCTGCGTGATGTCCTGGCGGCCGTAGGGGATCATCAGATGGCTCCGATTTTGTGCTCGTTGGCGGTGATCCAGGCCTCCAGATCTTCGGGCTTCATCCAGTCCTTGTTGTTGTCGCTGGAATAGAGGAACCCTTCGGCCACGGGGCGACCATCCTTGATCCGCGACGTGGTGGAAGACCAGTTGTTGATGTTGGGCAGGATCTTGAAATGCTTGTCATACTCGAACGTATGGGGCGCGTCTTCGGGACCGATCATCTGCTCGTGCAGCTTCTCGCCGGGGCGGATGCCGATGGTTTCCTGCTTGGCCTCGGGCGCCACGGCGGTGGCGATATCACCGATGACCATGGAGGGGATCTTCTTGACGTAGATCTCTCCGCCTTCCATGTCCTCGAACGCGTGCCAGACCAGCTCTACGCCCTGTTCCAGTGTGATCATGAAGCGGGTCATGCGCGGGTCGGTGATCGGCAAAACGCCGCTGTCACGGATAGAGCGGAAGAACGGAATGACCGACCCGCGCGAGCCCATGACATTGCCGTAGCGCACGACGGAAAAGCGTGTCTCATGCTCGCCGGAATAGGCGTTGCCCGCGACAAACAGCTTGTCAGACGCCAGTTTCGTCGCGCCATAAAGGTTGATCGGGCTGGACGCCTTGTCGGTGGACAGCGCCACGATACGCTTCACGCCCTTGTCGATGCAGGCATCGATCAGGTTCATCGCACCGTTAATGTTGGTCTTCACACATTCGAACGGGTTGTATTCCGCCGTCGGCACGATCTTGGTGGCCGCCGCGTGCACCACGTAATCCACCCCGTCAAGCGCCCGGTACAGACGATCCCGGTCGCGCACATCGCCGATGAAGAACCGCACCCGAGGGTCGTCCTTGAACTTCTTGGCCATGTCCCACTGCTTCATCTCATCGCGCGACAACACAATGATCTTCGCAGGATCATACTTCTCCAAGGTCATTGGAATGAACGTATTGCCAAAAGATCCGGTGCCGCCGGTGACAAGAATTGTGCTTTTTTCAAACATGGGGTGTAGGTCCGAAAGAGTTTGGTGCCGCGCAGAGCGGCTTGTGATCAATTGGCTCTGCTCTTCCAGTCTGCAAGCCAAAGGGAGAGCGAAAACGGGGCGAAAACGTCCCTGAACCAAATGCGGTTATCCCCGTTACAGAAGGACGTGTAAAGGTCGAGGTAGGTCGCACGATCAACCAGCCCCAACTGGTAGACAGGATTAGCCGGATCGCCCATCAAATCGAGCACCCGCGCGCGCAATTCGCCTTTGAACCAATCTGCTTCAGGATTCACGAAGCCTTTCTTGTCCTTGCGCCAGGAGATCGAGGCAGGCAGCTTGTCTTCGAATGCTTTGCGCAGGGCGTACTTCGTCCAGCCACGCTGCATCTTCAGATGCACGGGCAGTTTCAACCCCATCTCGAGTACTCTGTAGTCGAGGAACGGCGAGCGGACCTCGCGCGACATTGCCATCGACATGCGGTCCTCATAGTGGCACAGGTACGGCACACTCAGCCGCTCGATGTCCAATAACTGCCGGTTGGCAATGCCGCCTCCGATCTCTGACAGGTCGATGGGCGCGTAGGCCTCTTTGGCGGCGGGCCCGAGGATCGAGGCATTCTTGGCTCCCAGGTAGCGTTTGGCCTCAGAGAACTTGAACTGCCCGAGCATCGTGCCGTTGCTGATGAAATTCGCAAGAAACCCGGTGCCAGATAGGATGCGACCGGACTTTAACCGCGACTTGGCTTCCAAGAACGGGAACTTGCGGTAGCCGCAAAACGCCTCGTCCGCGCCTTGGCCGGTGAGGATCGCGGTGATGTTCCGGGCGCGGGCCTGTTCCATCAGTTTGTAAAACAGAACTGAGGAGAGCGACGAGAGCGGACCGTCGTTCATATGGTTGCATCGTTTTATCAGATCGTAGGTCGCGTCCGGCCCGTCGCTCGCCATATCCAGCGACACAAGCGTCACGTCGGACCCCAGATGAGACGCCATGGCATGGACGAACTCACTTTCGTCATCGGCAGCGCCCGGGTGCACAACCGAAAGCAGGGCGGCTGCAACCCCGTTTTCTGCCTGTGCCTCAGCCGCGACAGCGGCCAGAATAGAGGAGTCGAGCCCGCCAGACAGCGCAATACCCACCGGCACGTCGGCGTGCAGGCGCAACCGGGTCGCATCGGACACCAAGTCCCGCAGCGTTGCCAAATGATCTTCATCCCGGAGAGTTGGATTCAGAGGGCTCATGTCTGCAGTCCAATAGCGCCTCACGTTCGACAAACCGTCGTGCGGACGATCAATACGCAGTTCACCAATGCTGGCTGGTGGCAGGCCTTGCACACCATCGACCCAAGACAACTCGTCCGCATTCTGTAGAATTTGGCCAAGATACCTGGCCGCGACGGTGGCATTGGGGGTCGGATCAAAATCGGGCAAAGCAAAGAAGGCTTTCACCTCGGACGCCACATAAAAGCTGCTGCCCCGCTGCGTGTAGTTCAACGGCTTCTTGCCGAGTCTGTCACGGCTGAGATAGATGAGGCCCGCCTCGCGGTCGCAAACCACAATGCCTCACATGCCGTTGAAGGCGCGACAGGCCTCGTCGATGCCGACCCGTTCAATCACTTTCAACGCGACTTCGGTGTCAGTATCGCTCTGCAGGTTGTTTAGGCCGAACTGCGCGATCAACTCGCGGTAGTTATAGATCTCGCCGTTGAACAGGATAGTGAGCTTTCCCGACTCGGAATGCATCGGTTGCAAGCCTCGATCACTGAGATCGAGAAGCGCCAGCCGTTGGTGCGCAAAGCCGATGTGGCTGTCACCGATCCGCTCAAAATGAACTCCGCTGCCGTCAGGCCCAGATGCTGCTGTAGCTCGGCTGCCTTCTGGATAAATTGTTTGTTCGGTTCACGCGTGAGCGCAAAGACTAAACCACACATCTGCGAGACCTCTGAGGCAGTGAAATTGAAACCGACGCACTTCACATCAAAGCGGCTGTCGCTGCGCTCCTACAACCCACATAACCGCTCCACAACAGAAACGCCGTCCGCTCCAAGACCGGCTGAATTGGCTTGGTGCCTACCGGGATGGAGACAAATTGCCCGGCATCAGATGAAAGTTAAGCGGTCTGTCGTGCTATAATAATATGCGGGGTGATGCCAAGTTCGGTGCACCGACGTCGAAAGGTCCAGGCAGTCTGAGCTTGGTGCAGTAAACTGGCTGGGGTGGTAGGATTCGAACCTACGATACACGGTACCAAAAACCGATGCCTTACCGCTTGGCTACACCCCAACTGTGCCGGAGGGGATACGACGCACTGGGACGGGGATCAAGACCTCGTTTGCGTTTTTCCGTGCCGGATTTTCGCTATTCTTGCGGCGCTTCCCGGCGGAGCAGGTCATCGCCGGGCAGAGCCTCGCGTTCGGTGTCGATGATCTCTTTCAATGCGGCGCCGTCATCGGTGCCCACGTCCTGGACCTCAACCTGCGCCGCAGCGGGCGTGGGGGTGGCGGCGGCTGGGTGCGCCGCTTCGGGAATTTCGGCGCCAACCAGTCGGTAAGTGGGTTCCGGCAGGGAAATTCCGGACTCTTCCAGGCGCGCTTTCACGACGCGGATCGCCTCGCCCTTCGCCATACCGATGCCCGTCTCGTGTTGCTTGATCCAACCGGCGGCGGTGATGTCGATGGTCGACGCGCCAAGACCTTCGACCCAGACGCCGGGGCCTGGCGTCTCCAGCACGAACGGAAGCTCCGTCAGGGCCGCAAGGATGATCCGTTGCGCCTCGGCAATGTCGGCATTGGGATCAATCCCGACAAGGAAGGTGAAGCGCCGCTCATCATTGCGGGTAAAATTTGTGATCTTCGCCTTGAACACGGTCGAGTTGGGGATTCGTATATGGTTTCCGTCAAGGCTGAGGAGGATCGTGGCGCGGCTGGTCAGGCGGATGACGTGACCCATCTCGCTATCGATCTCCACCAGGTCTTTGGGGCGGAAGGGTTGGCGGATCGACAGCATGATCGACGAGATGAAGTTTTCCACCGTGTCGCGCACGGCGAAACCGATAGCGAGGCCAACGATACCCGCAGCACCCAAAATGGTGCCCAGAAGCGCTGTGGCATTCAGCAGGTCCAACGCCAGCACGATGCCGAGAACGACAAAGGCCAGCCTTACGATCTGGCGATAGATGTCTGCGATGAACGCGTTGGGCGCGATCGCATCCCAGGGCCACTGGCGGCGCGCCAGCCACAAGCCAAAGACGACCATCAGCGCACCCGCGCTCAGGGCCACAAGGATCAGGGGGGAGAAGGCAATCGCCTGTTCGATCCGTTCCTGCATCCGCGCGATGGCGGGGTTCAGCCGCTCTACCACATCGGTGCTTTCGGTGACCGTGTTCTCGATCGCGACCACGCCTTCGACGCGCGCGACCAATTCGTTGAGGGCGCCGATCCTGCTGGCATCCACAACGGTGCCGCGCAGCGTCACGATGCCGTTGGACACGGTGGCGCGGACATCATCATACCCGTCGAGTTGACCCAGAATGGCCATGATCCTGTCGCGCGTTGCGAAGTCCTGCGCCCGGTCACTTTCGACCGCGATGGTCCCATCGGGCTGGCTACCTTGGGTTTGGGCAAGGATCGGGCCACATAGCGAAACCGCGATCAGCGTGGCGAGAAGCGTTCTGATCATAGGCGCACTGGGTGCGCCTTGGCCACGGCATCCAGCGCCATGAGCGTGCCGATCACATCGGCCATATCGTCCAGCGCGATCATGTTGGGCCCGTCTGAGGGGGCATTATCAGGGGCTTCGTGGGTCTCCAGAAAGACCCCGCCAATGCCAAGGGCCACGGCGGCGCGGGCCAGTACGGGGGCGAATTCGCGCTGTCCGCCCGATGATCCGCCAAGTCCACCGGGCTGCGCCACGGCGTGGGTGGCATCCATGATCACCGGATAGCCGGTCTTGGCCATTTCCGGCAGGGATCGCATGTCGGCGACCAAGGCGTTGTAGCCGAACGAAACGCCGCGTTCGGTCAGCATCAGCCGCTCATTGCCGGTGCTTGCCACCTTCTCGGCCACGTTCGCCATATCCCAGGGGGCCAGGAACTGGCCCTTTTTTATGTTGATCGCCGCGCCACTCTCTCCGGCGGCCAGCAAAAGGTCGGTCTGTCGACATAAAAATGCGGGAATTTGAATTATATCAACGGCCTGAGCGGCCTGAGTACACTGCTCAGGGGCGTGAACGTCGGTCAGGACGGGGCAGCCGAATTCCTCGCGGATGGCCGCAAGGATCGCCAGACCCGCTTCCATACCAAGCCCTCGCTTTCCCGAAAGGGACGTGCGGTTGGCTTTGTCATAGCTGCCTTTGAAAACGAACTGGGCGCCCGCATCCGCGCAGACCTGCGCCATATGTCCAGCGATCATGCGCGCGTGATCCAGGCTTTCCAACTGGCACGGCCCCGCGATCACCAAGAGGGGCGCCGCGTTTGATACGCTCAATCCCCCAATCTCTACCGTCTTCATCTGTGATCCCCCGGGGCCCCCGTCGGAGCTGTTGGCCCCGAGGTGGCAGGATCAGGAGCTTACCTGTTCCCGCAAGATCGAGGCGGTCATCGATACCAGAAGGTAGATGCCAGAAAAGACGACGAGTGCAAGCAACGTCTTCTCGAAGGCCTTGGGATAGGCCGCCTCATCGGGCGCAATCGGGAACACGCCCATGGAGATATAGAGCGACTGTCGGTTCGCCTCGGACCGCGCCGATTCCATACCCTGCATGGCTTCGGTCAGCATCAACTGCCGCGTTTCCAGATCGGCTTGGGCAATGACCAGCTCGGACTGAATGCGCGCAAGCGAGACCTCTCCATTGTCCTCTTCTGTCAGCGATGATCGCAGGTCCGCGATCAATTGCTCGTAGCGGGCGATGGTTTCCTCGGCAACTTGGACGCGAGTCGGATTGGGGCGAGGCGAGGCGTTGATCTCGGCCAGCCGCAGCCGTTGCTCGACCACCTGCATCTCGAAGGTCGCGATCTGGTTGAAGACTTGGTTCACCTCGGCCTCGGCCGACAGAACACCGCGTTGTTCTTGCAGTTCCAGCACACGCATCTGCGCCAGCAAAGACCGCTCTTCTGCCTCCTGGAAGGCCTCTCGGGCACCCGCCATCTGGTCTTCGCGCAAGCGCGAGGACATCTGGTCCACGCGCTCTTCGGCGTAGGTGATCAAAGCCTCGGAAAAGGCTTGGGACGTGCCCGGATCGGCGGCCAGAACCTCCATGCGGATCAAACCCTCGGTCGGGTCGTAGCCGATCGTCAGGTTGCGCAGGTAAGTCTTGTACATCTGCTCGGCCGTGGCGTCGGGCGCCAATCGAACCAGCGGATCGATATCGTCGCCCGAGAAATGCTCGCGGAAATTCAGCTCCTCATCGAGACGCAACATCGCTTCGCGGCTTTCAAGGTAGCTTTGGACCGTGATCGATTCCTGAACGGTGGCAAAGCTGGTGCCCCCCAGAAGTCCGCCCAGACCACTGCCACCCGCCGATGCTTCGGCCTTCTGGATCACGAATTCCGTGTGGGTCGCGTAAAGCGGCGTGGCAACGACGTAGTAGTAGTAGCTGACCAGCATCGTTGGCAGCAGCACAAACAGCGCCAATCGGGTGGCCAGTTGGATCAGCTTGCGGCGCCGCCGATTGGCGATATCGCGCTGCACGTTCATGATCTCGGTCGCGCGCGATTCCGCGGTATGGGCAACGCCTGCGGGCGGTGGCGGGGGCGCAACCTGCGTTGCGGGAACCTGCGCCGTCGCGGCGCGCACGGGCAGGGTGTTGCCGGCGGGTGCGGCCCCGGCGGGGGCCGCCTTCGCCTCGGCGCCCTTGTTTTCGTTGACGACCAGTTCCAGCATGTTGGACTGGCCGAACGGGTCGAGCCCGCGCTTGCGCAATTGGCGCACGGCGTCGAAATCTGACGACGGTGACAAACCGTGTTTCTGCGCCGCCCGTCGCGCCATGCGCAGTTGTCGGCCCGTCAGCCCTTCTGCCCGGATCGCGGCCAGTTCAGCCTCAACCGAGGTCCCGGCCTCCGCGCGGTCTGCCGCGGCCGACCCGGGCAAGGCCATGTCGCCAAAACCGTCGTCGGTGACATTGGGCAGGCTGGTTTCTTCGACCTCTGGCGGTCTCGCCTGGCGTGGCGTGGGGGGCGCAGCGGCAGGCGCGGCCGTGGCCGCCTCGCGCGCGTCAACGGCTTCCGCACGGCGTGTTTCACCGGTAGGGGCCACGCCGTCCGTGCGGCGGATGCGGAACTTCCTAGCCTTGGGTTTCATAGTCATAAAGCTGCTTTGCCTCTTCCAGCGTGTCGAACTGATACAGTTTGCCATCCCTCAGAACAGCGGCGCGACGCGCAAATTTCTCTAGCGTTGTCGTCTGATGCGACACGATGATCACAGTCGCGCTTTTCAGCCGCTCTGCCAGGATACCGCCCGCGCGCCGATTGAACTCGGCGTCTGTGGAACTCGGCATGCCTTCATCAATTAGATAGATATCAAATTCCAACGCCAAAAGGAGCGAGAAGTTGAACCGGGACCGCATTCCTGCGGAATAAGTACCCACGGGCATGTCGAAGTATTCTTCGATCCCGCAGACCCAGCGGCAGAACGCCTCCACGTAGTCTGGGTCAAGGCCATAGAGTTGCGCGATGTAGCGCGCGTTTTCCATCGCCGAGAGTTTGGTGATGACACCGCCCATGAACCCCAACGGGAACGAGATCCGCGCATTGCGTGTGATCGTTCCTTCATCGGGCTTCTCCAGACCGCACATCATCTTGATGAGGGTCGTCTTGCCGGTGCCGTTGGGCGCCAGAATGCCCATGGAATAACCGATATCTACGCGAAAAGAGGCCCGGTCCAGGATCACCTTGCGGCGTTCCCCGGTCCAAAAGGATTTCGATACTCCCGAAAACTCCAACATCGTTTACGCCGCCCAAAATTGCCTGCCAGCGCACCCCGTCTTAGACGCGAAGTGTCACCACATCGGAAACATACGGTCCCATTAGGGCAGTATTATGTCCATTTTGCCTGCCAGTCACAGGGTATTTTCGGCCAAATGTCGCAACCCGGGGGCAGGGGTGGACTTAAAGGTGTTGTTTTTGGACCTGCGTCAGCTTGCCCACAACGATCGAGATGACGGCCGCCCCGAACGAGAACAGCGCCCCCATCTTCGCCGCATCCTGCACCGGACCTGGGTCAAAGGCGACCGAGGCCACGAAAAGCGGGACGGTGAAGCCGATGGCGGCCACGCAGCCGATCACCACAAGATCGATCATTCGCATGCCATGTGGCAAGCCCAGACCGAGCGGTTTGGCGGCCAGCCAACCAAATACGATGATGCCAATGGGCTTGCCGATCAGAAGACCGGCAAGAACCAGCCATGTGGCCTCGCCCATGGCCGAGAATGCGACGCCCGCGTTCATCAGGCCGAATAGGCCCAGAATAATCTCGACCGGATATTTCAGCGCGTGTTCCATGGTGTTCAGAAGATCGTGCAAATGCTCTTCCGCCGCCGAAAAGATGCCGAATGCGCGGTCTGCATGGGGGACCGTCAACACGATGGGCAAAAGGCCGAGCGCCGGATGCAGACCCGATTGCATGAAGCCGTACCAACTGGCGCAGCCCATCAGGGCATAGGGCCAGAACGACAACTTGTGGCGGACCCAGGTCGACCGGCGGCGCAATTGATCGCCCCGGTCCAGATAGCGGGGCAGCCAGTTCGCCAATACATAGACGCCGACGGCTGCGCCAAACGACAGCAGAAACCAGACAGGGGCCAGATCGCCCGAGGGGTAGAATATCGCAAGGATCAGCAGGCCCGCCGCATCATCGGCAATGGCCAGTAGCAGCAGGAACCGCACCGCCGGGTGACCGGCCCCGAAGACCAGACGCCCCACAAGATAGGAGAACGCGATATCGGTGGCAGTCGGAATGGCCCACCCGTTCGCGACCGCATCAAACGTCGTGGAGCCAAGGAAATATGCAATGCCAAGGTAGACGCAGATCGGCCCGATCATGCCACCCAGTGTCGCCACCAGCGGCGTCGCGGCCTTTTTGCCGCGCATCGAACCATTCTTCAGGATCACGGCCTCCCAGACCTCTTTCGCGGCAATCGCGAAGAATAGCGCCATCAGGATGTCGTTCACCAGATAGTGCAGGGTGAGGTCTCGGACGGCATGGCCATTGCTGTCGACGAGCAAGTGCCCAATGGGGGCGTCGGCCCAGATAACGAACTGGGTGAAATGGCGGTAACTGTCGACGTCGATATTCGCCCAGACCAGTGCGATGACCGCCCCGGAGATCAGAAGCAACGAATATCCGGTGATGAAATTCCATACCCGATACATAGCCATCCCCTGTTGCCGTCCATGGCTGATTAACCAATGGGCAGCGGGGCGTCCATATCCTAGGCGATCAGGCTCCAGACCATGCCCGCCATGATTGCCCCCACCAACGCCAAGCCAAGGTAGGCGATGAACACGCGTGGCTTCACAAGGGCCCAGACAGCGACGGCGGCGGGAATGCAGCTGACACCCCCTGCGATCACGAAGGACATGGCCGCTCCCTGGCTCATGCCCTGTTCCAACATGCCCGCGATCAGAGGTACGGCGGCATAGCCGTTGAGGTATGCGGGCGCACCCACAAGGGCACCTACGATGATCGGGCCAATGCCACCTCCGCCGACAATCGTGGCGATCAGAGACGCGGGGACATAGGCAATCAGCAGCGATTGCAGCAGGTAAGCCAGCATCAGCCATTTGCCAAGGAAGACGAAGTTTTCCCACGCGGCTTGTGCGAAGGTCGCGCGGCGGTCGGCCTCTTGCCAGAAACGCCAGTTGAGCGTTGTTTTCTTTGGTGTGCAGCAGCCGCTGATCGTGGGTCGTGTCCGCAGGGGATCGGCGAAGACCGGCGTTCTGGCGAAGGTCATCACCACGTTGCCGCCGAAAATGCCAAGGGCCACGGCGGCAACGGTCTTGGCGATGGCAAAGTCATATCCCAGCCCGCCTGCGGTAATTGCAAACATCGCCGGGTCCATCAGCGGCGAGGCCAGCCAGAACGCCATTACGGCGCTGAGCGGCGCACCGGCCGCGAGCAGCGCGGCCACAAACGGAATCACCTCGCACGAACAGAAGGGCGAAAGCCCGCCCGCCAATGCCCCCACAACGATCATCCGCGCCTCGCGGCCCGCGAACGCGCCGTCCAGCAAACGCTCGGACCCGGTGGCTTTCATCACGCCGATTGCGGCGACCGCAAAAAGAATTAACGGCAAGGTCCCGCTGAAATGTTCCCAGGTCTCGGCAAGGGTCGGCACGACGGCGGGGCGATCGAAGAACGACAGAACCGCAAGGATCAGGACGAAGGTGAGGGCCACCTTGTCAATTCGGCCCCAAAGTTGAGGGAACAGGCGAGGGGGAAGGGTTTGGTCAGCCATCTTGACCTCCGTCAGAACCATGCCCGCCCATATCGGCGCAGCATTCAGCGATCAGAAACGCGGAAAGCGCCTCGATCGCGCTGTGATCGATGTGCGACAGGATGCGCCGCCCGTCCTTGCGTTGGGCCACGAGGCCCGCGGACACCAGCTGTTTCAGGTGATGGGTCAGGACAGAGCCCGTTACACCCACGGCTTCCCCCAGCTCTCCCATCGGCAAGCCCTCGGGGCCTGCGCGCACAAGTCTGCGCACGATGGCGAGGCGCTGCTCGGACCCGAGCGCGGCAAACGCAGTGGCCGCAAGGGTCAGTTCGGGGAGGGGGAGGGCTGTCTGTTTCATGTTTCTATGATTATAGAAATTAAGAAGCGACGCAAGCCCCTTTTATTGGCCCCTTTTCGGCGACCCCTTTTCGCAAGCTACCCATGGTATAGGTTGCGCCCCATGTCAGACCTTCGCGCCATCGCCCAAGACCTTGGCACCTGTCGCCTTTGCGCCGAGCGGTTCGCAGCAACGGCGACGAGCCACCGCCCCAACCCCGTGGTCTGGTTTCAACCGGGCGCGCGCATCCTGATTGCCAGCCAGGCGCCGGGAATGCGCGTACACGTCGCCAACACGCCGTTCTGGGATCGATCAGGCGACCGATTGCGGGACTGGATGGGGATCGACGAGGCCACTTTCTACGACCGCAGCCACGTGGCGATCGTGCCGATGGCGTTCTGTTTTCCGGGCTATGACGCAAAGGGCTCGGATCTGCCGCCACCCAAAATCTGCGCCGCCACATGGCGCGCGCTGATCGTCGAGGCGCTTTCCGACGTGCGCTTGACCTTGCTGATCGGTGGCTACGCGCAAGCCTGGCATCTGGGCGGCAAGGTTCCCGTCACCGCGCGGGTGGCGGCATGGCGCGACCATGCGCCCACGGTCTTTCCCTTGCCTCATCCGTCGTGGCGCAATACCGCGTGGCTCAAACGAAACCCGTGGTTCGAGGACGCGCTTTTGCCGGTCCTGCGCGCCCGCGTGGCAGAGGTATTGAACGAATGACCCCCCTGGACGACGCCTTCGCGGCGATGGATGCCGCCCCCGATGACGCAAAACTGCGTCTGGCCTGGTTTGACCGCCTCGCCGCCTCCGAGATGTTCCTGCTGCTGGAAGACGAGGCAGAAGGCGATCGCATCCGCCCGAAGGTCTTTGGCGTGGACGGCGCGGATCTGGTGGTGGCCTTTGACCGGGAAGAACGCCTTGCCGCCTTTGCAGGCGACATCGCGCCTTTCGTGGGCATGTCGGGCCGGGTGATGGCGGGCATGTTGGCGGAGGCCGGACTGGGCTTGGCGGTCAATTTGGGCACCGCGTACGAGACGGTTCTGGAGGGTGAGGCGATTGGCTGGCTGGCCGGCACGCTCAGCCAAGCGCCCGAGGCGATCGAGGACCGGCCTGACGAAATTCTGCCGCCCGACGGCCTGCCCGAGACGCTGCTGACCGCCCTGGATGCGCGTCTTGCCACCACCCACGGTCGCGCGTCCCTTGCCTATCTTGTGGCGACGCGCCACGACGACGGAAGGCGTGGGCACCTGTTGGCCTTTGTCGAGGCGATGGACGGCTATGAGGGTGCCCTGGCGCAATTGGTGGGCGATGCGCTGAGCTTCTCGGGGTTGGAAGCGGGAAGCTTGGACGTGGGGTTTTTCAGGGCGTCGGATCCGATGTGCGCGACTTTCGCGAAGGTCGGATTGCGGTTCGATCTGCCGCAATTGGCGGATCCGATTGCGCCTGTTGCGCCGGGCAGCGACCCCGACAAGCCGCCGCGCTTGCGGTAGGCGACGGGTCCGAGGGGCCAACCCCTCGGGCTCCCCGGGATATTTTCGGAACGGGGAATTAGAGGCCTAGTACCCAAGCGTCCGGTCGACGAGGTGAAGGAAGGGCGCGCCCGTCTCGCCGCGCCAGATGTTCTCGGCGATGACCTGAGAGGCGGTCTTGGGGCGGGTTTCCGAGGCGATGTGCGGCGTCACCGTGACGTTCGGGTGCGCCCAGTAGGGGTGATCTTGGGGCAGGGGCTCGGTCCGGAAGACATCAAGGGTGGCGTGGGCGATATGACCCGTATCCAGCGCCGCGAGCAAGGCGTCGTCGTCGATCAGGGGCCCACGGCCCGGATTGATGATCATCGCCCCTTTCGGAAGTTGGGCGAGGGTGTCTGCGTTGAGGATATTCTCGGTGGCGGGCGTGTCGGGCAGTAGCAGGATCACGATCTGCGCAGAGGAAAGCGCCCTGAACAAGCCGTCCACGCCATTGAAAGTCTGCACGCCCTCGATGTCCTTGGCCGAGCGCGACCAGCCCGCCACGGCAAACCCAAGGCCCGCAAGCGCGGTTGCCACCGCTTCGCCCAAGGCACCAAGGCCCAGAACCGTCACGCCCCGATGGCGTGCCAGCGGCGGCACGTCGCCATTGCGCCAGACCCCGTCCTGACCGTGGATATGGGCATCCATTCCAAGGTGGTGGCGCAGTGCATGGCCGACGCACCATTCCACCATGCCCTCGGTCAGTCCCTCATCTACCATGCGCGCCAGTGGCACCTTCAAGGTGGCGTTGTCCGTCACGTCCTCGACCCCGGCCCAGAGATTCAGGACCGCCTTCAGGCGCGTGTAGGGGGTGAAATCCTGCACTGCGGAATTGGGCGCATAGACGATGTAGTCGACTTCTGCGGGATCGGCCTGAAGCGTCAGGTTGGCGTCGCTGACACCCGCCGCCGAAAGTGCGAGCCGCAGGTGCGGCTCGTAAGTGGCCCACCGCTCGGGCTTGGCGGCGAAAAGAATCGTGGGGGCTGTCATGCTTTTTTACCTGGCTCTGTGGACGTGTGCGGATTGGACCAGCCCAAAGGCGGCCATCAGGACCAACATGGCCGAGCCACCATAGCTGACCAATGGCAGCGGCACGCCGACCACGGGCGCGAGGCCCATGACCATGGCCATGTTCAATGCGAAATAGAGAAAGAAGGTTACCGCCACGCCCATCACCATCAGCGAGGCGTAGCGATCGCGTGCCATCATCGCCGTGGCGATGCAGAACACGAGGATGAGGACATACAGCAGCAGCAGCGACGCCCCGCCGACGAAGCCGAATTCTTCAGCCAGGGTGGGGAAGATGAAATCCGTGTGGCTTTCGGGCAGGAAGTCGCCCTGGATCTGGGTGCCCTGCATGAAGCCGCGCCCGGTCCAGCCGCCAGAGCCCAGGGCGATCTGGCTTTGGGTGATGTGGTAGCCGTCGCCAAGGGGGTCGGACGACGGATCAAGAAACGTATCAATGCGCCCGTATTGGTAATCCGCCAACAATTGCCACCCGGTGCCCCGGCTTGCAAAAACGGCGGTGACTGCGCCGATACCGATGCCGATGACCGACACGAAATAAAGCCAGTGCATCCCGGCCATGAACATGACAGCACCGCCACCCATGAGGATCAGAAGCGAGGTCCCCAGATCCGGCTGAATGAAGGTCAGCGCGACGGGCAAACCGATAATCAGCAGAGGGATCACGACATAGAGCGGGTGCGAGACCTTTCCCAGGTCGAGCCAGTCATAATAGGCCGCAAGCATCATCACCACGGTGATCTTCGCCATCTCCGAGGGTTGCAACCGCATGAAACCAAGGTCAATCCAGCGTTGGGCACCGCCGCCGGTGGCCCCGAAGAATTCCACCCACAACAGCAGGATGATCGCCACGATGTAGGCCAGCACCGACATGTTGCGCCAGAACCAGATCGGCACCATGGCGACGGCCATCATCACCGCAAATCCAAGTGCGAAACGCTCCATCTGTTGCCCGGCCCAAGGGCTGAACGAGCCTCCGGCGACGGAGTACAGCATCAGGAAGCCCACCGCGGCGACGGCGCAGACCAGCATCGCAAGCGCCCAGTTCAGGTGCAGAATCTTGCGCCAGCCGGTTGGCGTGGATTTGACATTGTACTCCAGAAAACTCATGCGCGGCTCGGCTCTCTGCCGGAGGGGACGGGCGGGCTTTCGAGGATCGGAAGGCTCTCGTGCATGCGCTGGATATCGCGCCGCTGGCTGACGGGGTAAAGCTCGGGCGGCGGCACGTCTCCGACCTGCGCGCGCAACAGTACGTCGCGGCCGATGGGGGCCGCCGCGACGGACCCGCCGCCGCCATGTTCCACGATGACCGAGACGGCGTAGCGCGGGTTGTTGGCGGGCGCATAGCCTACGAACAGCGCATGGTCACGCCGCTCCCACGGAAGGTCGGCGTTGCTGATCACGCCTGCGGCGCGCTCGGCGGCGGTGATGTTACGCACCTGGCTGGTGCCGGTCTTGCCCGCAATGGTGAATTCGTCACCCATGACACGACTGCGGTAGGCTGTGCCGCGCGCATGGTTGCTGACGCGCCACATGCCTTCGTGGACCAGCGCCAGATGCGCAGGGTCTATGCCCAGATCAGGCGCGGTGCCGGGCCTTTGCGGCACACCATTGATCGAGCGTACAAGCGACGGCTCCAGCGCCTTGCCCGAAGCAATCCGCGCCGTCATCACCGCCAGGTGCAAGGGGGAGGACAGCACAAAGCCCTGCCCGATGGAGGCGTTGAGCGTATCGCCGACGACCCAATCCTGCTCGTACCGCTGGCGCTTCCAATCCATCGTGGGGGCAAGTCCCTGCGCGATGGAGGAGAGCGGCAGATCGTGGCGTACGCCACAACCCAGGCGGATCGCCATGGCCGAGATATTCTCGATCCCCACCCGTTGGGCCAACTCGTAATAATAAACGTCGCACGACTGCGAAAGGCTCTCGGCAAGGTTCATCCGCCCATGGCCGCTACGTCGCCAGCAGTGGAAGCGGCGGTTGCCGATCTCCATGAAACCCGGGCAATTCACGGTCTCTTCCGGGGTAATGAACCCGCCCTCCAGTGCCGCGAGGGCCACGACCATCTTGTAGGTCGATCCGGGGGGATAAAGGCCTTGGGTCGATTTGTTCGCCAGCGGGCGGTAGGGGTCGTTCAGCAAGCCGTTGTAGATCGTGGCCGACAGGGGCCGTGTGAAGATCGAAGGGTCATAGGTGGGCGCCGAGGCCAGCGCCAGGATGTCACCGGTCTGGCAATCCATCACCACGGCACCGGCACTTTCCCCGGTCAGCCGCGCTTCGACGTAGTTTTGTAGGCCCGCATCGACGGTCAGTTGCACGTCATCGCCTGCAATTGCGGGGTCGCGGTCAAGTTCTCGCATCACGCGGCCGTTGGCGTTGACTTCCACCCGCTTGGTGCCTGCGCTGCCCCTCAGGTTTGCTTCCAGACCCTCCTCGACGTTGAGCAGGCCGACCTGGAAGTCGGGGATGCTGAGGACCGGGTCCGTGTCGCCCGTGGCATCGCGGTAGCCGTCTGGAACGTTGCGCACGTAACCCACGACATGGGCGAAATCGGCGCCCATCGGATAGGCGCGCGACAAGCCGACCTCGGGGTTCACGCCGGGCAGGGCAGGGGCGTTCACCGCGACCGAGGACATCTCTTCCCAACTCAAACGATCCGCGATGGTCACCGGGACCCAGGGGCGCACGGCGAAGATCTCTTCCCGCGTCCGCTCCAACGCCCGCATGTCCAACGTCACGATTTGGCTCAGACGCTCCAGCACTGCGTCCACGTCGTCGGAATCTTCGCGCACGAAGGTGATGCGATAGACTGGCTCATTGCCTGCCAGAAGCACGCCGGTGCGGTCGAAGATCAACCCCCGCTCAGGCGGCAACACCCGGATAGAGATGCGATTGTCCTCGGCGAGCAGGCGAAAATCATCGGCCCGCTCGACCTGCAAATACCGCATCCGCCCGGCCAGCACAGCCGCCGTACCCCCAAAGAGGCCCCCGACGATGAGACTGCGCCGCCCGATCTGGCGGGCGCTATCCTCCATTTCCTTGGCGGTGCGCTTCATGATTTGCCCTTACAACGCCTCGAGCTCGGTCGGACCTAGCTTACGGACTCGGAAAACGAATTTCGAGATGGCAACGATAATCGGATAGGTTGCGATGGTCACAATCCCATGAGCCAACGTAAGACCCAATGAGTTCAGATCTACCAGCAGCATCCATAAGATCACCCGGTTGAGCAAAACCATACCCATGATCAGCACCGCCACGGTGCCCCATTCCACCAGGAACGGCAGCTCGGTCATGGTCAGGCGGCGGCGACGCAGGCTTTCGGCGGCGATCAGAAGCAGCGCCGTCCATAGGCCCGGCGGGCGCATGAACAGGAAATCGGCCAGTAGGAAGACCACCAGCAACAGCCCGATGGGCACCAGCAAGGGCTGGCGCACCATCCAAGCAAACGTCAAAAGCACAAGGACATCGGGGCCTGGGATGCCGCTGGCGGCAAGGTTCAGGGGCAGCAGCTTCAGCGTGATGACGCCGAGGCACAGACCAAAGAAGACGGCCCGGTAGGTCCAGATGTGTCGGGCGGAAAGCGCGCTCATTCGCTTGGGCTCGGCGCCAGTCCCCGCGCCGTCTCAAGCGGGACGAGAATGCCGTCCTCGTCCAGCCGCATCCCCTCGGGCGGCCAGGGCGGGCCGATCAGGTCGGCGGGGCTTTCCAGCGTCGTGCCGGGGTGGCTGCGCATTACTCGCATGAAGTTCAGGCGTTGCAGGTCCGCCGACAGGCGCGCGCGCATCTGTCCATCCGACGTGAATACGACCTGACCCACCAAGAGGCCCGGCGGGAACAGCCCGCCATCGCCCGAGGTCACGATCCGGTCGCCCGCCGCCACATCCTGCTCATCGTCGATGAAATCGAGGATCGGCGTCCCGGTGTTGTCCCCCATCAACAGCGCCTGTTGCCCGGACGGCATGATCGTCACCGGAATGCGGCTGGCCGCGTCCGTCAGCAGCAGGACCCGCGCCGTCCGGTCTCCAACGCCCGAGATCCGCCCCACGACGCCCAAGCCGTCCATCGTGGCCCATCCATCCAGAATACCATCCCTTGCGCCCACATTAAGCAGCACCGACCGCCGGAAGGGCGACCCACTGTCCGCCAACACGATCCCCGTCACGAACGTCAATTCCGGGTCCAGTTGCACACGGTTGAGGTCCAACAGCCGGGCGTTTTCCTGCTCCAGTTGCAAGGCCGCCTCGCGCCAGGCCCGCATCTGCTGCAACTCGCGCCGCAACTCCTGGTTCTGCTCAAACAGGCGGGCGTAGCTTTGGAAGTCTTCCGCCATGCGCGCGATCCCGCTGACTGGTGCCATGACCCACTCCATGTTGGGCACGTAGCGATCAATAATGGCGGCGCGGATACGCTCGACCCGCGGGTTGTCGATTCGCCAGACCAGCACGAGCGCCAGGAGGAACAGCACCAGAACCGCCAACAGCAAGCGCCGGACGGGTCTGGAATAGCTGTCGTCGTAGTTGTCGCGTGCCATGGGGGCACCTTTTCGCGGCTATGTGCCGTGGGGCACTATAACGAAAGAAAAGCTCGATTAGCTGTCGTAATCAATCGCATGGCGGAGCAGATTCTCATACTCCAACGCCTTGCCGGTGCCGAGAGCCACGCAGTTCAGGCTTTCGTCCGCCACGCTGATGGCAAGGCCCGTCTGCTCGCGTAGCGCCAGATCCAGCTCTCCCAGAAGCGCGCCACCGCCCGTCAGCATGACGCCACGGTCCACGATGTCCGCCGCCAGATCGGGCGGGGTGGCTTCCAGCGCGCCCATGACGGCCTCGCATATCTGCTGCACCGGCTCGGCCAGGGCTTCGGCCACCTGGGCCTGGCTGATCTCGGTCTCTTTGGGCACCCCGTTCAGCAGGTCGCGCCCGCGAATGCGCATCGAGGCACCGCGCCCGTCGTCGGGCATGCGTGCAGTGCCGATGGAGGTCTTGATCCGCTCTGCTGTGGCTTCCCCGATCAACAGGTTATGCTGACGGCGCAGGTAACTGATAATCGCGTCGTCCATCCGGTCACCGCCGACCCGCACAGAGCGCGCGTAAACGATATCGGCCAGGGACAGCACGGCCACCTCGGTCGTACCACCGCCGATGTCCACGACCATGGAGCCCGTTGGATCCGTGATCGGCATGCCCGCGCCAATCGCCGCCGCGATGGGCTCTGCAATCAGGCCCGCCTTGCGCGCGCCCGCGCCAAGAACGGATTGCCGAATGGCGCGCTTTTCCACGGGCGTGGCGCCGTGGGGCACACAGACGATGATCTTGGGCTTGGTGAAGGTGTGGCGTGAATGGACCTTGGAAATGAAGTGCTTGATCATCTCTTCGGCGACGTCGAAGTCCGCGATGACCCCGTCGCGCATCGGCCGGATGGCCTGAATGGATCCAGGCGTCCGCCCCAGCATCAGCTTGGCGTCCTCGCCAAAGGCCAGTGCCTTCTTCACGCCGTCCTTGACCTGATAGGCCACCACCGACGGTTCGTTCAGGATGACCCCCCGACCGCGCACGTAAACCAGCGTGTTCGCCGTCCCGAGGTCAATCGCCATATCGGACGAAAACAGGTTGCTAAAAAATCCGACCATGGGGCGAGGGTCCATTCGTCAATTCAAAAAGGGGCCTCCCTTACCTGAGGATGCCCACCAGAGACTCGGCATATAGACGTTGCACCCCATGGGCGGCAAGGGGCGAGCAGCGGGCGCATCGGCGCGGGGCCGCCGGGCAAAAGCCTTGCAAGGCATTTGAAAATCTCTTGCAAGAGATTTCCGCACCCGGCGCATGGGATTGGACGCGGGCGAACAGAGCCTTGCAAGGCTCTGTGCAGGGTTTTGCAAAACCCTGTGCGCGCGGGCGTCAGCCAACGTCCTTGTAGGACACCTCGCGCACGTCGGTTCCGGTCTTCTCGCGCCGCACGATCAAGCGGTTGAGCGCGTTGACGTAGGCTTTCACTGATGCCACGACCGTATCGGTATCTGCAGACTGGCCCGTCGCGATGCGCCCGTCTTCCTCGATCCGCACGGTCACGGTCGCCTGTGCGTCCATGCCTTCCGTAACGGCGCTGACTTGGTACAACTGCAGGGCCGCCTCGTTGGGGTACAGCTCTTTCACCGCATTGAACGCGGCATCCACGGGGCCATCGCCCTGCGCCGTCGCTTGCATGTCCTGGTCGCCAACCCGCAACGTCAGGTCGGCGCTTTGCGGCGCTTCCGTCCCACAGATCACCCGCAGGAACTTGACCTCCAGATGCCCTTCGCCATCGCTTCCCGCGTCGGTCACCAGCGCGATCAGGTCGTCGTCGAAAACCTCTTTCTTCCGGTCCGCCAACGCCTTGAACCGTACGAACAGATCGTTGAGCTGGTTGTCGGCCAACTCATAGCCCAAATCTTTCAACTTGGACCGCAGCGCGGCACGGCCCGAATGCTTGCCCATGACGATATTCGTTTCACTCAGCCCCACGTCTTCAGGCCGCATGATCTCGAACGTATCGGCGGACTTCAGCATCCCGTCCTGGTGAATGCCGCTTTCGTGGGCAAAGGCGTTCTTGCCGACAATCGCCTTGTTGGGCTGCACGTTGAAGCCTGAAACCGTGGCCACGCGGCGGCTCAGGTGCATGATTTTGCGCGTGTCGATGCCCGTTGTGTAGGGCATGATGTCGTGACGCACCTTCATGGCCATCACGACCTCTTCAAGCGCCGTGTTGCCCGCACGTTCGCCAAGGCCGTTGATCGTGCACTCGATCTGCCGCGCGCCACCGGCCACGGCGGCCAGGGAGTTTGCCGTCGCCATGCCCAGATCGTTGTGGCAGTGCGTCGCGAAGATGATCTCATCTGCGCCGGGAACCTCGTCGATCAAACGCCGGATCAGGTCGGCGCTTTCCACCGGGGCGGTGTAGCCGCAGGTGTCGGGGATGTTGATCGTCGTGGCGCCCGCCTTGATCGCGATCTCGACGGTGCGGGCCAGGTAATCCCACTCCGTTCGCGTTGCATCCATCGGTGACCATTGCACGTTGTCGCAGAGGTTGCGGGCATGAGTGACCGTTTCGTGGATCTTGTCAGCCATCTCGTCCATTGTCAGGTTCGGGATCGCCCGGTGCTGAGGTGAGGTGCCGATGAACGTGTGGATGCGCGGCGATTTTGCATGCTTCACCGCGTCCCAAGCCCGGTCGATGTCCTTGAAATTGGCGCGCGCCAGCCCGCAAATCGTCGAATTCACCGAGTTTTTGGCGATCTCGCGGACCGCATTGAAATCGCCTTCGGAGGCAATCGGAAAGCCGGCCTCGATGATATCGACGCCCATCTCATCCAGAAGCCCGGCGATTTCCAGTTTCTCGTCGTGGCTCATCGTCGCGCCCGGCGACTGCTCGCCATCGCGCAGGGTGGTGTCGAAAATCAATACTCGGGTGTCGGTAGTCATATCATGTTCCTTGGTTTCTGAGGTCTCCGGCGCGTTCTCTCCCCTGAGCGTTCGCGCCAAAAGGCACGCTCAGAGGCGACTAAGGAGGCGCAGTCCAAGGGCCGCAAAAGCAGCAGGCGTGATATGAGAACGCTTCGTCATGGGCGCAGACAATACCGATCCTCACGGCCTTGAAAACCCCAAATAAAGGGCAGGGCAGTTGACCGTTGCGCTGACGCGTCTACGTCGGGGTACATGATTGATGCATTGGTAATAGGCGCGTCCGGCGGGATCGGGCAGGCGATGGTGGCCGAAATGCGGGCGCGGGGCGGCAACGTCACGACCGTGTCGCGGTCTGAGGATGGGCTTGATGTGACGGATGCCGCGAGTGTTGACCGCGTGCTCGGCGCGTTGGAGGGGCCGTTCCAGACCGTCTTTGTCGCCACCGGGATCCTCGCACCGGATGGTGCTGCCCCCGAAAAGCAGCTTTCCGCCATCGACGCCCACACCATGGCTGATGTCTTCGCCGTCAACACCATGGGCACGGCCAATATCCTGCGCCACCTTCCGCGCCTGCTTCCGAAGAAAGGCCGCTCCGTCGCGGCGATCCTGACCGCCCGTGTCGGCTCCATCACCGACAACAAGATCGGCGGTTGGCACAGCTACCGGGCTTCCAAGGCGGCGGCCAACATGTTGATCCGGGGCGCTGCCATCGAACTCTCGCGCACCCACCGCGACGCCCTAGTCACCGCCATGCATCCCGGCACGGTCGCCACACCTTTCACGGCGGATTATGCGGCGAAAAATAAGACCGTGCCAGCGCAAGACACCGCGAAAATGCTCTGCGACGTGATGGAGCGTCTGGAGGCGACCGGCACATTCGTCGACTACTCCGGCGCCGAGATCCCGTGGTGAAGCCGCGCCTGATCCTGATCCTGGGCGATCAACTCTCCCCCGATATCGCCGCCCTGCGCGAGGCCGACAAATCCCGCGACATCGTGTTGATGGCCGAAGTCGCCTCGGAAACCGATTATGTCCCGCATCACCCCAAGAAAATCGCCTTCCTTTTTGCGGCCATGCGCAAATACGCGGAGGCCCTGCGCGCGGACGGCTGGCAGGTCCGCTACACAAAGCTGGATGACCCCGACAACGCGGGCTCCATCCCCGGTGAGATCCTGCGCGCCTGCGACGACGC
This sequence comes from Gymnodinialimonas phycosphaerae, assembly GCF_019195455.1. Lineage (NCBI taxonomy): Bacteria > Pseudomonadati > Pseudomonadota > Alphaproteobacteria > Rhodobacterales > Paracoccaceae > Gymnodinialimonas > Gymnodinialimonas phycosphaerae. Next base: position 2,364,185 of record NZ_JAIMBW010000001.1, on the reverse strand, counting down.
ATCTACGGATGAGGTGCTGGCCACAGAGCCCGGCGAATTCCGCCTGATCGCCGCGCTGGAAGAGATGCCCATTCCCGTCCATCAGTTCCCCGATGACCGTTTTCTATGTTCGCACGCTGACTTCGAGGATTGGGCCGAGGGCCGGAAGGAACTGCGCATGGAATGGTTCTACCGCGAGATGCGCCGCAAGACGGGCCTTCTGATGGATGGCGACAAGCCCGAGGGCGGCAAGTGGAACTATGATCACGACAATCGCAAGCCGCCGCCTGGTAGCGTGGACGCCGCGCCGATGCATTTCACGCCGGACGAGACCGTGGAGGAAGTTCTGGACCTTGTGGGAAGCCGCTTCGATAACAACTTCGGGGACCTGAAACCGTTCTGGTTCGCCACCGACACGGGCCAGGCCCGCCGCGCGCTGACCCATTGGGTCAAGACGGCGCTACCGCGCTTTGGCGATTTTCAGGACGCGATGATGAAAGGCGAACGGTTCCTCTATCATTCCATCATCTCGATGTACCTCAACGCAGGTCTACTGGGCTGGCGTGAGGTATGCGAGGCCGCCGAAAACGCCTACCGCGATGGCCACGCGCCGCTGAACGCCGTGGAAGGCTTCATCCGCCAAATCATCGGCTGGCGCGAATACATGCGCGGGATCTACTTCCTTGAAGGTCCCGACTACATGTCGCGCAATGCCCTTGATCACACCCGCGACCTGCCCGGTTTCTACTGGTCCGGCAACACCGACATGCTGTGTCTGTCCGAGGCGATCACCCAGACGAAGGAAGAGGCCTACGCCCACCACATCCAGCGCCTGATGGTCACGGGCAACTTCGCCCTTCTGGCGGGCATCGACCCGCATCAGGTCCACGAATGGTACCTGGCCGTCTACGCCGACGCCTATGAATGGGTGGAGGCGCCCAATGTCATCGGCATGAGCCAGTTTGCCGATGGCGGCGTCGTGGGCTCCAAACCCTACGTGTCGGGCGGCAACTACATCAACAAGATGTCGGACTATTGCAAATCCTGCCGCTACTCGGTGAAGGAGAAGACGGGCGAGGGCGCGTGTCCGTTCAACGCGCTCTACTGGAATTTCCTCATCCGCCACGAAGATCGGTTCTCCAACAACCCCCGCATGGCGCAGATGTATCGGACATGGGCGCGGATGGATGAGGGCAAACGCGACGAAACCCTCACCAGCGCCAAGGCATTCCTGGAGAAGCTGGACCAGGGCGCCAAGGTATAGCGCTTGGCGGGGCGTGGCTTTGGCACTAGGCTCCGCCCATGTCGCGCACCACTTTGACCCGTCGCGCCGTGATGATCGGCGCGATTTCCATGGCGTGCCCGGCCCGTGCCGAGACCTGGGTGGCGTTTCAAGACCATCTGGTGGCGCTTGTGCCGCCGGGGTTTCACGCAGAGATGCGCGACGACGCCCTTCATGTCACGCAGACCGAGGCCGTGCGGAACCCTCTGACGATGACCCTGCGCGTGACCGCGGATTTTCGCCTGCACCGCCAATGGTTCCCCAATCGTCGCGGTGACATCCGCTATACGATCCAGAACCTCGGCGGCTCAGGTTCCGGCGGCCCAGTTCATGAACTGCGCGCCATGCGGAATGCGCAGGCACCTTTGGCGTTGATCGCGCAACGACAAGCCGAAAGCCGCCCCGATTTCGAAATCGCGCTTGATTTGCTATCCTCCGTCCGTCGCCCACCCGGATGAAAGGCACGCCCATGTCGCAAGCGCACAACAAGACCCAAGCCACCGATGCGGACGTGACCGCGTTTCTAGAGGCCGTGGAACACCCCACCCGTCGCGCCGACGGGCTGGCATTGGACGCCTTGTTTCAGCGGGTGAGCGGCTTCAAGCCGCGTATGTGGGGGCCTTCGCTGGTTGGCTATGGGCGATATGATTACACCTACAAATCAGGGCGGGAAGGCTCTTTTCTGGCGACAGGGTTCAGCCCGCGCAAGGCGAACCTGTCGATCCATATCATGCCCGGTTACGCAGACTACGGCGAGATGCTGGGGCGGTTGGGCAAGCACAAGAAGGCGGTTTCGTGTCTTTATGTGAACAAACTGGCGGATATCGACCTGGACGTGTTGGAAATGATCATCCGCGCGGGGCTTCGCGATCTTGACGCGATTTGGCCCGTTCACCCGGATTGAGGCCGCAGCACTGGTGGTCTGCCGCCTTCTCGAACGCCTGAGCGATCGGCCCATCCTTTCAATGGGTTGGAACCGGTGCCGTGTTGGTCTGCGTCGCGGCCTTGGGCGGCGACCTGCCGGTCCCTTCGCTGAGAATTCTTCCAGGCAGGACAATCCGAAACCTCGCGCCGGACATGTCGCCAGGCAATTCGTTGTCCGCTTCGGGGGGCACAACCTCGAACGCGCCACCCCGGCTGTTGACCAGCTTCGCGATCGCGCTCAACCCGAAGCCATGAACGCCGTCGCGGGCCTCTCCCTTTCGGGTAAGGTCCTGCAGGGTCATGCCGTCGGGCAGACCAGGGCCATCATCAGCAACTTCGATCATCAACATGTCGCGCGAGCGACCCTCGCAAACCCGTACGGTGATGTGATGCTCGCAAAACCGTGCCGCGTTCGACATCAGGTTGCGCACCCCCATCTGCACCATCACCTTGTCGCATTCGACATGGGTTTACGGGACTTCGATCGCCAGGTTCATTTCCGGGTCCACCATCGCTGCGATGTCACCGCACAGACGACCCAGATCAACCACCGTGCGCACGTCTTCGCCTGCCCCAAGGGACCGCGCCCGCTCCAGGGTTGAAGAGATCTGCGCCAAGGCCTCGCTGACGGTATTCGACGCTAGTTGCAACAACTCCCCCTTGCCGTCGCCCAAGTCGTCGAAGTCTTCGAGGACAAGATCGATAAGGCTGGAAACCGTGGCCAGCGGGCTGCGGGCGTCGTGGGCGGCCATGGTTGAAAACAGACGCAATTCATCGAACCGTTCTGTCAGCTCCGCGAGGGAATGGGCGGCGGCGAATTCGCGTTCCTTGGCTTCCGTGATCGACGAGGTCACCCCCAGAACAACGGTGCCGTCGAAGCCCGCAGGCTTGCACAAGCTTGTTTGCCACCAGGTATCCCGCCCCTCCAGCATCAGGCATTCCTCATAGGAATAGGGCGTTTCCGTTCGCAGGCATCGGCGATAGTTGGCCTCCAGACGTTCCGCAAGGCGGGCGGGAAAGATCTCTGCGGCGATGCGACCGGGGAAGAGGGTCTGGGGTAAATCGGTCATCTGAGCAAAGGCGGCATTGGCGTGGACGTATTCCAGCCTGTCGTCAGGCAACAGCACCAGCACGAACATCGGCAGTGCGATGCCGTCCGTCCACCTGATAAGCCGCTCCATCGCGCGGTCCGATTGGCTGCATTGGATCATCGACGTGCTCGCTGCTGTTCAACATTGCCCCGAACCGCAGTCTATCGCGAGTTGCGTTAACAGAACGTTGCGGCGGGCGGGCGACACGTAAAGGACTAGTCCCACCATTGATCGACAGCGGCGATATCTTCGTCGGACCACCCGAAATGATGGGCGAACTCGTGCACCAGCACGTGGGTGACCAGTTCCGCGAGGGTCACGTTACCCCGATCCACCCACTCATCCAGGATCGCGCGGCGAAACAGCCAGATCGTGTCCGGCCCCTCGGGCATATCCATCACTGATTTCTGGGTCATCGGGATGCCGTCATAAAGGCCAGTCAGCTCGAACGGGTCCTCAATGCCAAGACCGCTGAGCATCTCGGGCTCCGCCATGTCCTCAACCCGGATCACCACGTCGCGGGCAGGGCCGGCCCAAGGCTCCCCCAGGGTATCGCGGGCCGCATGGGCGAGGGCTTCGATCAAGGCCAGATCAGGGGCTGTTTGGTCAGCGTTCATGCCCCCGATATGGACAAAACGCGACGCACATGAAAGAGGAAGGCGCGCATTCCCTGAAAGGTCCTGCACATGTCTGTCGTCACCCGCTTCGCCCCGTCGCCAACTGGTTTCCTGCACGTCGGCAACCTGCGCACTGCGCTGTTCAACTTCCTGATCGCCAAGAAGGCGGGCGGGCAGTTCATCCTGCGCCTCGACGATACGGACCCGGAGCGCTCGACCCAGGAATACGCTGACGCGATCCAGGAAGACCTGGAGTGGCTCGGCCTGACATGGGATCGGATCGAGCGTCAGTCTGCCCGGTTTGACCGCTACGCCGCCGCCGCCGATGAACTCCGCGCCAAGGGGCGGTTCTATGAGGCGTGGGAGACCCCGACCGAGCTGGACCTCAAGCGCAAGAAGCAACTCAACATGCATCTGCCGCCTGTCTATGACCGCGCGGCCTTGGCGCTGTCCGAGGATCAGAAGGCCGCGTTGAAGGCCGAGCGGGGCAACGGCGTCTGGCGCTTCAAGCTGCATCATGAGCGGATTGAATGGACCGACGGTATCCTCGGGGATCTGTCGATTGATGCGGCCTCCGTTTCCGACCCGGTCCTGATCCGTGCCGACGGCCAAGTGCTCTATACGATTGCCTCGGTGGTGGATGACACGGATATGGGCGTAACCCACGTGGTGCGCGGCTCGGACCATGTGACCAACACGGCAACCCAGATCCAGATCATGGACGCCTTGGGTCATTCTGCACCGTCCTTCGCGCACCACTCGTTGCTGACCGGGCCCCAGGGCGAGGCGCTGTCCAAACGACTGGGAACGTTGGCGCTGCGCGACCTGCGCGCGGCGGGAATGGAGCCGATGGCACTTCTGTCGCACATGGCGCGGATCGGATCGTCTCAACCGGTGGAACTGGTGGGATCGGTCGAGGAATTGGCCGAGGGCTTCGACCTGAACCACTTCGGCTCTGCCCCCACCAAGTTCGATGTCGAGGACCTCTGGCCCCTGACCGCCAGCGTGCTGCACGAAACGCCGTATGAAGACGTCGCCAATGAGGTCGCCGCCTTGGGCGTCCCGGCCGAGATTGCGCCGGCCTTCTGGGACGTCGCCCGCGCCAACATCGGCACGCGCGCCGAGACGGCTGATTGGTGGGCCTTGCTGCGTGACGGGGCGACCCCGCTGATAGCGGATGAGGATGCGGACTTCGTGGCCGAGGCTTTCGCGATGCTCCCCGATCTGCCTTACGACGAGACGACCTGGGCGGCTTGGACCACGGCTGTGAAAGAGGCCACCGGGCGCAAGGGCAGGGGCCTGTTCATGCCGTTGCGCAGGGCCGTGACGGGGCGCGAAAAGGGGCCAGAGATGGCCGACGTCATGCGCCTGATGCAGGTCAAACCCAGCCTCTGAAGGGGACAAAACGGGCGTTTCACGAATGGGGCATTCGCCCCAGCGATTGACGCGGGGCGATCGGCTAGTTTGGGCTCATCAAACACACCAACCCACTCGGAGCCCACACCATGAAACGCCTGTCCCTTCTTATCGTCGCCGCCCTCCTTGCGCCCCTGTCCGCCACGGCCCAACAATCGGTTGAAGCCGGTCCGACCTGGAACCAGGGCCATGCTGAACAGGTCTGCCCGGCCATCACCGCCTCTCAAGGGGCCACTTGGACCGGCCATTGGTGGACGACGATCGCCAATGAGATGTCCGTCTGCCAGATCCGGTAACGCCCATCCCTTAACGCCCCACTGGCGCCGGACCGCGCGCCGTGCCACGCTGGACTATGGCCCAGTCACAAGCTGTCTTCCTCGAAGGCTCTCTCTTCAAACACATAACCGTCATGTCGCTCACGTCTTCCGTGGGCCTCATGGCCGTGTTCCTTGTCGACTTCATCGACATGATCTTCATCTCGATGTTGGGAAAAGAGGAACTGGCAGCGGCCATTGGTTATGCGGGAGCGATCCTGTTCTTCACCTCGTCTTTCGGGATCGGCATGGCGATCGCGGGCGGCGCCCTGGTGGCGCGGGCCTTGGGGGCCGGGGATGAAGCCCTGGCCCGCCGCCGTGCGGGCACGACGCTGCTATATGGCGTGCTGTTCGGTAGTGTCTTCGCGGCCATCGTCTGGCTGAACCTGCCTGCTCTTGTGGCCCTTCTGGGCGCCAGCGATGCCACGCAAGACCTCGCGGTGGCTTACCTGCGGATCATCATCCCCTCGCTGCCGCTTCTGCTGGTCGGCATGGTCGGCGGCGCGATCCTGCGCGCCCATGGCGATGCACGCCGGGCCATGATGGCCACGATCATCGGCGGCTTGGTGAATGCTGTGCTCGACCCGATCCTGATCTTTGGCCTCAATCTGGAACTGACCGGTGCCGCCGTCGCCTCGGTCTGCGCGCGCATCGCCATTGCCGCTGTCGCCCTGATCCCGATCTTCCGCCACCACGGCGGCCTTGCCAAACCCTCCCTCCCGGACCTGCGGCTCGACCTCTCTCCGATCCTGGCACTTGCCGCGCCCGCAATCCTCACGCAGTTGGCAACCCCCGTGGGTCAGGCCTTTGTGACCCGCTCCATGGCGCAATACGGCGAGGAAGCCGTCGCAGGCATGGCCATCATCGGTCGCCTGACACCCGTGGCCTTCGGCATACTCTTCGCGCTGTCGGGGGCCGTGGGCCCCATCGTCGGCCAGAACTTCGGGGCGGGAAAACAGGACCGCGTCATCCGCACGTACTACGAGGCGATGTTGTTCACCTTGATCGTTGTGATCCTCGTCAGCGCTGTCCTCTTCTTCCTGCGCGAGCCTATCGCGGCGCTTTTCAACGCCACGGGCGATGCCCGTGCGTTGCTGTTCCTGTTCTGTGGCCCCCTTGCGCTGGCGTTCTTCTTCAACGGGATGATCTTCGTGTCGAACGCCAGCTTCAATAATATCGGCTATCCCTACACGTCCACGTGGGTGAACTGGGGGCGGCATACGATCGGGACGATCGTGCCGGTCCTGATCTTCTCGGCCTGGTTAGGGGCAGAAGGCGTGCTGATCGGGCAGGCGGTCGGCGGCGTGGTGTTCGGGCTGCTGTCGTTCGTGCTGATCCGCTGGATCATGGCGACCGCGACGGCTGCCCCGTCAGATGAGCAGGTTGAACCTTTCGCCAGGCATTCCCGGATCTTCGCCCTTTTTCACCGGCACCGCTGATCTGCGGTCAAGACCCTGCGCCCGAACGGCAGGATTTGTCCTGCGGCCTACGCGTAGACTGCCCCCCAACGCTCGATCAGGGCTTGCTGCATGCGCTTGGCAGCCCGGTTGTAGGTGCGAGAGCCGACGGGGCGCTCGCGCTGATCCTCGGGGATCGCGTCACGACGATCCAGATCGGCGCTGAAGATGGTGAAGGCCAGATCGCGCCCGGATGGCGTGCGCGCGAACCCTGCCAAGGTCGAAACGAAGTTCAGCGTGCCCGTCTTGGCCACGACCTCGATCGGATGGCCCTCGATCACATTGCCTGCGTCGTCGCGCATCGGGATGTCTTTCATCAAGTCGCGCAGCAGTCCGTCTGGCCCTGCCGCGACAAGCGCGTGGGTCATGTCCTGCGGCCGGATCCGACTGCCGACGCCGAGGCCCGAGTGATCCACGAACGTCGCGTTCCGCGCGCCCAGGGTCTCTCGCATCCATTCGGTCATCGCGGCCCCTGATTCGGTCAGGCTGGTGGCTTGTTGACCTCCGGCTTGAGTGGCCATCAGGCCCACGACCTCCGCCGTCAGGTTCGTCGACCACCGCATCATTCCGCGCAGGATCTCATCAAGTGGTTCCGACACATGTTCCGCCAGAACCAACGCCGTTTCTGGGGCGGCCAACGCATAGCTCGGCGCGGGCAGGCTCACTCCATGGTCGGCCATCAAGGTCTGGAAAACCTCGGCCATGTACGCAGCCGGGCGTCGCACAGGCAACCAGCGCGACCCGGCATCACCCAGTGCCCCCCGTGCGACGGTCCACGCATCGTGGCTGTCGGCGTCCGAGTAGGTGTAGACAGGGGTCGTCCGCTCTTCCACGCGCATGCGCGCTACCTGAACGGCAGGGCGCAAGGAAGCCGAGCGCGCGTCCATCGAAATTGTGTAGTCCTCGCCCACCCGTTCCCACTCGAAATGGACCCGGTTGAAGTTGAGGTTCAGCGCCGAGATCGACGGATTGTACCCAACATGGGGTAGCTGGCTGGGATCAATCTGCCAAATCTCGGGCAGCGCGCCCGTCGCGACCATGAATCGCCCCGTGACTTCGCGCAGGCCCATGTTGACTATTTCATCGGCCAGACCTGCAAGCGCATCGGTGTCGAACAGCGGGTCGCCTGATCCGACCAACCACAGGTCTCCGTCCAACCTTCCGTCGGCGAGGACCCCGCTTGACACCAGCCGGGTGCGGAAGCGGAAATTCGGCCCCAGGCGGTCCAGCGCGTAGGCGCAGCTGATCGCCTTGGCGACCGAGGCCGGCGGCAGGGGATAGAGGGGGTTCACCACCTCCAGCATCTCACCCGTGGCAGCATCGGCGACGGCGAAGCCGATACGCCCTCCAAGATCCGCTTCGCGCAGGATGTCGGCGGCTTCCGGGATCGTGCGCAGCAGGAAATCCGATGGCCGCACCAACGGGCGCAACGACCGTTCGGGCGCCGCAGCCCAAGCCGCGGGCGCGGTGCTTGCAAGAAGCCCGCTCAGGAAAATCCGTCTGGAAATCATTGGTTCATATCATTTGGCAGCTTGGCCGAGATTACCTTGTAGCGGTGGCCACCCTCAACCCCCCGTCGCGACACGTTTTTGTGCTTCCTGGTGCAGGGTTTCCCTTCCTGGTGAAGCGCGATAGGCGAGAGGGCAATGGACAAGAATTTCCTGCGCGCGTTGCCTCTTATGCTGGTGGCCATGGCCCTGATCCCTGCCGGGGATACGGCGGGCAAGCTTTTGACGGCGGATTTGTCAGACGGCGGCCAGGGGATCGCGCCCGTGTTCGTCGCCTGGAGCCGATTTGCCCTCGGCGCTTTGATGGTCGCGCCTTTCGTTTTGCGACTCGTTTTAGCCCGCCTGTTCACCGATTGGCGCATCTGGCTGCGTGGCTTCATGCTGGTTGGGGGGATCACGTCGATCCTGACGGCGCTCAGCACCGAGCCCATCGCCAACGTCTTCGCCGCGTTTTTCGGTGGGCCCATACTTTCATGGCTCCTGTCCGTGTGGCTTTTGCGCGAACCGTTTTCGGCCTCACGCTTCGGCCTGATCTGTCTCGGGTTCATAGGCGTCCTTCTGGTGGTCAAACCGGGCTTTGGCATGACGCCGGGCATGGCGTTTGCGGCCCTCGCGGGGATTTTCTATGGCTGCTACCTCGTGATGAGCCGTTGGATGGCGGACGTGGCGCGCCCCCGCGCCATGTTGTTTTCGCAGCTTGTCATCGGGGCGCTGGTCCTTGCGGTGCCGGGCGTTGCGGCCATGCCACCGCTGACCCCCTCGATCATGGCCTTCACCCTGACCTCTGCGGCCTGCTCGATGCTTGGGAACCTCTTGCTGATCATCGCCTATCAACGGGCTGAGGCCAGCCGCATGGCGCCCTTCGTCTACACGCAACTGGTCTGGGCCACGCTTTTCGGGGCGCTGATCTTTGGCTCGTTGCCCGACACCCTCGCCCTTGCGGGCATCACCCTGGTGATGGTGTCCGGCCTTGCGTCGCTGCTTGTGCGCCGTGTGGCCGATCCAGTGACGCGGTGAACGCCGCTCTGTGGCATGACCCTTAGGGCATTCACCGGCAGGTCGGGCTAGCCCCACTCCCCCCGTGCCCGTATCTCGGAACTTGACACATCCAGCATCGGCACATTCAGGAAACACCACGCGGGCGGCTCGGCCCGCCCCAGCATCCGCGCGGCACTTGCGGGCATCTTTGCGTCCCGAAATCTTTGCGCCGCCACCGAGGTCCGGGCCGAAATCCTCTGCCCGGGGCGCGCCAGAACACCCACGGGAACCGTTTCCATGATCCATTCCCAGCGCTGCCACCGGTGGAACTGCGCCAGGTTATCGGCCCCCATCAGCCAGACGAACCGCACACCGGGATACAAGGCCCGAAACCGCTCGATCGTCTGCGCCGTGTAGCGCGTGCCAAGGTGCGCCTCGATATCGGTGACTTCGATGCGGGGATGGCTGACCATCGCGCGGGCCGCCGCCATGCGCCGCTCCAACGCGGCGGGGCCTTTCTCTTTCAATGGGTTGCCCGGCGACACCAGCCACCAGACGCGATCCAGGTCGAAGCGCTTCAAGGCTTCCCGGCTCACGTGGACATGGCCTGCATGCGGCGGATCGAACGATCCTCCGAACAGGCCAACGGTCTGGCCCGGCAGTGCAAATGGCAGTTTGTGGCGCAGGGCCCCTGCTCCCTCCAAAAGGCGTTGATGGGGGGGCAGGGGCGGGCTGTCAATCATCGGGCGTCCTAAAGCAGCCGGAAGGGATCGCATCGGGGCGGATCCGTGCCGTGTGGTCTTTGCGGGGCGCGGGGTTCCAGCCCGACGTCGGTGCGCAGGTAATCTGGGATATCGCCGGGCCGGGGTGTGACCGCCGATTTTGGGCGCTGCGAAAGACGCGCCCCCATGCGGCGCAAAAGCCGCCGCAGACCGGCGTTTTGAAACGTGGTGAACTTGCCATGCATGGAACTCTCCATCGGATTGGAAAGCCGCCACGCGCCGGGGGCAGACAGTTTGAGGGCCGGTCATCGACAACCGGAAGACAAAAAGAAAGGCCGCGTCACGGGCGGCCTTGGACGAGGGGCGATGAGGCCCGTCTTGAAACAGCGCTCTAGGGGGTGCGAAGGGCGCCTTTGGGGCGCGCGGATACAAAAAGGATCATCATGGTTGTCTTCCTTGGTTAAGGTCTTCCGTCTTAAACGCGGCAAACCTGGCCGGTCCAGTCGTTATCGCGCGCGCCGCGAGATCGGCGAAAATCCACCTCATCCGACACTATTTAGGTTCATTTTTCTATAGATTGTGTGGCGGTCCCGCAGGGGCGTTAACCGGGCGTTCGGCGGCAATTGATAGCGTTCCTCTGACGAAACGGGACAGTTGCGATGATTGGTACGATGGGCTTGATCTCTGCGGTGGTGACATGGCTTGCCCCGGCGGGTGCGCAGACATTCCTGATGATGGAGATCGCTCTTGCGATCATGCTGTTGTTCACGATTGGCCTGCTGTGCGCCAAGATCCGCGTTTCCAGATTCGCGAACAAGGCGCTTCAGGAGGCCGAGAAGACCCTTGATGATGTCAGCGCCCAGGAAGCGATTTTGCGCGCCGTTGCCCAGAACGCCAATGATGGCCTCGTGTATCAGGATATGGAGGCGCGCATTCTGTGGGCCAATCCGGCCTATTGCCGGATCATGGGCCGATCCCTGGAGGAAGTCATTGGGCGGCGCCCGCAGGAATTCTGCTTTCCACCCAATGTAAAGCCCGATGACGAAGAGATCGAAAACTTTCGTTTTGATCTCGATAGTTACGAATTTCACAACCTCGTCCGACGCCCCAACATGCGCAAGAATGGAGGGCTGTTCTGGCACGAGTTCAACCTCGCCGTGGTGGAGCCTCGGGTTGGGGAAAAGCGTGTGATCCTCGTGTCGCGCGATGTCACCACTCAGGTCAATCGCGAAGAGGAACTGGAGCGCGCCCGCGCCGACCTTCATCACGCCGCCCACCATGATGCCCTGACCGGGTTGCACAATCGCACCGCCTTTCTGGCTGCCACGGATGCGATCCTGCGGCGGCCCGACCCTGATGCGCGCGCTATTGGCCTGCTCTACATCGACCTGGATCATTTCAAGGCCGTGAATGACACCCACGGCCACTCGGCCGGTGATCGGATCCTCGTCCACGTGGCTGACGCGATCCGCGCCTGCGTCGGCCCCAATGACCTCTCTTGCCGTATGGGGGGCGATGAATTCGTGGTGGCCTGTCCGGGCGTCACGGATTTTGATCAATTGCAACATGTGGCCGACCGGATAATGGAGTGTATTCGCACGCCGCTGGAGTGGGAGGACACCAACCTGGAGTGTGGGGCCTCTATTGGCATCGCGCTCAGCGATGGCGATGAAACCACAGCCGCCGATCTGATCCGCTCCGCCGATTTTGCGCTCTACGAGGCAAAGCGCCCCGGCTCACCCCGCGTGGCCCGCTATGACGCCGTCCTTCATAACCGCCAAGAGGCCGAAAATGCCATGATGGAAGAGTTCGTCGATACGCTCGATAACGATGGGATCAGTTTCGTCTATCAGCCTATCCTCGACGGGCGCACCGGCAAGGTCTACTCGTTCGAGGCGCTCGCCCGCTGGCACCGCAGCAACGGAGAGGTCGTGCCGCCCGACGTGTTCCTGCGCTACGCCTCGCGCCTTAACCGCATGGCCGATGTCGATTTCGCGGCCATTCGAGCCACCACCTCATTGGTGTCGGATCTGCGGGCACGGGGGTTCAGCATTCGCGGTGCCTTCAATACCTCGTCCGAGGCGCTGGCCCATCCCGACTTCATGCGCCGCCTCGACCATGAAGCCCGACGTGCCGGGCTCGATACCCAATCCCTCGTTGCAGAGGTGCTGGAAACGACATTCTTCGGGTCTGACACCACCGACAGCGTCGCCGCTGCCCGCATTCTGGAACTGCGCGAAAAGGGCTTTTCCGTCTATCTCGACGATTTTGGCGTCGGCTATGCGGGGTTGTCGCACCTCAGCCAACTGGAGGTCAGCGGCGTGAAACTGGATCGGTCCCTGATCGCCAATGTCACCCACGACCGGTCCGCTCGTATCATCACCACGTCGATCCTGCGTCTGTGCGATGAGTTGGGCGTTAGCACCCTGGCGGAAGGGATCGAATACGCGGAACAAGCGGATTTCCTGATGGCGCACGGATGCTTCCGCCTGCAAGGCTTCGGCATCGCGCGCCCCATGGACCGCGACGCCTTGATCGGAATGGTCGCGAAGGGTGCCCCCATCATCATCGCGCCCGAGCGTACGGTCCACGCCCTCAGCGCCTAGGCTGTCCCGGGACATCGGTCCAACCCTTCGATTGCCGATCCCTCGCGACCCCTCTAAGAGAGGTGCGCAACAGCGATCCTTCAGACGGAGTGGACCAATGGCCGCCTATCAATACGTGTACCACATGGATGGTGTTTCCAAGACCTACCCCGGTGGCAAAAAGTGCTTCGAGAACATCCGCCTCAGCTTCCTGCCCGGCGTGAAAATCGGCGTCGTCGGTGTCAACGGTGCCGGTAAATCGACCCTGATGAAGATCATGGCGGGCCTCGACAAGGATTTCAACGGCGAGGCTTGGTCTGCCGAGGGTGCCCGCGTCGGCTATCTGCCGCAGGAGCCGCAGCTGGACGAAAGCCTGTCGGTGCGCGAAAACGTCATGCTTGGCGTGGCCGAGAAGAAGGCCAAGCTGGATAAATACAACGAGCTGGCGATGAACTACTCCGATGAGACCGCCGATGAGATGGCCGCCTTGCAGGACGAGATCGACGCCAACAACCTTTGGGACCTCGACAGCCAGATCGACGTCGCGATGGAGGCGCTCCGCTGCCCCCCCGATGATGCGCCGGTTGCCACCCTTTCCGGCGGGGAACGTCGCCGCGTGGCGCTGTGCAAACTGCTTCTGGAAGCGCCCGAAATGCTGCTTCTGGACGAGCCGACCAACCACCTCGACGCCGAAACCATCGCCTGGCTGCAACAGCACCTGATCGACTACAAGGGTACGATCCTGATCGTCACCCACGACCGTTATTTCCTTGATGATATCACGTCCTGGATCCTCGAATTGGACCGCGGCCGCGGCATCCCGTACGAGGGCAATTATTCGGCCTGGCTGGAGCAGAAGGCCAAGCGGCTGGAGCAGGAAGCCCGCGAAGACAAGACCCGCCAGAAGACGCTGGAGCGTGAACTTGAATGGATCCGCCAGGGCGCCAAGGCCCGTCAGGCCAAGCAGAAGGCCCGGATCAACGCCTATGAAGACCTCGCCGGCAAGTCCGAGCGCGAGAAGCTGTCGCGCGCCACGATCATCATCCCCAACGGGGAACGTCTGGGCTCCAAGGTGATCGAGATCGAGAACCTCAAGAAGGGCTACGGCGACAAGCTATTGATCGAGGACCTCTCCTTTGCGCTGCCGCCCGGCGGCATCGTCGGCGTCATCGGCCCCAACGGCGCGGGGAAATCCACCTTCTTCCGGATGCTCACGGGCCAGGAACAGCCAGACGCGGGCACCTTGGAATACGGCGATACGGTGGAATTGGCCTTCGTCGACCAATCCCGCGACGCCCTGAAGGGTGATGCGACGGTGTGGGAAGAAATCTCGGGCGGTGCAGAAATCATCGAATTGGGCGACGCGAGCATGAATTCCCGCGCGTATTGCTCGGCGTTCAACTTTAAGGGCGGCGACCAGCAGAAGAAGGTCGGCCAGCTGTCAGGCGGCGAGCGCAACCGCGTCCATATGGCCAAGCTGTTGAAATCCGGCGGAAACGTCCTGCTGCTTGACGAGCCGACCAACGACCTCGACGTGGAAACCCTCCGCGCCCTGGAAGACGCCCTGACCGATTTCGCCGGCTGCGCCGTCGTTATCTCCCACGACCGCTTCTTCCTCGACCGCATCTGCACGCATATTTTGGCGTTCGAGGGCGAGGCCCACGTCGAATGGTTCGAAGGCGACTTCTCGGCCTACGAGGAAGATAAAAAGCGTCGTCTGGGCCCGGACGCGCTGGAGCCGAAGCGCCTGAAGCACAAGAAGTTTGTTCGGTAGGGGGAGGACGCCGCAATACTACCCATAGGGTGGTAATCGTCCCGCCATACAAAATCAGCCCTTCTGGACCCCTTTTGTTCTTGTCGTTGGATAAGAATCATGGCAGTCATAATGCGGCAGTGGATCGAAAGTGCTCATACCACCGCGTGGCAGGTGAGCGGATCGTAATGCGACAACCGCAAATCCTGCCCGGAAGCTGCAAGCGCTTAGCGGCGCTGTGTCGAAACCTTAGTGGGAAGTAGGCTAAGGCGGTCCGGCAGGACTCTGGGCTGTGCCTAGAATAACCTGAGCGGGAAGCCGTCGAAGCGCCGGGCCTGATGTTAACTAAGGTGCGGCAACCGCCGGAATTGGGGCGGTATATAAGTACTGAGCGTGTAACAACGTTCGACCGGTCGGACATCGCACGAGGGCTAAGGCCATGCGGTTTACGATCAAAATAAAGTGGCGCGTTCGCTATGCTGACATTGTTGGCTCGGCATCGTTGCTACTGGCGGTCATTGGATTGTTCTGGTGATTGAGGGTGGCTTCGGCCACCCTTTCCATTCCTGACCGTTCGATCCGCCGCTTTGCCAATCGCGTTCATGAACGATTGATTCAATGACTGCTCTGAGTGCTCCGTGCGACACTCAAATTTGCGGGAAAACCCTCAGTCCCGTGCGGACTTGGAACCGGGGCGTCAAACTTATGGTTAACGAGTTGTTGCCGACAAAGGCTTATTCGATCTAAAACAATGACTTGAGCCCTTTGTGCATGGTGCTCACCTTCGGCGTTTCTCCGCTCGTGGACGCACCTTTCCCTTGCTTTTCACGCAAGAATCCCCCATACAGCGCTCGCGACCGTTACCGCACTCGTCCGCTGTCTCCTCTACCAAGGCCTCAGTCTCGATCTGCTACCCAACTGACGCCACACCGCCGCAGGCACGCGGGCGGGACTACACATACTAGGAGACACACGATGGCCAATGGCACCGTGAAATGGTTCAACTCTACTAAAGGCTTCGGCTTCATCGCACCCGAGACGGGCGGCAAGGACGTGTTTGTGCACATCTCTGCTGTTGAGCGCTCCGGTCTGACCGGCCTCGCCGACAATCAGAAAGTGACTTACGACCTCGAAGCTGGCCGCGATGGCCGTGAGAGCGCCGTGAACCTGAAGGCGGTCTAAGCGACCCCTCAGCGACTATGCTGAACTGACGATGGCGCGCCCGGAGACGGACGCGCCTTTTTTGTGCTCGGGTGCGGCGACACTGACTGTCATGAACCATCGGAGCGCATCGGAGCGTGTCGGGCGCTTGCTTGCATGGATCTTTGACCTCGGGAATCGCGTGGCCTTCTCAGCCGAGTACGCACCGCGCGGCTCGACCTGCATCTCGGTCAAGCAGGACATTTTGGCCTGATCGCAGGCCCTCCAAGCCGGATCGGCCAAGCGCCGCCCATGACGGTTCCCATTTGGCAGCTTTCCGCCAAGGCCATGAAATAGCGCGGGAAAGCCCAAAGGCTATCGGATATCAGCGCGGCGATTTTGTGTGACACGGGGCACCAGAGCACCTTTGCCCCATCCCGCCACACACAACCCCCGAAGGAACGACAATGACCCGCCCCGCACAGCCCCGCCATCAGCCAAGCCCGATCCCCAGCAAGCCCGCGCCGACCCCGTTTCGCTTCACCGATTGGGCGTCCATCTAGGCTGTCAAGTCTGGGCACAGTCCAATGACCCGCTCCACGTCAGACGGTACTTTGAACCCATCAAAGGAGATACGACATGCCCCAGCGTCAACAAAAGCACAGCCAACGCAAGACCCGCCCGCAACCGTTTCGCTTTACGGATTGGGCTGCAATCTAAAGGGGTCCGCACCGAAGGATGCCGATCCGTGATCTGTCCCGCGACCGTATGGCAGCCCTGCACCAGCCACGGAGGGACGGCCTGCGCGGCGATCAGAAGCGGACAGAGATCACCAATGCCACGGCGGAAATCATCGCCATCCAGATCGTAGCCATCATCGCGATGCGGCCGAAAACCAACCATTCGCGGACATCTTCATCGTCGCTCAGGGTTTCAATTCGGGTGCCCTTGGCCATCGCCTGCACGCGGTCCTTCATCTTGTCTTCGAAGCTTGCCATCTGATCCCTCCACTTCTGCTGCTGAACAGGATTGTAGCGTGGCCTGCGCTGCATTCCACTGCTTTGCGCCATGTTTCACGTTGCCTGTCGCGCAATCTCCGCTACCCTCACCTGCAAGCCACCGCATAGGAGCCGCCTGACAATGCGATCGATGACGTCCGTACAAGCCGCGCTTGTCGCTGCCGCAGCCGTGCTGTTTGCCCCTGTAGCCCAAGCGCAGGATGCGCGAGAGATGGAATTCGTGCGGGGTATGATGGAGTCGATGAACCAGCTGTCCGTGCGATTCAACCGCGAGGTCTGCGGATTCATCTTGCAGGACGACGCGGGCAATTACTCTTCCACCAAAGCGTCGTGGGGCGGTGAGGCGAGTTGCGCCTCGCTTCCGTTGGAGGCTGGACAAAGGGCGGTGTCGTCGTGGCACACCCACGCGGCGTGGGGTTTGGGATACGACGGAGAAGTACCCTCGATCCAGGATGTCGAGGGCGATATGCGTTTCGGCGTCAATGGCTGGGTTGGCACACCCGGCGGGCGTCTGTGGTACGTCGATGGCACGACGGGCACCATGACCCAGGCCTGCGGGCGCGATTGCTTGCCTGTTGATCCCAACTTCTACCCGGAAGAGCACGGCCCGGTGGCCGAGACCTACACGTTGGATGGGCTTTATACCCGGTTCGGGCGGTCGCGCTAGGCCGCCTGCTCAAGCTTGAGCAAGGGCCTAACCATCTGAAAATGCAAAGTAAAGCATTTTGTTAACACTTCATTTACCACGAACAGGCCCAAAAACCCGGCGCCGAGTTCTCACTCCGCCGCTTCCAGGTAATCGTCCAGGGGCGGGCAGGTGCAGATCAGGTTCCGGTCGCCTGCCACGTTGTCCACGCGATTGACCGGGGGCCAGTATTTGTCCACCCGGAACGCGCCCGGCGGGAAGCAGCCCTGTTCACGGGTGTAGGCGCGGTCCCAATCGCGCACCAGATCCTCCATCGTGTGGGGGGCGTGGTGCAGCGGGCTGTCTTCGGCCTTTATCGCCCCGGCCTCGACCTCGGCGATCTCTGCGCGGATCGCCTGCATCGCGGTAATGAAGCGGTCCAGCTCGGCCTTGGTCTCGGATTCCGTGGGCTCTACCATCAGGGTTCCCGCCACGGGCCAGCTCATGGTGGGGGCGTGGAAGCCGTGGTCCATCAGGCGCTTGGCGATGTCATCGACGGTGACGCCGGCCTCGGCGAAGGGGCGCGTATCCAGGATGCATTCGTGAGCCACGCGGCCCGTGGTGCCTTTGAACAAAACGCCATAGTCCTCTTCCAGCCGCCGCGCGATGTAGTTGGCGTTGAGGATGGCAACCTTGGTGGCCTGGGTCAGACCAGAGCCGCCCATGAGGTGCACATAGGCATAGGAAATCGGTAGGATCGAGGCCGAGCCATAGGGCGCGGCAGAGACAGGGCCCGCCGTACCGCCCGTTTCGGGATGGCCGGGCAAATGCGGTGCCAAATGCGCTTTGACGCCAATCGGCCCCATGCCGGGGCCGCCGCCGCCGTGGGGGATACAAAACGTCTTGTGCAGGTTCAGGTGGCTGACGTCTGCGCCCAATTCGCCCGGCTTCGACAAACCGACCATGGCGTTGAGGTTTGCACCGTCGAGGTAGACCTGCCCACCGAATTCATGGGTGATGGCGCAGACTTCTTTGACGCTTTCCTCGAACACGCCGTGAGTAGAGGGGTAGGTGATCATGCAAGCGGCCAGCTTGTCGCCCGCCGCCTCTGCCTTGGCGCGGAAATCGGCCAGATCGATATCGCCGTCCTCTTGGGATTTCACAACCACCACCTGCATCCCTGCCATCTGGGCCGAGGCGGGGTTGGTGCCATGGGCCGAGACGGGGATCAGGCAGATATTGCGGTCTTCCCCGTTCGCGCGGTGATAGGCGGCGATGGTCAAGAGCCCCGCATATTCGCCCTGCGCGCCCGAGTTGGGCTGCATCGACATGGCGTCATAGCCGGTGATCTCGCACAGCTTGGCAGAGAGGTCTTCCAGCATTTCGGCATAACCCTCGGCCTGATCGGCGGGGGCGAAGGGGTGCAGGTTTCCGAACTCGGGCCAGGTGATCGGCATCATCTCGACGGCTGCGTTCAGCTTCATGGTGCAGGATCCAAGCGGGATCATCGCGCGATCCAGCGCGAGGTCGCGGTCGCTGAGGCGGCGCATGTAGCGCATCATCTCGGATTCCGCACGGTTCATGTGGAAAATGGGATGGGTCAGGTAATCGGACGTGCGCAACTGATCGTCGGGGATCGCGGGCGCTTTGGGGGCAGGGGCCACCAGCACGCCGAAGGCGCGGCAGACGGCCTCGATGTGCGCCTCGGTCGTCACCTCATCGACGGCGATGCCGATGCGATCCGCGCCGACATCGCGCAGGTTGATCCCGCGTGCGACGGCGGCGGCCATGATGCGCGATTGCTTGTCGCCGACATGCACCGTGAGCGTGTCGAAGAACGTGTCGTTTTCCGGCGGATAGCCCCCGGCAGATAGCGACGCGGCCAGACGGACGGCGCGCATGTGCACACGCTCTGCAATGGCGCGCAGCCCCTGGGGGCCATGGAAGACGGCGTAGAAGCTGGCCATGACGGCCAGAAGCGCCTGTGCCGTGCAGACGTTGGAGGTCGCCTTTTCACGCCGGATATGTTGTTCGCGGGTTTGCAGGGACAGGCGGTAGGCGTTGTGGCCATGGCTGTCGACCGAGACACCCACGATGCGTCCGGGAAGCGAGCGTTTCAGCGCGTCACGGCACGATATGAACGCCGCGTGCGGCCCGCCATAGCCAAGGGGCACGCCGAACCGTTGGGCAGAGCCCACGGCGATATCCGCGCCCATGGCGCCCGGTTCCTTCAGAAGTGTCAGCGCCAGAAGGTCGGTGGCGACTACGGCGATGGCGCGGGCCTCGTGCAGCGCTTCGATCTGGGCGGAGGGGTCAGAAAGCCCGCCGAAGGTGCCCGGATACTGGAAGATCGCGCCAAAGACGGCGGTTGCGTCCAGCGCCTTGGGCGCACCGACGATCACTTGGATCCCCAAGGGCGCGGCGCGCGTTTGCATCACGGCGATTGTCTGGGGATGGCAGTTTTCATCAACGTAGAAAGCGCGCGCCTTCGACTTCGACGCCCGCTGCGCCATGACCATCGCCTCGGCCGCCGCTGTCGCCTCGTCCAGGAGCGAGGCGTTCGCCACGGGCAACCCGGTCAGGTCCGCCACCATGGTCTGGAAGTTCAGCAGCGCCTCAAGCCGGCCCTGCGCAATCTCGGGTTGGTAGGGCGTGTAGGCGGTGTACCACGCGGGGTTTTCCAGCACATTGCGCTGGATCGCGGGGGGCGTGTGAGTGCCGGAGTAGCCCTGGCCGATCATGCTGACCATCGGTTTGTTCTTGGCCGCGATCTCGCGCATGTGCTCCAGCAACTCCGCCTCGGACAGCGCGGGCCATTCCAGCGCGCCCGTCTGCCGGATGGAGGCGGGGACCGTGTCGTCGATCAACCCATCCAGGCTGTCAGCGCCCACGAACCCCAGCATCTCCGCCATTTCGGCGGGGGAGGGGCCGATGTGACGGCGGTTGGCGAAATCATCGGGGTCGTAGTCGGTGGTCGTCCAGGGCATTGAGCGCTCCATCAATCAGGGCTTTTGCCCCTCTTTGTTCTGAAAATATGCCGGGGGGGATGGGGGGCTGGCCCCCCATGGGGCGGCGTGGTGCCGGGCATGGCCGCAAGTCGAAGGTGCCCCCTTATTCCCCGATCAGATCCTTGTATTCTTCCTCCGAAATGTATTCGTCCAGCGCATCGAGATCATCGATCTTGATCTTGAAGAACCACGCGGCCCCCATGGCATCCTCGTTCACCAAAGCGGGCTTGTCGGCGAGGGCGTCGTTGACCTCTACGATTTCGCCATCCAGCGGCGCGATGATGTCGGAGGCGGCCTTGACGGATTCGATCACCACGATCTCATCCCCCTTGGAGACCTGGGTCTCGACCTCGGGCAATTCGACGTAGACGACATCGCCCAGTTGCGTGGCGGCGTGTTCGGTGATGCCGACGGTGATGATGTTGCCGTCGGCTTCAAGCCATTCGTGGTCTTCGGTGAATTTCATGGGTGTCTCCGTGATCTAGCGTTTGAAGCCGGGGGGTGTGAAGGGAAGTTTGACCTGGGCGACCGGCAAGCGCTTGCCGCGCACCTCGCCGTAGAGCGGGATATCCCCGGGCGTATCAGACGCCACGAGGGCCAAAGCCATGGGTGCGCCCAGGGTGGGGCCGAAACCGCCGGAGGTGATTTTGCCGATGGGGGTGGGGGCGTCGGGGCTGGTGAAGATTTCCACGCCGGTCCGCATCGGCGCGCGGCCCTCGGGCAGCAGGCCTACGCGGCGGCGGGGCGCGCCGTTGGCGATTTGGTCAAGGAGGGTATCCGCGCCGGGGAACCCGCCCGCGCGGTCGCCACCGCTGCGGCGGACCTTACTGATGGCCCAGGCCTGCCCGGCCTCTATCGGGCTGACGCTCGGGTCCATGTCTTGACCATACAGCGGCAATCCGGCTTCCAGCCGCAGGGAATCCCGCGCGCCTAGCCCGATGGGTTCGACCCGCTCGTCTTCCAGCAGGGCGCGGGCGAAGGCCTCGGCCCGCCCCTCCGGGATCGAGATCTCGAACCCATCTTCGCCGGTGTAGCCAGAGCGGCTGATCCATAATTCTGCGCCGTTCCACGCCATCCGCGTGGAATCCATGAACCGCATGTCGGCCACCTCAGGGATCAGCGCGGCCAATGCCGCTTCGGCCTTCGGGCCTTGCAGGGCCAAAAGTGCGCGGTCCTCGATCACCCTGACCCCGTCCAGATGGGCGCGCAAATGGGCGATGTCGGCGTCCTTGCACCCGGCGTTCACCACCAAAAACAGGCCATCTGGCACGCGCGCGATCATCAGATCGTCCAGCACGCCGCCCGCGTCATTGGTGAAAAAACCATAGCGTTGGCGACCCTCGGCCAGTCCTGCCACGTCGACCGGCACCAGCGTCTCAAGATCCGAATCGCCGGGCAGCATCACCTGACCCATGTGGCTGACATCGAACAGGCCCGCGCTTTCGCGGGTCCACAGATGTTCGCCCATCACGCCAAGGGGGTATTGAACGGGCATCGCATAGCCCGCGAAGCCCACGAATTTGCCGCCCAGTTCCGCGTGCAAATCGGCCAGTGCCAGTGTCTTGAGATCGCCCTCAGCCATCATCGTCCCCCGAACCGGGGCCCATGGCCCGGCATCATTCACACGCGAGCTGTACGCCGCGCCATATGATGCCCCCTCTGTCCTTTGGCCTGAGATCGTTATCCCTTCGGCGGAGGGCCCTCCCTCACTCTCCAGAGTACTTTTGCATCCACAGGTCCATCTGCCTGAGAGTTTACCGGGGCGGTTGCTCCTTCGGCCCAAGTCTGCGACGCGAAGCGGCGCAAACGAGCGTCTCCCTATGGATACGTCGCAAACAATACAGAGACGCGCGCCCATATCAAGAGGGCTTGATAGCTGTTTTCAATTGCCTCATTTGGGGACCATGATCGATCCGTATTTCTTTGGCTATGGCAGCCTCGTGAACCGCAAGACCCATGCCTACCCACAGGCTGTTCAAGCCCATGTCAGGGGATGGCGCAGGATGTGGAAGGGCACTGTGCTGCGCGAAGTGGCGTTCCTGACTGCCGAGCCTGATTCGACCGGCGAGATTTCGGGCCTTATCGCCGCTGTGCCCGGCGCGGACTGGGCGGCGCTTGATGTGCGCGAGGCCGCCTATGCGCGCCATGGCGTAGGTGAGATCCGCCATGGCCATAGCCACGGAACGGAATTGGATATCCAGATCTATGCGGTAGAGCCCGAGCTTGTAGACACCAGGGCGCATCCGATCCTGCTTAGCTACCTCGATACCGTCGTGCAGGGCTATCTGGCCGAGTTTGGAGAGGCCGGCGCGCGGACGTTCTTCGAGACGACAGGCGGTTGGCACCACCCGATCCGCGATGATCGTGCCGATCCGGTTTATCCCCGTGCGACAGTGCTGACAGCCGAGGAACGAAAGTTCGTCGACACGCATCTGGCGCAGGTCGGGGCCTGAGCCCCAGTCCTCAGACCGTCATCCAGTCCTTAGACCGTCATGTGACGCGCCCGCGCGCCCCGCTCGATGGCGGCGGCATGGAGGCGATCAATGGCGAACACATCGCGCAATTCTTGCAGGAAACGCAGCTCGGCCTGGGCCAGTTTGCCGTCGGCGGCGGCCACATCGCAGGCCAGCGCATAGGCTGTCTCATACAGATGCGCGGGCAGGCCGTCCGTCACCAGACCGAACAGCGCGTCAAGGCCGTCTTCCTCTTCAAAAAGGTCGAATACCACGTTGGCCACGCGCCGCGTGCGGTCGGCGTCATAAGCGCCGAAGACGGGAAGGTAATTGACCATCTGCTCGATGGACAACAATTCCTCGGTGCGGATCGTCTCGTCCGAGAAGGACATCCCGACCATCACGGCCACGAGGCTGTCTTCCGGGGTGAAACTGTGATCGGGCATCTTTGGCTCTCCTGGCGTGTATGTGGTGTCATTTATTGACGACGGGCGTCCCAGACAATAGGTCCGGGCCATTGATCCGAGCCGGGCATTTGCGCCCGCCAATGAAGGCGACACCCATGACCGATCTGCGCGATGCTGCGATGACCTCCAAGGCCTGGCCCTTTGAAGAGGCGCGGCGGGTGTTGAAACGGTACGAGGGCGGCGCGCCCGAAAAGGGCTATGTGCTGTTCGAGACGGGCTATGGCCCGTCGGGCCTGCCGCATATCGGAACCTTCGGAGAGGTGTTGCGCACCACGATGGTGCGCCGCGCGTTCGAGGTGATTTCAGACATTCCCACCAAGATGATCTGTTTCAGCGATGATCTGGACGGGATGCGCAAGGTGCCGGGCAATGTACCCAATCCCGAGTCGCTGACGCCGCATTTGCAGCGCCCCCTGACGTCGGTGCCCGATCCCTTCGGCACCCACGAGAGTTTTGGCCACCACAACAACGCCATGCTGCGCCGGTTCCTGGACACCTTCGGGTTTGAGTATGAGTTCATCAGCGCGACGGAGTTCTATGGCTCTGGCCGGTTCGATGAGGTCCTCAAGCGGGCGGTAGAGCGCTATGACGACATCATGAAGGTGATGCTGAAGTCCCTGCGAGAGGAGCGGCAGCAGACCTATTCGATTTTCCTGCCGATCCACCCCGAGACGGGAAGGGTGCTGTATGTGCCGATGAAGGCGGTTGATCCGGTGGCCCATACGATCACCTTCGATGATGAAGACGGGCGCGAATGGACGCTTCCGGTGACGGGCGGCAACGTGAAGTTCCAGTGGAAGCCCGATTTCGGCGCGCGCTGGGCGGCGCTGGAGGTTGATTTCGAGATGTACGGCAAGGACCATTCCACCAATACGCCGATCTATTCGCGGATTTGTGAGATTCTGGGGACGAAGGCGCCCGAGACCTACACCTATGAGTTGTTCCTGGATGAGGGCGGGCAGAAGATCTCCAAGACGTCGGGCAACGGGATCAGCATTGATGAATGGCTAAGCTATGCCTCGACGGAGTCGCTGTCGTATTTCATGTACGGCAAGCCCAAGACGGCCAAACGGATGCATTTCGACGTGATCCCCAAGGCGGTGGATGAATACCACCAGCAGCTGCGTGCCTACGGGGCGCAGGACACGGCCGCGCGGCTGGCGAACCCGGTCTACCACATCCACGGCGGCGATGTGCCGGAGAGCACGATGGTGGTTCCGTTTGCGATGCTTTTGAACCTGGCCAGCGTGTCGAGCGCCGAAGAGAAAGACAAGCTGTGGGGCTTCATCAACCGCTATGCGCCCGATGCGAGCCCGGAGACGAACCCGGATCTGGATCAGGCGGCAGGCTTCGCGATCCGCTATTACAACGATTTCGTCAAACCCACCCGCCAGTTCCGCCTGCCGACCGATCAGGAACGCGGCGCGATGGAGGAGCTTATTGCCTGCCTTGGAGATGCCGACAAGGCGCTGGACGTGATCGCCCGCAAGAACGCGCAAGAGGGCAAGGAGGTGGCCCTGCCCGAGGTCGATTGGCATGATGATGAATTCCTGCAATCCATCGTTTTTGCGATCGGCAAGACCCACGGCTTTGATCCGCTGCGCGCGTGGTTCTCGGGCCTTTACGAGGTGCTTCTGGGGGCATCGCAGGGCCCTCGGTTCGGCGGGTTCATCGCGCTGTACGGCATTGATGAGACGGTGCAGCTGATCGAAGATGGGTTGGCTGGCAAACTTGTGACCTGAAATCTGCGGCGGCGGCGCTAGGTTGGGGGACATCGAAACAAGGAGATGCCCCATGATCCGCGCCGCCGTTTTGTCGTTCGTCTTGTCCTGCGCCGCCGCCTTGTCCGCCTCGGCGCAAGAGATGCTGGCCCCCAACCCCGAGATCGAGGCCGTGATCGGCAGTCAGTTCAACGCCTTCCGGGCGGAGGACGTGATTGACGCATGGCAATATGCCAGCCCCAATATCCAGGGGCTGTTTGGCGACCCGCAAAACTTCGGCCGTATGGTGCAGCAGGCCTACCCCATGGTCTGGAACCCCGCTGAGGTCGATTTCATCGATCTTCAGACATTTGGCGCGATCATCGTGCAGCGGGTGGAAGTCGTCGATCAGGCCGGAAACCTGCACTATCTTGGGTATGCGATGATCGAGACGGAAGATGGCTGGCGGATCAACGGCGTGCAGGTTCTGCAAGCGCCGTCGCTGGGTGCTTAGGGCTGTTGAGGGATTGCGCCGGCTGCGCCGTCGGCACGACTTAGGAATTGCGCCGGCTGCGCCGTCGCCGGGGGCCGCGCGCGCACCTGCGGTGCGCTGGGCCGGGGGCGCCCGGCCCTGAAGCAGGGCGCTTTTGGGCGCCGTTGTCGGGTTCCGCCCGTTTTTCTTTGTCGCGTTAATGACCTCTTAACCTCTATGGCCTAATCATGGCGACGCAATCCGGGTAATCGGCTGTCCCAGTCGGCTGATCCTGGACGTTTTCAGACATTGCAAAACAACCGAGGTGACCGTTCAGGGCGCCTCGGTTGCCCCTGTTCCGGTCTATGGATGACGCGGGGCCCCGATCACGGGCGCATGGTCCCGTGCGGAAAAGGGGTACGACATGAACCAGGTGATCACAGACGGCCTTATCTTGATGCCGCCAGCATTTGCCGATGGCCTGGGCGATTGGTCCCGGCAAGACGGCCGTCCGGGCAGCGATACATGGGCCACGGCGCCCAATGCCGCGATCGTTTCGGCCGATAGCGATTTCGGCGATTGCCTTGAAATCCTGAAGATCGACGCAACCACCAAGCTACGCTCGATGGGGCAGACGCCCATCATCCCCGGCACGTATCTGCGGATCTCGGCCCGGGTCAAAGTGCTGTCGGGCAACCTGCCTGATGTGCGCATCGCGGCTTGGCCGGGGGCGGGAAATGACACCTATGTGTCGGGCCTTGCCGAGACGGCGACCTCGGTCGATATCACCGGCTACGGCACCATCGTCACGGTCAGTGCGATCATCGGTTCGGGTCAGCGCGGCGGTGTCGATCTGGCGTGGGGGACGGGCCCCAGCTACGCCCATGTCGGCCTTGACCTGACGGGCCCCAACGGCGCCCAGGTCCGGATCGAAAGCATCACCGTTGAAGACGTCACCTCGGTCTTCCATCGCAAGCTGATGGATTGGGTCGATGTTCGCGACTACGGTGCCGTGGGCAACGGCACGACCAACGACCGCGATGCCTTCGTCGCGGCTGATGCCGCCGCAAACGGGCGTGAGGTGCTGGTGCCCGAAGGTGATTACTACGTCGGCAACAATTTGACCCTCACCAACCCCGCCCGCTTTGAGGGCAAGCTTGTCATGCCCGACACGGCGCGCCTTTCGCTGAATGAGAACTTCGATCTCGATGGCTATGCGGAGGCGTTGGGGGATGAGGTTCTTGGCCTGAAGAAGGGCTTGCAACAGCTGTTCAATCAGTCCGAATTCGAAGCGTTCGACATGTGTGGCCGCCGCGTCGTGCTGGATGAGCCGCTGGACATCCAGGCCATTGTCGGCAACCGCAATACCTATGCCAACCGTCGCGTCCTGCGTAACGGGCAGTTCACCGCTGCCGCCTCCAGCGCCTGGAACGACACCGTCACAACGCGCAGCGCCAACTGGTCGGCCTCCAGCGCGTTCGAGTTGTCGGGCGTGTCGAACGCCGCCTCGATCCCGGTGGGCTCGCTTGTCACGGGGCCCCAAGGGGTGGGCCGCGAGGTCTATGTGCGCGCGGTCAATGCGGCGCAAAACAAGGTCTTCCTGTCCTCGCCCCTGGTCGCGCCACCGGCCAACCAGACCTACACCTTCACCCGCTTCAAATACATGCTGGACTTCATTGGTTGGCAGAACTTACAGCGCTTCATCGTCTCGGACATCGAATTCCTTTGCGGGGGTCTGTGTTCGGCGATCAATCTGGCGCTGGATGGCTTGGTGTTCCAGATCCAGGATTGCTTCTTCACCGGTCCCAAGGACCGCGCGATCACCAGCGCCGACGAGGGCTGCCAGGGCATGCAGATCGACCGCTGCCAGTTCCTGTCGAACGAGCAGACCGTCAACGTGCCGCAGCGCAAATCGATCTGCTTCAACATCAACTCCAGCGACTGCAAGATCCGCGACAACCGGGCCAACAAGTTCCTCCACTTCGGGGTGATTTCGGGCTCGGGCAACATCATCTCGGGCAATCACTTCTTCCAGGGTGACGGGATCGTGGAGGGCGTCCGCTCTCCGGGGCTGGTGATTGCCGATGCCAACGCCAAATGCACGTTCACCGGCAACTACGTCGACAATTGCTACATCGAATGGACCAACGAAAAGGACCCGACACCAAACTTCACCGGCGGCTTGTCGTTCCACGGATTGACGGTGCAGGGCAACATCTTCTTCGCCACCAACACGGCGCCGTGGATGCGGTTCATCTCGATCAAGCCCCACGGCACGGATCACTTCATCAACGGCATGTCGGTGACGGGCAACCTGTTCAAGAAGACCAACGGCGCGCAGCTGGAGGCCGTGGACGGCGTGGACGATTCCATCGCGAGCCTTGACCTGAACCGCACGGCGGACCTTGAGTTCAAGGGGAACGTCTTCCACGGCATCGTGAAGCGCACCGAGAACCCGATTTCGCTGCGTGTGGTGGAGGGGACGGCCGTCCAGACCTGGAACGTGGATCTGAGCGATTGGCTGCCGTTCGGTGCCCCGGCGAAATATGCGCTGTCGGTGCTGCCCGATGGTCCGTTGCGGTCGGTTTCGAACGTCATCGTCTATTCCGCGCCCTATGCGCAGGGGTTGCAGGGCGTCGGCGGACAAACACTGCGGGTGACATGGTCGCAGGCCGTGAAGGGGGCGGCCTACGTCACGACGCGGTGCGACAACTGACGGGCTTCGCCTTGCGCAGGCGGTACGCGGCGACAGTGCAAGGTTGAAGGGGGCCCCCCGGGGATGCGACGGCACCCCGGGGGTCCGGTGTTTTTGCCGATCGCGCCTTCTCCTTTCCGTGCGGGCGCGATAAACCGCGCGACAGGATCAAGGCTTGAGGAAGGGCTGCCCGTGCTCGCCGTTGAAAACGTGTCGACTTACCCGCGCCCGCCCGCGTTGGAGCCTGTGGCACAGCGGCTGCGCGCCGTCTTCAAGGGGGTTCCCATCGCCGATACGGAGGCGGGGCTGCGGGTGCTGGAAACGCACCACGCGCCCACGTACTACATCCCCCCGGGCGATGTCCTGATCTCGGCCCTCGTTCCAGTGACCCATGAGACGTTTTGTGAATGGAAGGGGCGGGCGGTCTACTATGATCTGGTGATCAATGGCCGCCGGGCGCGCAAGGCCGCGTGGAGCTATCCGGCCCCCACCGCCCGGTTCGAGGCCCTGCGCGACCATATCGCCTTTTTCGCCACTGCCCTGGACGCGGCCTACGTGGGGCAGATGCGCGTCGTGCCACAACCCGGAGACTTCTACGGCGGGTGGGTGACGCCGAACCTGACGGGGCGCATCAAGGGCGCGATGGGGACGATGCATTGGTGACGCCTGTGTCGCCTAACCGGCGGCACTGCGCACCATCCGTTCGGCGCTGATATAGCGGGTCAGCTCTTGCCAGGTGTCGGGGTCAAGCAACGACAACAGACCTTCGTCCACCGTGTAGCCGTAGCTTAACCGCTCCCCGCTGGGGGTGATGAAGGTCAGATGCGCGCCGACGGTCTCGATATCGGCCTGCTTCTCGCAGGTCCACAGGCTGGTGCCGTCATTGCGCAGGGCCCAGATGCCGGTGAAGGTCTCGCCGGTCTCATCGGTGGCACTGAGGATCGTGTAGGCGTGATCGGCGGTGAAATCCCAGCCGTCGCCGGTGTCAGCCTCGCGCCATGTGCCTACGGGGGTCATCCCTTCTCCGATGACGCGCGTGTAGGTGCGCCCGCCCCAGATCATCTGCGCGCCGCCGTCCCTGAAGCTGAGCGTCTCATCGGGTTCCGCGATGTAATAGCTGCCATCCTCGGTGATCTCATAGGTCTGAGGTTGGCCGGGAAGCAGCCAGATGCCGATCAGCGACGGGTCGAGGAGGGTGCTTGTCATATCGTCAGAATGGCACGGAATTTTGGCGCTGCCTAATGGTTAAGCGACCGTGGAATGGGAAATCAGGCCCTCACGTCGCAAAGTCCGGGGCGGTAAGGTGAAAGGCCTTGCCGAAGCCGCCGTTCAGAAAGCCCCGATCAGGGGTGAACCGGGTCAGCTGGAAGTCGGTGAAATCGTAGTAGAGTTGCGCCTTGGGGTAGTGCGACAGGTAGTGGTCGCGCAGGGCGGATTTATCGGCTGCGGTCGCGGTGGCCTGAAGGGTCAGGCGCGGGTGGGTCAAGGGGTCCCCCTTGGGGCCGGGCTCTCCGATGAGGAGGGAGCACGCGGGATGGGCGGCCAGCGCCCCGGTGTGGGTCGAGAGGGTCGAGATCAGCGACAGCGGCACGCCGTCGGGGCCGGGCACAAGCGCGATGCGGGTGACCATGGGGTCCCCTGTGGCGGGGTCAAGTACGGCCAGGGCGGCGAAGCGGGCCGCGTCGATCAGGGACCGCGCAAGGGCGCGCGCGTCGTCATCGGTGGGGCGGATCGGGTTGGTCATGGCGCAAGATTAGCAGGGGATCGCGGCTGGCGCGAGGTCGCAGAGGCCTAGAATTCCTGCCAAAGCGATAGCGAGATGCCCACCGCATCGCTTCCCGTCAAGGCGCCGCGCGCGCCAAGCCGCAGGGAAGTGCCCTCGCGGATCTGGAATACGAACGACGGCGAGGCGGTCAGCAAGGGATCGGAATCCGGCCAATCCTCGGCCTTCATTGAGAAGACGAGAGAGGCGCGATCCGTCAGGCTGAAGCCAAGCGTGCCCTCGGCTTGCAGGATCGTTTCATCGACCTCCAGATCATAAAGCGCCACCAGATCCAGCGTGACCCAGCCGCCCTGATGGCGCATCGGCATGTACCAAGCGTCCCCGCCGCCGCCGAAACCGCGCCCGAGAGAGGCTCCAAGGCGTACAAGCCCATGGGCATCGGCCTCGCCCAATTGTCGCACGCCAAGGCCAGCATCAACGGCGAACTGCCACGTCGCGTCCGGCGCGCTGAGCGAATAGCGCACAAAGCCCACCACCTGACGGCTAAGCTCGCCCTGGCCAAGGTCCACCCCAAGCGTCAGGCTGTGACCCAGCCCGACTTCGGCGTAGGCGCTGAGGTAGGTTTCAGGCTCCCACAGGCCGGCCATCACATCCGAGGGGGCTTCTTCGGCCGAAATCTGGAAAGAGAGGAACACATCGCCCGCCGGACGCGCCCACGGGCCCGCGATGGCAGGTGCGCCGCAAAGGCCCACCACCATGCCAAGACCCAAAACCGTGACCCCCGTGCAACGCATAAGTACGATAAAGGCCGCATAGAGTTAACAAATCCCTAACGGCCTTGTCGCAGCCGCGCGCGGGCGGCCATGGTCAGGCTCTGCCAGCCACAGATTCGGGGGGGTCGCTGCTTTGGGCACTGTGCGTTCAGTAAATGAGTATTTGTTTAATGCCGTACCCACAGTGCGGGTGCCCCATGATTGATCTGTCACGCAACATTCGCGCGACTTTGGCCGATGGCACGGTCGTCCCCCATGAGAAGCGCTACTTCGGCGTGCCCCTGCGCCCGCGCTCTGGCCCGCTGGAAGGCTATCTCGTGACCGCCTATCGCGGCGGACGTGATCCCGAAGTGCAAGAGCTTCTGGCGCGCCGTCACGATGCCTATGTCGATTGCCTTCAGCTTGCCGGTATGCGCGTCCCGGAAACGCACCTGCGTCTGATCGACGAGGCAGGCATGCAGCGCCCGGTAATTGTGCAAAAGGCGGTTCCCGACGACATGATGCTGGTGCCCCTGATCCGGAAGGCGGGCCCCAAGGCGGCCATTGGCCTGTTGGACCGGGTCGCCACCGATGTGGCCGAGTTCTGGCGCCGCGTCGCGCAACGCCCCGAGCGGGTGGGCCTTCACGCGCAGATCGAACGGTTCGCCATGGACGAGACGGGCCCCCTGTTTCTGGACACCTTTCCACCGCTGATTGCCTATAGCCGCAACGAGATGGGGCAGCTGATCCAGCGTTTTGCCGACAACGGCCTGCTGCGCGGCCTTGGGAAGGTCTTGCCGGGGCGTCTTCGCGATATGCAAGACCGTTGGTATACGCCCGCAGGCTCGATCCAGACGCTGATCGAAGGCGCTTTGCGCCAGCGCCCCAATGACGCGGAAGAGATCCTCGAATGGGCTGACAAGTTCGCCGCGACCCGCCTTGAAGGGCCCTGGCGCAATGCCGTGCAAGCGCAACTGGCGCGCCATGCGCGGGCGGCGAAGCTGGGTGTGGGCCGCTGGAACGGCATCGCCGGGCGTGATCGACCCCATGCCTGACGACACGGTGCGCCCCGGGATGCGGGACGCAAACATGAAGGTTGTGCTGGTCCACCCCGAGATCCCCGGCAACACCGGCACCATTGGGCGCACCTGCGTTGCGTTGGATCTGGAACTGATCCTGATCCACCCCCTTGGGTTTGATATCGGTGAAAAATCCGTGCGGCGGGCAGGGCTTGATTACTGGAAGTACGTGCGGTTGACCGAGTATCAGTCGTGGCAGGCGTTCATGGCTGATCGTGCCCCCCGTGACGACCAGCTTTTCCTGTTTGAGAACGATGGGGAAGGCGGCTCGGTCTACGAGCCCGCCTATCCGCCTGACGCCTATCTGATCTTCGGGAAAGAGACCAAGGGCCTGCCGCCCGAGGTCTTGACCGGTCGCGCCAAACGCACGTTTCGCCTGCCGATGCGCTCGCCCCATATCCGGTCCCTGAACCTTGCCAATGCGGCCACGGCGGTGATTTATCAGGCGATGCGATCCTACCTGGCATAGGCCATGTCGGCCCGTGGGAAGACTGCAATTCCATGCCCGACAGGGGGAAAGGCTTTTCACGCCACCCGCGACTGGGTATGCGCGGGGGGCACGCTGCGCTTGCGCGGCCAATTGAACTGACAGAGACCAAACTGAGAGAGGTGGCGATGCCTGAGCCCGATCAAACTCCGCCTCGTGCGACGGACACGCCCGGTCTGGAGGCC
Source organism: Gymnodinialimonas phycosphaerae (assembly GCF_019195455.1). Classification (NCBI taxonomy): domain Bacteria; kingdom Pseudomonadati; phylum Pseudomonadota; class Alphaproteobacteria; order Rhodobacterales; family Paracoccaceae; genus Gymnodinialimonas; species Gymnodinialimonas phycosphaerae. The sequence goes on along the minus strand of NZ_JAIMBW010000001.1, from coordinate 2,331,754 downwards.
GAGGTGCGCGCCCTGCGAGAGGAACTTTCGTTCCTGCGCCGACACCGGATGTTCGTGATCTACCAATCCGTCCCGCGGATCCTGTTCTTCCGCTTCGCGGTCGGTATGGCCGCGGGGCTTGGCACCGTGATCGGCGCGACGGTGCTATTGTCGGTGATCATCTGGGCGCTGAGCCAGATCGAGTTCTTGCCGATCATCGGGGAGTGGTCGGCCCAGATCGCACAACAGATCGATGCCGCGGTCAACGGGGCGGATTGAGCGACCAGATCTTGAGAAGGGCCGCGCGCCGCTTACATGTCAAAGGACGGCACCGATTGACCCAAACGGAGAGCGCCCATGCAATGCCCAGTCGATGGAACCACCCTCGTGATGTCTGACCGCCAAGGGGTGGAGATTGATTATTGCCCCACCTGTCGCGGTGTTTGGCTTGATCGCGGAGAACTCGACAAGATCATCGAACGCTCGGTCCCGGCGGCGGCCCCTGCCGCGCCCGCCCAGGAGGGGTACGCAGAAGAACGCGCCCCCCGCCGCAAGAAGCGCGGGTCCTTTCTGGATGATATCTTCGATTTCTGAACGGCAGGCCCCAAGCGGTCAGCGCGCGGCCAGGCGGTCGAACAGGTCGAAATACTGCGCGCCGACCTTCGCCCAGGTGTAATCGCGCTGCGCGATGCGCTGTAGCGCGGTGCCCTGCTCAGCCGTCATCGGTGTGGACAGCGCGGCAACAAGGCTTGCCGTGTCGGTGAAGTACCGGGCGGCGTCTTGTGTGGCGAGCCGATTGAAAACGCAGTCAAACGCGAAGATCGGGTGGCCGATGTGCATCATCTCGACCAGCGCTGGGTTGGTGCCCCCGGCGGAATGGCCGTGGATGTAGGCGCTGGCCCCTTGCCGGAGTGCAAAAAGAGGGCCGGGGGCGTAGATCGAGTCCAGTAGCTGCAAGTGCGGCACGTTGCGGAAGCGGGCCTTCAATGCCCGCCCATAGGCGTTGTCGCCCCAATTTCCGACGAAAACCAACGGCTTGGCGGCATCCGTGAAAGCGGCAAGGATCATGTCCACGTTGTTCTCGGGCTCGATCCGGCACAGCGCCAGGGCGTAGCCCTCAGGCAGGTCCGGCGGCGCGGCAGAGGGCGGCTGCGGCGCGGCAGAGGCATGGTCGCCGCCATAGGCAATGACCTCGGCCTCGACCCCGTAGTCGTGCCGCAGATGGTCGGCGATGGCGGAACTGTCGGCGATAACGGCGTCCGAATGGCGCACGGCCAGACCTTCGGACCAGCGCAAAAAGGCGCGTGCGGGTCGGGACCACTTGCCGCGCCGCCATTCCAGCCCGTCGACGTGCGTGATGATCCGCGTGCCTTGGCGGGCAAGGACGGGAAGGGCGACGGCCCCCGATACGCCCAACATCAGGGCCACATCCGTGCCGCATCTGATCGCATCGCGCAGCGTGGCGGCATCATAGACGACGCTGGAGGCACCGTTGGCACGGAATCGCGAGTATCGCAGCTTGGCCTTGCCAAAGACCTCGGGCTGATCGGGATAGGCGGGACGACTGCAATAGATGCTCAAGGCCTCGGGTCGGTTCGTATCGGCATGAAAGCGCGCAAGATTGTCGGCAAGGGTTTCAAAACCGCCGTACCGGGCGGGCACTCCGACACACCCCAGGATCGCGATGCGATGGCGATTTTCATTTGCCATATCAATCCTTTGAGAGGCTCTTGCCACTGTGACCCGGGTGCGCGTGCGCGAAAGTTACCTGATCAGGATCGGAATTGGAAAAGGCAAACGCGCTTCCTGACGTGATATTGTCTTCTCGACTTGCCCTTGGCTTAACCTAATATTTAATGTCATCACGTTGATTAAAGGTATTCTTGAGGAGTTCGGCAGTTTGCGCCCGAACGATATTTGCTGCTATGTCGGTCATGTTGTGGCCTGGGGAATAAGATGACGATTGTTCCGGATTTCGATCGCTCGGTTGCATTGCCGGTGCGCCTCAAGCGCGCCGGGGCAATGCAACACGCCGCAGAAGTGGGCGGCTCGCAGGGCTATTGGCGCCTTCGGTCTGTGGTCGACATCGCCGGGGCGCTGCTTCTGTTGCCTACGGTGGCATGCCTTGCGCTGATCCTCATGGTGCTCAACCCCATGTTTAACCCCGGTCCGCTGCTGTATCGCCAGCGGCGCATGGGAAAAGGGTGCACGCCGTTCCTGGCGATCAAGTTCAGGACCATGACCTGCGGCGTGCAGGAGCGGGGGGCCAATGACCCGGTGGAGGTTGATCGCATCACGCCGCTTGGCGGCATCCTGCGCCGCATGGGGCTGGACGAGTTGCCACAGGCCATAAACGTCCTGCGCCGCGAGATGAGCTTGATTGGCCCGCGTCCCGATTGCGTCCACCATGCGGAAGAGTTTCTTGCCGCGATCCCCGAATACAGGCGCCGTTTCGCGATCCGGCCGGGGATGAGCGGCCTGTCGCAAATCAAGCTCGGCTATGCCGTGGGCTTGGAAGCCACGCGGGCGAAGGCTTTGACGGATATCGATTATATCGACCGCGCCGGGCTGGCGCTTGATCTTTGGATCGCCTGGCGCACCTTGGTGACCGTGGCGACGGGGCGCGGCGACTGACATCCCCGGACGTGCCGACGCGTGGCGGATGCCCCGCTAGCTGCTGATAAACCTCACGTCCCCTGAAGGATCGATGCGCGCGGCCGTCATCTCCCCGCCATAGACCGCACCGGTATCGACGGCGATCCGGCCCGCTTCCGCATAGGGGGCCTCAAAGACATGGTGGCCGAATGCCACCCATTGGCCGTCTTGGCGTTCCTCTTTCAGGAAGCTGCCCACCCCCCACATGAGCGTTTTGGGCGATTGTCGCGGCATCGAAACCGCGGGATCTGCTCCGGCGTGCACCACCCAAAGGTTGCCCGATGTCCACGACAGCGGCAATTCCCTGATCCAGTCCACCAGGTCCTGACCCATGGCGTCCATCAGGTCCCCGGCGGCGTCCAAAAGCTCTCCGGCGCCGCGACTATCCGTCGTCAAACCCGCCCCGACGCCAAAACTGGCAAGCGTCTGCAAGCCTCCGTGGCGAATCCAGCGCTTGGCAGAGCCGGTGGGGTCGGCCAGGAAGTCCAGCAACATCCGTTCATGATTGCCGATCAACCCGATCAGCCTGTCGGGGTAGGCGGCCGTGATATCGGCCATGAAACGCAACACATCTGCGCTGGATTCACCGCGATCGATGTAGTCTCCGACGAACACGACCCTGCTGTCGATACCGGCATGGGCTGCGGTATCGGCGTCAATTCGGCTTAGCAACGTCTCTAACTTGTCGATGCTGCCGTGAATGTCGCCCACGACGTAGACCACTTCATCCGGAGCAGGGCCCGTCCACTGCGTCATGATTCGTCTTTCCCTGTCGGCCCCTCTCGGGCCCTACCGGCGACGTCCCGCCGACTAGAATTCCTTGGCCCGTGATCAAAAGCCGTCTCGGGATGATGTGCAATCCGATAATTGCCCTACAGGCCTATGTGCCCTGTTTGGTGTGTCGTTTATCGTGTCTTGATTGCATCGCGGTTTGACAAAAGGTGCCCCGCCCACGGGAGTCTGCGGTGTGTGTTTGTTGCGAAGGGTATAAGAAAACCCGAGGAATTCGCGCCGGTCGGGATTCGCTGACAGGCAAGAGGAGGGTGGCCCATGTTCAGACTTCGCAATGCGCTTGCATGCATGTTTGTAATTGTCTTGGGGGCGTGCGGGTCGGCGTATGTGTCGCCGGACGTGTCTGGTTTTGGGGGGGACGACGGGGTTCAGGTGGTGGATCTGTCGCCTGCGGTTGTGACCCATGCGAACCGCTCGGCCTATCAGCCGCAGGATCTGCCGGCGGCGTTTTCGCGGATTGCGGGCGGGACCACTGGCCCACGCGGGGCGGCGCGGCTGCCGGATCCGGTGTTCGACGCCCAAGCCCGCCCCGGCGCGGTGGAATTGCGGGTGCCGCCCGCGGTCAACCCCGGCTCCTACCGGATCGGCGTCGGCGATGTGCTGCTGCTGGCCACGCCGCGCGGCGAATCGACCGTTGAGGAACTCGCCGGGCTGGTCGCCGCCCAGAACCAGCGCCAAGGCTATACCGTGCAGGACGACGGCGACATTGCGATCCCCGACGTGGGCCGCATCACCGTGGGCGACATGACCCTCGCCGAGGCCGAAGACGCCATTTTTGAACGCCTGATCGCCGCCCGCATCGACCCCTCGTTCAGCCTGGAAGTGGCCGAGTTCAACTCCCAGCGGATCTCGGTGGGCGGCGCGGTGCGCAACCCGGGCGTGGTGCCCGTGGGCATGACGCCGGTCTACCTGGCCGAGGTTCTGGCCTCGGCGGGCGGGCTCGACATCACCTCGGACGACTTCGCCGTGATCCGCATCTACCGCGACGGCAATCTTTACCAAATCCCAACTTCGGACCTCTATTCCGACCAGGGCCTGCAGCGCATCCGCCTGGTCGACGGCGACAGCCTGTTCGTCGACACCGCCTATGATTTCGACCAGGCCCAGGCCTATTTCGAAGAGGTCATCGCGCGGGCCGAGTACACGCAGAGTGCGCGCGCCAATGCCATCGCCGAGTTGCAGACCGAGGTCTCGATCCGCCGGGGCGCCCTGGAAGAAAGCCGCCAGAACTTCCGCGACCGCGTCGAGTTCGGGGCCGAGGGCGGAGAGTTCGTCTATATCGCAGGCGAAGTGACCACGCCCGGCCGGTTCGAGTTGCCGTTCGAGAACCGCGCGGTCCTGGCCGACGCCCTGTTCGACGCGGGCGGCTGGAGCGCCAGCACCGGCAACCCGTCGCAGATCTACCTGATGCGCGCGCAGGAGAATTCCTCCTACGCCAGCACGGTGACGGCCTACCGGCTGGACGGCTCGAACGCGGCCAACCTGGTGCTGGCGACGCGGCTGGAACTGCGCCCCGGCGATGTGGTGTTCGTGGCCGAACAGCCGGTGACGCGGTGGAGCCGGGTGATCAACCAGATCACGCCGACGGTGATCAACCTTGGCGCGGCGGCGGTGAACTGACAAGCGCACCCCCAAAAGTGGGAACCGGTTTTGGGATCAGGTGCGCGTAATCAAAAGGCTGCACCCCCAAAAGTGGGAGCCGGTTTTGGGATCAGGTGCGCGCAATAAAAAGGCTGCCCCCCCAAAAGTGGGAACCGGTTTTGGGACCCGGTGCGCGCAACCCAAAAGCCGCCCCCAGCGCCCCGCACACCAGACACGAAAAAGCCCCGGCCGGATCACACCCGGCGGGGCTTTTTTGTCAGTCACCGGTCCGCCGTCTGGCGGCAGGCGGCTTAGTTGGTGCCGTCGCTGCTGGACGCTGCGGCCGCGATGATCACGGCAACCGTGCCGAGCCCGATCAGAAGGCCGGTTTGCGCCACCATGGTGCCGACGGTGACGTCGGTGGCGGGCGCTGTGGTCACGGGCGTGATGCCCTGGGCCGTGGCAGAGGTGCCAAGAGCGGCGATAAATGCGGTCGTCAGAAGCACTTTTTTCATGGCGAAGCTCCAAATGGGTTTAATTTCTAGTGCATTCGTAGCGCAGGACCCCTGCCCTGACAATCTGTCTTTGCGGGCTGTGATTAAAAGCCCGGTAAGATGTGGCGTTCATTGCCCCGCAAAGAGGGCGCTATCGAAACAATCGCTCAATTCGGAACGTCCCCAATTCCGGACCCGCCCATTGCTCGGACACCCAGGCAAAGCCGCTGGAATCCACCCAATACCGGTTCTCGAACCCGTAATCCCCCGCAGGATCCCGGTGACAGGCCTCTGTGACCCGTGTCAGAACCCGGGCCTGGCCAAAGATCTCGATCCGCTCCTGGCCCCCGCGCGTGATTTCGCAGCGGAAGCTTGTTTGCCGCTGCTCAAGGTCGCCCGCCACATGGACGTGGAGCCGCCCGACCGTGCCGGTTCGCCCCCCCGCCAGCGCGGCCCGCGTGCCGGCGATATCCGCAGCATAGAGATCCGCCCCGGCCCCGCGGGTTGCCCGCAAAACGCCCTCGCGGCTTAGCGTGAACGCGGCCCCGCCATCGCCTTGCCAGGTCTCATCTGTGCCGTTCACCGCGCTGCGCACCATCGTCACGCCGGTGCCCGTGGCGTGGCGTTCGACCAGGATCAGCGGCAGTCCCGCCTGGTTGATGATGTCGCGCGTCAGCACCTGACGGGGGTCGACGGTGGTCACCTCGGCGTCGCGGTTGAACACGCCCTGCACGAGGCCGCGGGCCACCCCCAGAAGGGGGTCATCGGCCGCCGCGCCGCAGGCCGACAGCGTCGCTACCGCCAGCAGCGCGGCGAGGCGAGACAAACAGGGGGCCCTTAACGCCATATCATCGCCTCCGTGTCTTCCAACCGTGGACGGGTGTAGTCGATCACCAGATCATGCAGGCGACCCTCCACCTGCACCCGGGCCCCGCCATCGCGCAGGACTGGCTGGATCAGGACATCCGAGGTCCGGCGGTTGGAGGTGCCAAGGAACCACGCCAGCGGGATCTCGATCTCGATCCCCTTGTCGAAAGAGCCTTCGCCGAAGCTTTCGAACGGCACATCGGTGAAGGTCGCATAGGCCCCGACGCGCCAGCCATTGTTGAACGTGCGGTCAATCGACAGCGTCGCGCCCCAATCACCCGCGAGGTAGCGACCGGCGTCGATCTGCACGTCGAAGTCCTCGGTCAGGCGATAGTAGGCCGAGACATGGCCCGAGGTGACGTTGTAGTCCCGCAGCCCGAAGCCACCGTCGAAGTCCCGCGCCCAGACGTGGTTCACCTCGATCCCCAACCCCAGCCGCGAATGCGCCGGTTGCCACAGCAATTCGCCTGACACGCCGGCATACATCCGTTCCAGATAGCCGAAACTGACGCGGGAATAGAGGTTTTCAGCCGGGCGCCCGAAGTGCGCCAGCGTCAGCCGTTCCACGTAGAAGTCCGACTGCTGGCGGTAAAGCGCCGCGTTGGAGCGTACCACGGGTGGTGGATCGGGCAGGATCACAGCGGCATTCACGATCTGCGAGTCGTCCAGATTGCCGCCAAGCGCCGCGCGCACCGCGCCTTCCGCCACGAAGCCGCTGCCAAACCGATATTCGGCCTGGGCCTCGACGCCCGCATTCACCAGGATCGGGTTGTCGGGATCAAAAACCGAGGCTTCCAGATAAGGGCCGATGCCCCAGGTGAAGCGGGACGACGGCGTGGTCACTTCCAGACCCACCGGGTCTGCCATCGCGCGCGCGTCTTCCACCTCGGCCACCGCCATGGCCAGTTCGGCGCCGCCGGGATCGAACTCCAGCATTTCAAGATCCGTGCGCGCCACCCGCACCCGCGTCGTATCGAGGCCCTCGACCACGAAAATCACTTCGAACACTTCCACCGAGGGCGGCAGTGCCGCGCTCATGGCGCGCAACACCCGGCCCAGGGCCTGGGAGGAATGGTTGAATTGCGTGTTGCGTACCCGGATCGTGGCCCGGCGCGCATCCATCGTCAGGTTTTCAAGGTGCAGGCCCTGGTCTTCGAACAACAACGCGAAGTTGTCGCGTAGCACCTCTGCGCCGCCCGGCTGGCTGACCCAATCCGTGTCGTAAGGCATGGCCTGGGGCGCCCGCACCGCCACTGGCCGTGGCGCCGCGTCGCCCGAGCTGGGGGGCACCGGTGGCCGGGTCGGGTTCAGCGTCATCGACAGCGACACCCCGATGGTGTCGCCGCCCAACACGTAAGCCCCGCCCCGGATCCCGTCTGTGATCTGGTACGTCGCACCGAAGTTGAACGGAGAGCTCGCGTCGATCAGCCCGTCTGCGGCCTCGATGCTGTAGGTGTCCGAGGAATACTCTAGCTGCAGCCGCAGCCGATCCGTCGCCTGCCACTCGATCCCGCCGAAGACCGCCGCATCGCCGCGGAAAAACTGATCGAAGTTGACCGTGCCGCCGGTGCCCACGCTGCGCCCGGGCCGGGTGTCGAACCGATCATCGATAGCGCCCAAGGGGTTGGAGAACCCATCGCGCTCGCCCAGGCGGCCCCAGCCCAGGCCTGCCGTCACCGCTACCCGGTCCCGCGCCCCGAAATGGCGCGTCGCCACGATGTATTCACCGCCGTAAAGGCCCGTGCCCGCGATGTCGCGAATGCCGATCGCCACTGCCGGGGACCAGCCGAACGTGTCCTCATCCAGCGCTTGCCAATGCACGTCGAAACTACGGTCGAAATACAGATCCCGCATCCCCGCCCGCGTCAGGTCGATCCCCGCATAGCGAAACGTCGCGGTCACATTCGGCAATACCTGGAACGACAATGTCCCCCGGTTGCCAACCGCAGAGCTGGACACCGCAAGGCCCAACTCTCCGTCCGGCAGGACATTCGCCGTGGGCATGTCGATCAAGCCCGGCAATCCGTAGGAGTTCAATGTCGGACGATCCGCCAAGCCCTGCGCGGAAAAACTCTGTGTCTCATTCGCATGGCCCGGAAAGGTCAAAGCCAGACCCGCCAAGCTCAAAAACACATATCCGCGATTAAATGGCATTTCAGATCCCGAACGAAACACAAAAAGGGGCTGAAAGCCCGCCCCCTCTCATAGACCAACCAAGGGGCGAACCAAAAGAACAACGCCGCATTTCAAGCCAGCCAATTCGGGGCCGATGCAGCTACGCCACGGGTGGGGCCGTTCAGGTGAGGGCGCAGGGCAGGGGGGCGGGCTTCGCAAGCACCAACTGTGCCACCCCCGCGATGTTGGGGGTGTCGGTATTTCTGCCATATATTTTAATGGTCTGGCGCAGCATCGTGTCGCTCAGGCACGCGCAGAACCGCCAAGCCCACACGGGCGCGACTGGTCGAAATCGCTTTGGGACGGGCAGGTTCCGGCCCCTCCCTGGGAATAATCCTGCTTTCCTGGGGACTAAACTCTGGATCGGGTTGCGTAGCGTGCGGCATCGGCCCGAAAGGATTCGCCGTGTCCGGGATCACCGCTCAGGAGCCGCGCCCGCCCCCAGCACTGCGCAGCAGGATCTATCGGGGCGAGGAGGGGCGACATGTCATCGGGCAGGGGCAACCCTCGCGCGTTTCCGGTTAACGGATGGTTGCCAAAGGCCGCTCAAACGGACGGTGTTTGCCCGCAGGCGCGAAACGCAGCGACTTCCGGCCCCGCGCCCTCCAGCGAGAACGTCACCACCTGCGCCCCGCTCACCGCCCGCGCCGTGACGTTGTATTGCAGGCCATCCAACACGTTGCCGAACCCCCGGTCCGCCACGCTAAGGGTGTCGCGATCCGGGGACAGCACGTGGCGATCGGTACGGATCGTGTTGGGTTGGGGGCCGTCGAAACTCATGCTGAACAGCGCGGCTACGGGCCACGGCCCGGTGCCCGAAACGGCGATGGTGTAAAGCGGCACGCCGGGGTCGAATGTCAGGCGCACGGAAGCGCCGTCTTCGTCATGGGTCAGGGTGCACAGCGCCCCCTCGCGGCCCACCTCCCAAGCGGAAGCCACGGGTGCGGCGAGTGTCAGGGCAAGTGTCAGGGCGATCCGGATCATGGGGCGTAACGTGGCGTGCACGGGCCGGAAGGCAAGGGGTGCGACGCCAGCACCATTGACGAATGCGCAACATATGCGGAGTCTTGAATGAGAGAGACATGGAGGTACTCATGCGTAGTCTTGTTGCAGCCACCCTTGCGGTGTGCATCCCGTTTGCTGCCGGTGCGGATACCGTTGGCATCACCCCGGACATCATGTCCGTGACCGTCGAAACCGGCAGCGGCCCGGTTGAGATCATGCGCAATCAGGACACGGGGAACCGCCTTGAGGGCGACTGGACCCTGACCTCGCGCGATTGTCCGAACTTCTGCATCCAGCCGATGATCCCGGCCGAGGGCGTGACCCCGGTGGGCGAATTGGAGGTGCTGGCCGCCCTGCAAGACCCCGGTTTCGTGCTCATCGACGGACGCGTCCGCCCGGATCATGAAGCCGGCACGATCCCCGGCGCCATCTCGGTCCCCTATACGGAAGCCGCCGACCGGTTGGGCGAGTTGGGTTGTGAGGTCGATTTCGACGGCTGGATTTGCGAAGGCGACCTGCCCACGGTCGTCCTGTTCTGCAACGGCCCCTGGTGTGGCCAATCTCCAACCGCCGCGCGCCGCATGATCGAAGCGGGCTTCCCGGCAGAGAATATCCAGTATTACCGGGGCGGCATGCAGAACTGGCGTATGCTGGGGCTGACCGTGGTGCCCGGAACCTGACACCGGACGCAGGGCGGCCCCCTGAGTTCGCCGCAAAAATGCCATTTCTGGGTGCGATCTTGCGTTGATATCAACGGATAGGTCCACCCGATGCGCATTCCTTTTGTCTTGTTGCTGTTATCCCTGGCCTGCGGGGGCGCGTCATACGCTTTCGGCGGGCCGACCCTGACGCTGCCCATGGCGGTTTCGGGTCTGTCGGCCATTGCCGCATTCTACCTTGTCATCAAGGCCTGCTTGTGGGGACGAAAGAAGGCACCCGCGCCCGTGCAGGAGGCGCAAACAATCGCGCGCGTGCGCGTAGCGCAGACGCCCACGCCTGAGGCGCAGATACCTGCGCCAGCGCGCAAGAAAGGCCCCCGTCCTTCCCGGCGCGGGGCGATTTGGCGGCGTTCACCGCCCCGGCATGTGGTGATCGACGGCTCCAACGTAATGCATTGGAACGGTGAGGTGCCCCGCCTGACGACCCTGAAAGAGGTCGTCGCCGCCCTGATAGGGCAGGGGTATCAGCCCGGCATCGTGTTCGACGCCAACGCGGGATACAAACTCGGCGACCGCTATCTCGACGACCGGGATTTCGCGAAGCTGCTGAACCTGCCCGGCGACCGTGTCCTTGTGGTTGGCAAGGGCGAACCCGCCGATCCCACAATTCTTGCCGCGGCCCGTGATCTGGGGGCGAAGGTCGTCACGAACGACCGCTTCCGGGACTGGGCCACCGACTTCCCCGAAGTCGCCGAAAACAACTTCCTCGTGCACGGCGGCTACCGCGATGGGAAGCTTTGGCTGGAGGAGCGGGTTCTGACCCAGGCGGATGCGGTGGCGGCTTGAGGGCGCGGTAGCCGGGCGCGCCGTATCCCCCGCCTATTGTCCCGGCGGGAAGGGCAGGCTCAGGCCCGGCGCGGGGCTGATCCGGTATTGCGCCGACACGGGCAACCCGTTCAGGACGTAATCGTAGGTCATTTGCTGCACCGTGTCTGTCGCGCCATCGATCACGTAGCCAACGGTGGCCTCGGCGCCGAAGTGCGGTGTCGGGCCAAGGGTACCGGTCAGCGTTTGTGTGCCGTCGCCCGGATCAGCGCAGATGGCGCTTTGCACCGCTTGCGCGGCGGCCTGGCGTTGTGCCTCGATCCCGGCGGCGGCCTCGTCGGCGTCCATCTGCCAGGCCAGCGTCCAACTGCCCGCCCCATCGCTGTTCCACGCGCCGCCATTGTAGTGCAGCGTGTCGGGCTGGCCGGGGGGTGAGATGGTTTCCACGAGAAAATGCCGGTCGGAGACGAAGGTCTGGCGATAGACCTGCTTGGCCGCGGCCATGCGATTGGTGTTCATCGCGGTGTAGGGGCCGTTCGCCGCGAGGTCGGTGGACAGCAGCGTGCGGAGCCGGCCGGCGCAGTCATCGGCGAGGGCCGGTGTGGGGAGGAGAAGGGCGGCGAGGAGGAGGGGGCGCATGGGGGGGAAGACGCGGGCAATGGTGGGTTTCCGGTGGATTGAAATGTGATCGTCGCAGCCTGGATGGTCGAGTTGCAAAAGGACGGTCGCAGGCCGCAAGTAAAATCGGATCTCCACATAGAGCGGCGGCAAGTTGCTTAATCCGCTGCAATCCAGAGAAAAATGGCCGGTGTAAGTTCCGCGCAACATCGAAATTCCGACTGTCCGCAGCAATGTTCACATTCGGGGGAGGTCTTGTGTAACTCCGTCTCGGGGAGCTGCAAGCGTTGATACTCGCCCAAACTCAGAAAGCTAAATGATGAGAAAACATGTTCAGACCAGCAGCGCGATTGGATTGTCACTGATTGCTGCAACAGGCGTGGCAGCACAGGAAAACGGCGTGGGCTCGTTTACGGAACCTGAGGTGACAATGTCGACCTCCCTTCCGGGTGACGTTCAGATCAGCTACAGCACGGGCATCCGTTACGATAGCATCGAGTTGGATCGCGCAGGTGCCTGGAATGGTCCGGTCGCAGCTTCCAATGCACGCGCAGAACTTCAACTGCTTTCGGCCTACGTGGGGGCGACTGCGACGTTTGGATCTGGTACGTCGCTGACGCTCAGCTACGGGCGTCTGTTCGATTTGGACGGGCAGAACTACGGACACACCGGGCAAGCATCGACTGATTTTGATGACGGAGAAGGCAATATCATCGGGCTTGGGATTGCGGCCCCCCTTGGCGATGGGTTCTCAGTTTCAGCAGACATTCGGCGTTTTGATTTGCGCGCCACTGATTTTGTCCACCCGAGAGGGAACCACGACCCGTGTCCCACCAACACCTACGACAATTGCCAGTTTACCCAGGTGTTCGTTACCGGTGATCTATTGCTGAATTACACGGCAGACCTTTCCAGTAGCGCATTCTACTCACTTGGCGCAGGTGTCCGGCTTACAAACGGCTATGCACAGTTTGAGCAGTGGGATGATGGCGGTGGCGCTGACGATACTCAGAACGTGTCGCCTCAATTCTCTGTCGATCCGATTCTTTCCGCTGGCCTTGGGTACGATCTGGGCGGATATGAAGTGTCGGCCACTGCATTCCTGGTCGGCGAAGACATTTCCCTTTCGATCGGCGTGGAGATGCTGAACGGCGCAAGTCGTAGCAGGGCAGATGGCACCAATGGAGCTTTTTCGGTTGGTACATTTGTTGAATACAACCAGTTCGCTGGTGACCGGATTCTCGGCTACTATGCCCAAGAGAATTATGAGCCTAGCAACATCGCCGAGGTGTCCACCGCGATCACCAGCGCCGGCGTGTTCGGCCAATATTCGACAGCAGGCACTGATATCCGTATCGGACTGGGCTCGATCGTTGATGGCACGGGCGCATTCCGTGGTAACAGCAACGGCGCTAACTCGCTGCGAGAATGGGAGATGTCGGATGCGTCCGGCTACCATATCAATCTGGCTGTGAGTTCCGACGTCATGGCATATCAGGGCGGTATGATCCGTGCGGCTGTGGAGTTCGACTACACCGATATCACCTTTGGAACGCTGAACCGTCTCTCGACGAGCGGAGGCAACTGGGACGACATGCTGATCCAGACGTTGACCGCAGCGGCAGGTGCAAGCTATCACCGGGATTTCGCTTCGGGCGTGTCCGGCTACGCCGGGCTGGACTACATGATTTCGGCGTCGAACCAGATTTTCCGGAGGCTTCCGGACACCGGCAACAATTCGAACGCGACGCCGATTTGGGGTGACGCGTACCGTGTGCGCTTGGGTGGCACGTATGATTTCGGCAATATCACCGCAAGCTTCGAGGTGAGTGGTAATCACATTGCCGGTGCATCCGCCGCACTTGGAGCGTCCATGTCGTTCTGAACGGAGCGGGAAAAATGCATGAAAAGGGCGGGCCTAACGGCTCGCCCTTATCTTTTCCGCCGCTTCACATTCCCGCCGCGCTGCCCCGGCTTTCCCGCCGTTGACCGCCCGCTGGCCTTCTGCGAATCCTCGACCGCCGCTTCCACCGCCGCCTGCCGCGCAAGCGGGTCGTCGGCAATCGCCAGTTCCACCGTTTCCAGCCGTTTCACCTCGTCGCGCAGTCGCGCGGCTTCCTCGAACTCCAGGTTCTCGGCGGCCTTGCGCATCTTGTCGCGCAGGCCCTCCAGATGGGCCTGCAAGTTCGCCCCCACGAGGGGTTTGTCGACCTTTGCCGTCACGCGGCTTTGGTCGGTGTCGCCCACATAGACGCCCATCAGGATGTCATCGACGTTCTTCTTGATCGTGGCGGGCGTGATGCCGTGTTCTTCGTTGTAGGCCAGTTGCTTGACCCGCCGACGCTCGGTCTCGCGCATGGCGCGTTCCATGGATCCGGTGATCTTGTCGGCATACATGATCACGCGCCCCTCGGCGTTGCGTGCGGCGCGCCCGATGGTCTGGATCAGCGACGTCTCGGAGCGCAGGAAGCCCTCCTTGTCGGCATCCAGAATCGCCACCAGCCCGCATTCGGGGATATCCAGGCCCTCGCGCAGCAGGTTGATCCCGATTAGCACGTCGAAGGCCCCAAGGCGTAGGTCACGCAGGATCTCGATCCGTTCCAACGTGTCGATGTCCGAGTGCATGTAGCGCACGCGGATGCCCTGTTCGTGCATGTATTCCGTCAGATCCTCGGCCATCCGCTTGGTCAGGGTCGTGACCAGCGTGCGGAACCCGTCGGCGGCGACCTTGCGGACCTCATCCAGCAGGTCATCGACCTGCATGTTGACGGGACGAATCTCGATCACCGGGTCGATCAGGCCGGTGGGACGGATCACCTGTTCGGTGAAGACACCGCCCGCCTGCTCCAACTCCCAAGCCGCTGGCGTGGCGCTGACGAAGACGGATTGCGGGCGCATGGCGTCCCATTCCTCGAACTTGAGGGGGCGGTTATCCATGCACGACGGCAGGCGGAAGCCGTGTTCGGCCAGCGTGAACTTGCGCCGATAGTCGCCCCGGTACATGCCGCCGATCTGCGGCACGGAGACGTGAGATTCGTCCGCGAAGACGATGGCGTTGTCGGGGATGTATTCAAAGAGCGTGGGCGGCGGCTCACCGGGCGCGCGGCCTGTCAGGTAGCGCGAATAGTTCTCGATCCCGTTGCACACGCCCGTGGCCTCCAGCATCTCCAGATCGAAGTTGGTGCGCTGCTCAAGCCGTTGGGCTTCCAGCAATTTCCCCTCATCGATCATCTGCTTCAGCCGCATCGCCAGTTCCGCTTTGATCCCCTTCATCGCCTGCTGCATCGTCGGGCGTGGGGTCACGTAGTGAGAGTTCGCGTAGATGCGGATCTTGTCGAACGTGCCGGTTTTCTGGCCGGTCAGCGGATCGAACTCGGTGATCGATTCCAACTCTTCGCCAAAGAACGACAGCTTCCAGGCGCTATCCTCCAGGTGGGCGGGCCAGACTTCTAGCGAGTCGCCGCGCACCCGGAACGTGCCGCGCTGGAAGGCGGCGTCGTTGCGGCGGTACTGCTGCGCCACCAGATCCGCGATCACCTTGCGCTGGTCGTATTCCTGGCCCGCGTGCAGATCTTGCGTCATCGCGCCGTAGGTTTCCACTGACCCGATGCCGTAGATGCACGAGACCGAGGCCACGATGATCACATCGTCCCGCTCCAACAGCGCCCGTGTGGCCGAGTGGCGCATGCGGTCGATCTGTTCGTTAATCTGGCTTTCTTTCTCGATGTAGGTGTCGGACCGCGCCACGTAAGCCTCGGGCTGGTAATAGTCGTAGTAGGAGACGAAGTATTCGACGGCGTTGTCGGGAAAGAAGTTCTTGAACTCGCCGTAAAGCTGCGCGGCCAGCGTCTTGTTGGGCGCCAGGATGATCGCGGGGCGCTGGGTTTCTTCGATCATCTTTGCCATCGTGAAGGTCTTGCCGGTGCCCGTGGCGCCCAGAAGCACTTGATCGCGCTCACCATTTATGATCCCTTCGGACAGCTCCGCGATGGCGGTGGGCTGGTCGCCCGCCGGTTCGAACTCCGTCCTCAGCACGAACTGCTTGCCGCCCTCCATCTTCAGGCGGGCGCGCACGTCATCCACGGCGCGGCCTGTATCCGGCATTTGTTCGGGTGAATTGTTGTGCATCGTGTGGCCTCCGGCGTTGTTGCATAGAATGGAGCCTTCGCGCGCGGCTGCAAGGGGGGGCGGTGTCAGCTATTGACAGCATGGTGTCAGGAGCCTGTCAGCGCGGCCGCCCCGGACGTTAAGATTTTGGTAGGGAATATGGGCAAAAAGGTTAACAAAATAAGGGGAATTGCGCTGATAATAGGTTTGCTTTGGGGGCCGCAAGAACGTAAACAGAACAGGCAAGCAGCAGAAGCGGTTGCCGGCCCCGGCCGTACCCACCCACCCCTCGCTCCCACGGCTAGGGCTGGCAACCAGTCTTCTCCCCCCGATCCGCCCGGCAGACGCCGCTGGCGGTTTTTTTGTGCCTGATCGCGCGCGGCACACTTTCATGGCATCCTTGACGGATGTTCCGCCCCATTGCCCTGTACACCTGCCTATTGAGTTCACCCGCCTTCGCGGATGCAGATCCACCGCGTCCCTTCCCGGAGGGGCCGGTACAAATCAGCGGCCCGGCAGAGGTTGTCTTTGATTGGACCATTGACCGCTGCAACGACCGCCATTTCGCCGACCTTCCCGTACGCGCGTTCCGCGACGACGGCGCGGTCACTTTGATCCTGCCCCATGATGCGTCGCATCGGATGCGCGGGCCTGACTTCGACAACCTGCACGCGGACTGTGCGGTGTTGCTGGCATCGACCATCGACCAACACCCCGACCAATTCGCGAATTACGAGTGGATTGCCGCATCCTTTCTGCAAGGCGACACGGTGCATGCGTTGATCCACAACGAGTATCAGGGCAACCGATACCTGGGGTGCGACACCTATGATTACTTCAGTTGCTGGTACAATACGATCACCTACGCACGCTCGGACGATGGCGGGGCTACTTTCGGGCATCCCATTGCGCCCCCCGCCCATCTGGTGGCCTCCATCCCCGAACAATACGCCCCCGATGAGGGCATCTTCGGCGCCTTCAGCCCGTCGAACATCATTGAACACGATGGCTTTTTCTACGCTTTCATCAAGATGCAGACCTACCCGCTTGGCAGCCAACACACCTGCCTGATGCGCACCGCAACGCTGGGGGATCCCGACAGTTGGCGCTACTTCGACGGGGCGGGGTTCACCGGTGTCTTCGCCGACCCCTACCGCGATGATTTGCGCGCGCTGCGCGCAACCACGTGCACGCCCCTCGCCCTGCCGGAAATCGCCCAGATGTATGAAAGCGTGACGTGGAACACCGCATTGCAACGCTTCATCCTGATCGGCACCAGCAGCGATCCATCCCGGGACCCCAACCCCTATGGCTTCTACTACGCCCTTTCCGAAGACCTCATCACATGGCAGCGGCGCACCCCCTTACTGGAAGTGCGCCTGCCATGGCGCGCCACCGGGCGCGAGACGGTCTATCTTTACCCGGCCCTCATCGACCACGGTAGCGAGAGCGTGAATTACGAGACGACGGGTGCGGACGCCTACCTGTATTTCACCCGCCTCAATTTCGGCTCCGGTGATCTGGACCGTGATCTGCTGCGGATGCCTGTTACAATTATGCCCTCCGAGTGATTTTGGCACATTGCGAGAGGCGCGGGTTTTGCCCATAACGCAGTCAATCAAGTCGGAGACCACGCCATGACTGCACGTATTTTCAAACCCGCCAAGACCGCCATGTCCTCGGGCACGGCGAAGACGAAGGAATGGGTGCTGGAATTCCTGCCCTCGCAGGCGCGCGGGATAGATCCGCTGATGGGCTGGACCTCGTCGTCGGACATGGACAGCCAGGTGCACCTGCGGTTCGACACTGCCGAGGCTGCGAAAGACTATGCCAAGGATCACGGGATCGATGCGGTGGTTCTGAAGCCCAAGACTCGCAAACCCAACATCCGCCAAGGCGGCTACGGCGAGAATTTCGCCACCAACCGGCGCGGGGCCTGGACGCACTGACCTTGCGGATTGCGCTTTGCCAACCCGACGCGCCTGAACTTGCCCCGCTGTTTGCCAGCCACGCGGTGCATGCCGATGGGATCTATCCTGACGAGAGCAATCATCAAATGGATGGTGCCGCCCTGCGCGCCGAAGGCACCCGGCTGTGGGTTGCGTGGTCAGGCGATTTGGCGGTGGCCATGGGCGGCTGGAAGCCGTTCGACGCAGTGGCGGCAGAGCTGAAATCGATGCATGTGCTGCAGCGCGCGCGGGGGCAGGGGGCCGCCGCCCGCATCGTGGAAGCCGTCGTGGAAGACGCCCGTGCCGCCGGACGCACCGCGCTATTTCTTGAAACCGGAAGCCACGAGATCCACGCCCCGGCCCGAAGGCTCTATGAAAAGGCGGGGTTCAGCTATTGCCCGCCGTTCGGCGCTTATGTGGATGACCCCAATTCGGTCTTCATGGTGCGCGCCCTGTAGGGGCGGGGGTAGTTACGAAAAAACTACAGGATAACGACAGCTTCTTGCGGGCTCAAAAGGTGGCGTGGACCCTCCGCCTGCAAGCGGGTATCAGGTGCGTCACGCGGGCCCATAGCTCAACTGGATAGAGCAGCCGACTTCTAATCGGCAGGTTGAGGGTTCGAGTCCTTCTGGGCCCGCCATAGCGTCTGTTCTCGCTCCGGTTTTCGCAGCCAAACCAGATGCCACGCGCCCGAATCGCTTCTTGCCAGCGTGCCCTTCGGCGGCCACGACGACCCGCTTCAATGTGCGCCAGCGGCGAAATCATGCTTGGAAACAGGTATTTGGCCGCTTCTTGCGGTGGAATTTGTCGGCTTTGGAGTATTCACCACGCCGCGATGTGCTTATAGTGCTTGCCTACCGGCCCTGCCACGCCACACACGATCCTGGGGGATGATCAATGATACGCTCCGAGCTGATTCAAAAGCTTTCCGACGAAAACCCGCACCTCTACCAGCGGGACGTCGAACGGATCGTCAATTCGATTTTTGAAGAGGTCATCGACGCGCTGGCTTCGGGCGACCGGGTCGAATTGCGTGGTTTTGGCGCGTTTTCCGTCAAGAAGCGCGACGCCCGCATCGGCCGTAATCCGCGAACCGGCGAAAGTGTCTCGGTGGAAGAAAAGCATGTGCCTTTCTTCAAGGCGGGGAAACTGCTACGCGACAGATTGAATGGTCACGAAGGCTAGGCAGCGCGGTCCTTGGAGGCCGTAACGGCCCAAGGGGGATGCTTTGAAAATTCTGCGATTGATAAAACTACTGTTCCTGGCGCTTGTCCTGCTGGCACTGGTGTTCCTGTTTTTCGCCAATAACGACCCGGTGACGCTGAACCTCATGCCCGATGTTATGGCCAACGCCATGGGCATGCGGAATGAGCTGACGCTGCCCCTGTTCCTGGTTGTGACGGGTGCGCTTGTGATCGGTATCGTGGTGGGCTTCATTCTGGAATGGCTGCGCGAACACCGCTTCCGGGCCGAGGCCAAGACCCAACGCCGCAAAGCCAACGAGTTGGAGCGTGAAGTCGTGGCCGCGAAGGGCCGCAAAAGCGACAGCCACGATGACGTCCTTGCCATCCTTGAAGACGCCGACGCCGCGCGCTGAGCCTGTGTCAGATGTTTCTATCAAGTATTGCGGGTTGAGCCGCCCACAAGATGTAGTGGCTGCTGCCGAAGCAGGTGCGCGCTACGTGGGCTTCGTTTTCTTTCCGAAATCGCCCCGCAACGTGACCGTTGCACAGGCCCGCGCCTTGGCGCTGGAGGTGCCCCTTGGCATCGCCAAGGTGGCCTTGGTGGTGAATGCCGATGATGCAACGCTGGACGAGATCGTCGAGAACGTACCGCTCGACATGCTGCAACTCCACGGCTCAGAATCGCCCGCCCGCGTCGCTGAAATCCGTGCGCGCTACGGCCTGCCCGTGATGAAGGCGATCGGCGTGGCCGAGGCCGCCGATCTGGCCGCCATCGACACCTACGCAGAGGTCGCCGACCAGCTACTGATCGACACCAAGAAGCCCAAGGACGCAGACCGCCCCGGCGGCAATGGACTAAGCTTCGATTGGGGCCTGCTGGCAGGGCGCAAGTATTGGACCGTGCCGTGGATGCTGGCCGGTGGGCTGACGCAGGACAACGTGGCCGAGGCCGTGCGCATCACCGGCGCGAAGCAGGTGGACCTCAGTTCTGCAATAGAATCTGCGCCCGGCGTGAAAGACGCCGGATTGATGCATGCCTTCGCTCAGGCCGTGCGTGCCTGAGCAGGCATGACCGCCACCTTATTAGCGCGTCAGCTCAATAAAATAACTCCACTGACACTCGAAACCACTGGGGTGCACGTAGCCGGATCCCGCATGACCCGTCGCCATATCGTCGGTCAGAAAGAAGATATGGATGGCATTGGCTGCGGTGCCGCCTTCGTCGTCGACGGTGGCCGTGTTCGACACGATCAGATTTCCGTCGTCATCGATGGCTCCGTCATAAATGCACATCGAGCCCGGATCACAGGTCGCCCCGGACGTCAGCACCAACCCGACGGCATCGCCACTGTGGGTGATCTCCAACGTGCCGCTCATCGGTGATCCGTTGGGGCAGGCTCCGGCGACGGAATGGTTGGCCGTCCTGTAATTCCACGTTCCGGTGAAGTCGAAGTCCTCGGCAGAGATGCCGATGGGAACGAGGGGAATATCTTGCTGTGCGGGCGCAACCTGCGGCAGGGCTGTCGAGGCCACTGTGACAAGTGCGAGGTTCAGGAATCTCATGGTTCTTCACCTCCGTTGATGACTAAAGGCCATTGCACGTGATTGTAGGCACTTGGGGCGCGGTGCTTCTGATCGAAATCAAGAGGCGTTTCGCCGGGCTGCCGCTTTACCCTTGTCCGATGTCGCGCTACATCTCACGCTTGCCCACGGGAGACGCGTAATGCCAGACGATCTATTGAACAGCTTCATGACAGGCCCTGACGAGAAGGGCCGTTTCGGTGATTTCGGAGGGCGCTTCGTGTCCGAGACGCTGATGCCGCTGATCCTCGAATTGGAAGAGCAGTACGAGCACGCCAAGACCGACGACAGCTTCTGGGCCGAGATGCATGACCTCTGGACCCACTACGTGGGCCGCCCCTCGCCGCTGTATTTCGCCGAGCGTCTGACCGAGCGCCTCGGCGGGGCCAAGATCTACCTCAAGCGAGACGAGTTGAACCACACCGGCGCGCACAAGATCAACAACGTGCTGGGCCAGATCATTCTGGCCCGTCGCATGGGCAAAACCCGGATCATCGCCGAGACGGGCGCGGGCCAGCACGGCGTGGCGACGGCGACGGTCTGCGCGAAGTTTGGCTTGAAATGCATTGTTTATATGGGCGCGACGGATGTGGAGCGTCAGGCCCCCAACGTTTTCCGCATGAAGCTTCTGGGGGCGGAAGTGGTGCCGGTGACGTCGGGGCGTGGCACCCTGAAAGATGCCATGAATGACGCGTTGCGCGATTGGGTGACCAATGTGCGCGACACGTTCTACTGCATCGGCACCGTTGCAGGCCCGCATCCGTACCCGGCCATGGTCCGCGATTTCCAGGCGATCATCGGCAAGGAAGCGAAAGAGCAGATGATGGCCGCCGAGGGTCGTTTGCCCGACACGCTGATTGCCGCCATAGGCGGCGGGTCGAACGCGATGGGTCTGTTCTACCCGTTCCTTGATGACAAGGAGGTGGCGATCATCGGCGTCGAAGCGGGCGGGCATGGCGTCAACGAAAAGATGGAGCATTGCGCGTCGCTGACCGGCGGGCGTCCGGGCGTGCTGCACGGCAACCGGACCTATCTGTTGCAGGACGACGATGGGCAGATCCTTGAGGGTCATTCGATCAGCGCCGGTCTCGACTATCCGGGCATCGGGCCGGAACATGCGTGGCTGCACGATATCGGGCGGGCGCAATATGTCTCCATCACCGACAAGGAGGCGCTCGACGCGTTCCAATTGTCGTGCGAGACCGAGGGCATCATTCCGGCGTTGGAGCCGTCCCACGCGCTGGCCCATGTGGCCAAGATCGCGGGCGATCTGCCGAAGGATCACCTGATCTGCATGAACATGTGCGGACGCGGCGACAAGGACATCTTCACCGTCGCCCGTGCACTTGGCTGGGATATGGTCGGCGCGTAATCTGCGCCGCGCCCACCCCCTCAACTTTCGTTGGACACGTCAGCAACCTTGGGCAGCGTTCTATGCCTGAGGTTTATTTCGCTGCAACACGGGTTTACGGCGCTTGATCTAAACCGATGATCAGTTTCCTCTGGCGGCACACTGACTTCTTCTGATCGGCAAGGGGCGGCCTGACGCCACCTCGAGTTGAAGGAGAGAAACATGAAACGCTATTTGACGACGACCGCCGTAGGCCTCTTTGCCGCCGCCCTGACCCAGCCCGCACTTGCTGAGGTCACCGCCGATGAACTGGTTGCGGCCTACGAGGCCCGTGGCTTCGACTATATCGAAGTGACCGTTGGGATCAGTCAGATCAAGGTGGAAGCCACGGAGGGCAATCAGCAGATCGAAGTGATCTATGATCGCGAAACCGGCGAGATTCTCGACTCCGAGACAGAGGCCGCCGATGGCGATGAATTGGGCCGCCGGGGAGTTGAAGTTCGTACACGCACACGCGACTTCTTTGATGAGGACGACGACGACCGCGATGATGACGACGATCGCGATGATGACGACGACCGTTATGACGATGATGACGATGATGATGATGATGATGACGATGATGACGATGATGATGATGATGACGATGATGATGACGACGGCGATGATGACTGAGTCGCAGCGCAACGTGTCTGGCGTTTAGGTGGCCCCATGCCCCGTCGGCACTTGTGCCGGCGGGGACGCAGGCCTTAAAGGATGAAGATGGAAACCGGACGACGACATTTCCTGATCGGCTTTGCGGCTGTGGCCTTCGCTGCCGGTCCTGCCCGCGCGCATGAGGAAGCGACACGATCGATTATCCGGCAGCTTGAGCAGCAGGGATTTGTGATCTCGGACGTGCGCCGCACCTTGCTGGGGCGTATCCGCATAATTGCGCGGCGTGGCGACTATCTCCGTGAAATCGTGTTTGATCCGCGCAACGGCGTGATCCTTCGCGATTTCACAACCGGTGGGTCCGGTCCTCACATCTCGGGGAATGAGCATAGGGGAGGCGGTGAAGGTGGCGGCGATCGTAATTACGGCGATCGAGAACACGACGACTATGATGATTACTATGATGATTACTATGATGACTACGATGATGACTACGATGATGACGACGAAGATGACGATGACGATGACTAGGGTGAACGAAGGCCAATATTGTATTCAGGCCAGATGCTGAGCCGACCGGTCACATTCGCAGTCGTGCTGGCCGTGCAGATCATCTGCGCGATTTTCTTTGTGTCTGACATTGTTCTGTCGGTTCTGGGGGTCCCGGTTGCCCCAGTCCCTTGGCGCTTTCGGGAGCTGATGGAAATCGGGGCTGCGTCCGGGCTAAGCATCGGCGTTGTCCTGGGCGCGCTTCTGTTTCGTGCCGCACTTCTTCGGACCCGGAAGGTGGAAGCGGCGCTTCGAGCCGCGTCCGGAGCATTCATGACCCTTGTGGACGAGCGCTTCGACGACTGGGGTCTTACCCCCGCCGAGCGGGACGTGGCGCTTTTCGCGCTGAAAGGGCTGTCGCTGGCGGATATCGCGCGTTTGCGCGACACGTCGGCCGGGACGGTAAAGGCCCAGACCAACGCCATCTATCGTAAAGCCGGCGTGACGGGGCGACCCCAGCTATTGAGCGTCTTTGTCGAAGACCTGATGGACATTCCCGAGCCGCATTCAGACCGCGAGAAGGTCTGATTAGGCCTCTGGGCCGAACGCATGGGCTTCCAGCATCTCCAGCGGAATGATGTCCAGCGCGCGCTTATGGGTGGCGGTCATGCAGACCATGGGGGCCGCGCCTTCCTCGGCAGCTTGAAGCCAGCGCGATGCACAGACACACCATCCGTCACCGGGCTTGAGGCCCGCGAAGCCGTATTCGGGCCGCGGTGTGGAGAGGTCATTTCCAACATACTTCGAGAACGCCAGGAACTCTGCCGTCATCACGCAACACACGGTGTGGGATCCGCGATCCTCTGCACAGGTTTCGCAGGTGCCGTCCCGGAAGAACCCGGTCAGAGGGTCTGACGAGCAGGTTTGCAGGGCCTCTCCGAACACATTGAGAGAGGGGGCTTTTTCGAACGTCATGGTCTGTGGATCTCCAATCCGATGGAGGTCGTTCGACCGCTAGCCTATGCCAGTTGCGGGCGTTGGCGAAAGGGCATTCTGCCAATGAATCCATGCGCCGTGGAAATCGACCCCCGCGAGTGTGCGATGGATTGGGGGTGCCGCGTGTTCAAAGCGTCGCCGTGAGGCCCGTACCGGGCATGGCTGCGGCACCGTGGTGGTTGAGGGTCGTGTGGAGGTTTGCCTGCGTCTCTCCTGAGAAATACTGTGCGACGATGTTGGTGTAGACCACGTGGAGCCCCGTCCTCGGGCGAAGGCGGCGCGGAGGCGGTCGCTCATCGGAACTTGTCGGCGAGTTTCTGAAGCGCGCTTCGCGTGTCAGGCGGTCCCTCCTCGGCCACTTGAGCGGCCTCCTCGCAGCTTTCAGCTTTGGCCTTGGGCGTGGAGGTGGACGAGCGGGGCGGGGCCGTGCGCAGGGCCACCGCGTTCAGGAACTTGCCCCCATCGCCCTTGGCCAGATGCGGCGCGCCATCCGAGAGGCCGCGCAACACGTCGTCCAGCCACGCCTGATCCGCCTTCGCAAAGTCATTCAACACATATCCCGGCACCCGATCCTTATGGCCGGGATGGCCGACGCCCAGGCGTACCCGGTCGTAGTGCGGGCCGATGTGCTGATGGATCGAGCGCAACCCGTTGTGGCCCGCGTGCCCGCCGCCTGCCTTGACGCGGACCTTGGCCGGGGCGAGATCAATCTCGTCATGGAATACGGTCACGTCGGTGCTGTCGAGCTTGTAGAACCGCATCGCCTCGCCCACCGATTGCCCCGAGAGGTTCATGAAGGTCTCGGGCTTGAGCAGCAGGATCTTTTCGCCGCCCAGAACGCCCTCGGACACCGACCCCTGAAACTTGGCCCGCCACGGCGCGAAGCCGTGATCTTCGGCGATGCGCTCCACGGCCATCCAGCCGATGTTGTGGCGGTTGCCTGCGTATTTCGGGCCCGGATTGCCCAGGCCCACCCAAAGCTGCATGAGAAGAGGTTCCCTTTATTTGCCCTACCGCCCTTTGGGCTACTTGAGGACGGCCTTCAGTGTCCGATCGCGCCCTGCGCTACTTGAGGACGTGGTTGACACCCCTTCTGATATGGTGCGGCGCGGCGTTTGCCAAGGCATCCGGCCCTGTGGCAGGTTGTACGCAAAGGGGAACTTTGATGGATGATTTGCCGGACACGATGCGCGCGCTGGTTCTGCATGGGCCGGGCGAGCGGCTATCGCTGGAGGACGTGCCACGCCCAAGACCGCGCGCCGGAGAGGTCCTGGTGCGCGTCGCGGCCTCGCCGATCAACCCTTCGGATCTGGCGATCCTGAATGGCGAATACGGGCTGCGCTGGGATTACCCGCTGATCCCGGGGCTGGAGGGGGCGGGCGTCGTCGTCGCGGCGGGGTCGGGCCTGATGGGCCGCATCGTGATGGGCAAGAACGTGGCCTTCGTGGGCCAGAATCAGGGGCTGTGGGCCGAATACGCGGTCGTCCCTGCCAGCCGCGTGCTGCCGCTGCCCAAGACGATGGGCCTCGGCGTTGGGGCCAGCAGCTTCGTGAACCCGCTGACCGCCATGGCGCTGGTCGGCGAGGTGCGGCGTGCCAAGCAATGGAGCGCGATTTCCACCGCTGCCGGGGGGGCATTGGGGGCGATGATCCGCAGACGCGCCAAGGAAAAGGGCGTCAAGATCATCAACGTGGTGCGCAAGGACGCGCAGGTCGACGCCCTGAAGGCCGAGGGCGCGCGGTTTGTCCTGAACGAGACGGCGCCGGATTTCGACGCGGAGCTGGCTGAGCTGTGCAAGGATCTGCGCTGTCGGATGGCGTTTGACGCTGTCGGTGGGACGCTGTCCTTTCGGATCGGACAGGCACTTCGCAGCGGTGGGCAGATCATTGTCTACGGCGGCCTTTCCGGCGCGCCCGTCAGCATCCATTCCGGCACGATGATCTTCAAAGGGCTGAGTGTGAAGGGGTTCTGGCTGTCGCAATGGCTGGCCAGGAAGTCCGCGCCGGAACTGCTGCTGATGACGCGGCAGGTCACCAAAAGCCTGCAATCGGGCTTCGCCCGGACCCATGTCGCGCGCCATGTGCCACTGGAATTGGCGGCTGACGCGCCCTCTGCCTATGCGAGCAACATGAGCGGTGGTAAGATCCTGATTTCCACCGGGGCCTATCCGCTGGGTCTTTGAGAGGGGGGCGGTTGTTGCGCCCTCAAATTGTCCAAATCCATCGCTACTGCCCGAGACATGACCGAGATGACCTCTCCCTCTGACGCAATCTATCGCCTCAACGGCGTGGAGCTTGGCCTGCCTGCAGGCCTCGCCAATGCCTCGATCATCGAGAAGCTGATCGATGGCACCTACGAGGGTGATGAGGCGCGGTCCGTCGACCGCTGCGTGCGCCCCGGTTTCCGGGTGTTGGAGCTTGGGGCGGGCTTGGGCTACGTCGGGACGCTGGCGGCCCTGAAGACCGAGCCCGAGAACGTCCTGTCGGTGGAGGCCAACCCCGATCTTTTGCCCGTGATCCGGGCCAACCACGCCCGCAATGGCGTGGCGGACGTCAGCCTGATGCACGGCGCTGTTGTGGGCCACGCAGAAGACGGGGCAACCGCCAGCTTTCACATTGCCAGCGGGTTCACCGGATCGCGTCTGGGCGCGAAAGGGGGCCGACAGGTCGAAGTGCCGTTGATCGGTTTCCACGAGTTGATCCGCGCCCACCGCCCCCACGTGGTCCTGATGGACGTCGAAGGGGCCGAGGCGGGCTACTTCGACCGCCCCTGGAAATGCCCCCTGCGCTTTTGCGTGATGGAGATCCATCCCAAGCAGTACGAGGCGACGGTGATCAAGAAGATCATCGACGCGATGAGCGCCATGAACATGACCTATGATCCGGTCACGTCACGGGGCAAGATCCTTGGGTTCCGCAAAGTGTGGAGCGAGGGCAGCTAGGGCTGTTTTGCCAGCGGTGCACACCAGTCTTGCGCGCTGCGCCCGTGACTGGGGCGGGATTGAGTTGTATTTGGCAAGATGAAGGAGCGGTTGCACGCTGTCGGGGCCCTCAGGCGCGTGTGATGAGGCCCGAATAGCACCCGTGGCCTGCGTTATGGGCATGGATGTAGCGGATCTTGTTGTTACGCAGCATGTCGCGGATCGTTGCATCAGCCTCGGCGCCCGGCACAACGCGGCCGTCTTCGATCTTGTCGGCGGTATTGAAGCCGCGCAGGGACAGAAGGCGGTGCGCCATGACGGGTGGGATTTCATCGACGGCGTCGTAGGTGTCTGTCGCGCCTTCGATCACGTAGATCGCATGGCTGGATTGGTAGGGGGAGTTTGCCGGTTGATGTTGGTGGTTCAGCAGCAGGAGCGTTTCGCCAGCGTCGGCGTCGCGCATCGTGATGCGGTCGGGGTAGCAACTGGGCGCATCGGCGATGACACGCTCGACGCCAAGCATGGCCAGTTCGGCGTCGGACTTGCCGAAGAGGGGGGCGAAGAGGGCGTGCGAGAGCCCGGTGATGCGGTAGGACATGGGGGGCTCCGGTTGTGACTGCTCCGAAGATGCCGCAGAGCATGGTTTCGCGCGACCCGGATGTTGCGGGAAACAGGCCGCTGGCACCTGCTGGGTTGTCCAGTCAGTGCTGCCGCCGACCTTGCCCAAGGGATCGACGTTGAACATCGTGTTTCCTCGGTCCGGGTAGAGGTCTTCCAGCGCACCCCGCGCGGCGTGGTCGATGCGACGGTCCCCGGATTGGGTGGCAATGATGACGCCGTTGCAGACCTGAGTATGCACGTAAGACGCCGCGAAACCATCCGTTGTGATGCGGGTTTCGGTGATATCAAGGCGAGCCACACCCGGGGTGGCCAGATCATCTGCGCCGCCCCGATGGTTTGCAGGATGCCCGCTTCCACCTGATCACGGGTCATGCCGGAATTGCGATTGTCATTCAGCCACTCGCTTTTGGGGGCAACTACAGACCCGCGCCTTCATGCACCTCGCCTGCTCCAGTCCGGCGTGCACCCACAAACGAAAACGGCGCCGCCCGGAATCCCGAGCGGCGCCGTCATTGCACAATGTGCAGGGATTACTCTTTTTCGTCGCCTGCGGCAGGCACTTCGTCCGCTGCCGGTGCATCTTCGTCGTCGGCTTCGTTCTCGGCGCTGACAAGGCCAGAGGGCGCTGTCAGGTTGGCGATCACGAAGTCGCGGTCGATGGTGGCCACGGCCCCTGCGGGCAGCTCGACCGAGGAGATCGTGACGGTGTCGCCGATTTCCAGACCAGTGAGGTCGATGGTGATCTGCTCGGGGATGTCACCCGCGGTCACGCGCAGCTCTACCTCGGGGCGGACCATCGTCAACACGCCACCCTTCTTGATGGCGGGGCATTCGGCTTCGCCCACAACCTCGACCGGGATGAACAGGCTGACCTTGGACGTGCGCTTGAGGCGCATGAAGTCCACGTGGGTCGGCAGGTCCTTGACGACATCGCGCTGCACGTTGCGGCAGATCACGCGGACGTCTTCCTGGCCCTCAACCTTCAGGTTGAACAGGGTCGAAAGGAAACGACCGTCTTTCAGGCGCTTGAACAGCACGTTGAAGGGGATGTTGATCGCCAGCGGGTCAGCGCCGCCACCATATACGATACCGGGCACGTTACCTTCACGGCGTGCTTGACGAGCGGCCCCCTTGCCTGTCCCCGTCCGTGCCTCAGCGATAAGATCAGGAATCTCACCAGCCATTGGAATTCTCCTAAGATTATGAGCCGCCTCCAAGGGTGTCGGCTCTGGGTTATCAAGTCCGCGCGTATAGGGGAGGAGGGCGGTTTTGGAAAGCCCCCTCTTGCACGAGCCGAGCGTCCGTGACAGCGGTTGCGGCCATGTCCATTCTATCCGCCCTCTCCTTGTCCCGCCGCCCGCTGGTCGCCTTCATGATCGTGGGCACCTTCTGGGGCAGTTTTGCCGCGCAAGTCCCTGTTCTGAAAGCGGGAATTGGGGCCGATGACGCGTTGTTCGGCTTGATCCTTCTGGGCACTTCCCTTGGTTTGGTTGCAACCATGTGGATGGCGCCGTTGTTCGACCGCCTGTTGGGCGCCTGGGCGATGCCGGTCGCGGGGTGCCTTTTCGCCGCCGTGGCCCTTGGTCCCGCGCTCGCAGCATCGCCGCTGTTGTTCTTTGTGGCGATGGTGCTGGCGGGCTACTGCTCGGGCATTCTGGATGTGGTGATGAACGCCCGCGTGTCAGAGTTGGAGGCGCGCCACAACCGCAGCCTGATGAATGCAAACCACGCCATGTTTTCAGTGGCCTACGCGATATCTGCCGTGATGACCGGCTTCGCGCGCGAGGCTGGGTGGAACCCTGCGCAGATCTTCGGTGTGGTGGCCGTGGCGATCGTGCTCATGGCGCTGCCGCTGAAAATGGCAGTGGAGCCTGTCGATCACGAGGCGCGCCGCGCCAACCGATTCCCCTGGGGTTTGGTGGTGTTGTGCGGTGCCATCGTGCTGGTCGCCTTCTTCGTAGAGGCCACGGTTGAGGCCTGGTCGGCCTTGCATATCGAGCGCACGCTGGGCGGCCGCGCCGCCGAGGGCGCGTTCGGCCCGGCGGTTCTGGGTCTGACGATGGCGGTAGGGCGCTTCTCGGGTCAGGCCTTGACGGAGCGGTTCAGCGAGCATGCGATCATCGTGATCGGCACCGCGATGGCCAGCGTGGGCGCGCTGATTGCGGCGGCGGCTGTGTCGCCGTTGACGGCCTATGTCGGTTTTGGGGCCATGGGGTTGGGCATTGCAGCGGTCGGCCCGGTGGGCCTTGCGATCGTGGGCCGGATGGTGCGGCCCGAGCATCGGACCGCTGCAGTCGCCCGCGCCGCCATGATCGGCTTCATGGGGTTCGTGCTGGCCCCGTCCTTGATGGGTTTTGTGTCCGGCGCAGTCGGCCTGCGGTGGGCGTTCGCCGCGGTCGCGGCGGTGGCGCTTATCGCGCCGCTTCTCGCCGCCTACCTTCGGCGGCGCTATTCCCAATCGCCCTGAAACCCTTTCGGGATCAGAAGGTTGTCCCGGCTGAGGTTGGCGACGTCGCGTTCCCCGCACAGGCCCATGGAGGTGGACAATTCCTTCTGGATCACCTCCAGCGCGTCGGTCACGCCCTGCTGCCCGCGCGCGCCCAAGCCATAGACGTACGCCCGCCCGATCATCGTGCCCGTGGCCCCCATGGCCAGTGCCTTCAGCACGTCCTGGCCCGAGCGGATGCCGCTATCGAGATGCACCTCGATCTTGTCGCCCACGGCGTCCATGATCGTGGGCAACATGCGGATCGAGGACAAGGCGCCGTCCAACTGCCGCCCGCCGTGGTTGGACACGACGATGGCGTCAGCGCCCACGTTGATCGCTTCTTTTGCGTCGTCCGCGTCCAGGATGCCTTTCAGGATCACCGGGCCGTCCCACCAGCTGCGGAACTCCTTGATCCGCTCCCAATTGAGGGAGGGATCGAAGGCCTCTGCGGTCCACGACGACAGAGAGCCGGGGTCCGTCACGCCCTTGGCGTGGCCCACGATATTGCCGAAAAATCGCCGTTTGGTCCCCAGCATCTCCAGCCCCCAGGGCACTTTCGTGGCCATGTTGGCGATGGATTTCGCCGTCAGTTTGGGCGGGGCAGAGAGGCCGTTCTTGATGTCCTTGTGCCGCTGACCCATGATTTGCAGGTCCACGGTAATAACCAGCGACGTGCAGCCCGCCGCCTTGGCGCGGGCGAACAGCCGCTTCATGAAGTCGTCGTCCTTCAGGGTATAGACCTGAAACCAGAAGGGTTTCTGGGTATGCTCTGCGACATCTTCGATAGAGCAGATGGACATGGTGGATAGTGTATAGGGCACGCCGAAACGCTCGGCCGCGCGGGCGGCCTTGATCTCTCCGTCTGCGGATTGCATGCCGGTAAGCCCCACGGGCGCCAACGCCACGGGCATGGAAACGTCCTGGCCCACCATCTTGCCCGCCGTCGTGCGCCCGTCCATATCGCGCGCGATGCGTTGGCGCAGGCGGATCTGGTCGAAATCGCTGGAATTCTCGCGGAACGTCTGCTCGGTCCAACTGCCCGATTCCGCATAGTCGTAGAACATCTTCGGCACGCGGCGTTTGTAGATCCGCTTGAGGTCTTCGATCTCGGTGATGGGGGGCATCGGGTCGTCTCCGTCATGTGGTAAGAAATGTTTACCAATGCGGAGGCGCTGAGTCCATGGGGTGATTGCGCCATGGGCTGCGCGACGGCAAGGGTGGCCGATGCGCGCCGCGGCGATGCGATCATAACACCAGTAAGCTGACCAATGCGAAATAGATGAACAGGCTCGTGACATCCTGAATGATGGTGCAGATCGGACCACTTCCAAGCGCTGGATCTGATCCGAACCTCTTGAACACCCAGGGAAGGCCAAACCCGACAACCGCAGAAACCGTTCCGCCCGCAAGGACGGCAAGACCAACGGCCACGGCCAGAATGACGTCACCAAAGAAGATCATCACGGCCAGACCGGCCAACGACCCCAGCGCGGTCCCGATCGCAGATCCGATAATCAACTCGTCCCGAAGCAGCGCCCCAATGTCGACCTCTCCGACCGACAAGCCCCGGACAGAGACCGAAACCGCTTGCGTGCCGATGGCCCCGGCGATGTAGACCAGAGCGGGCACGAAAAACGCCACCGACACATTCGACGAAAGCGTGTGCTCGAAGCCGACCATCACGACCGTTATCAGCGAAGACGCCAACAGGCCGAAGACCAGCCAGGGCAGACGCCTAGAGAACCGGTTGAACAGGGGAGCGTCCAATGCGGCATCGGGACCGTCGTCATGGGCCGCGATGCCTGCGAAGCGCTGAAGATCCTCCATATGTTCGTCCCGCAGGATGCGGAACAGCGCTTCTGGTGGAACCGCGCCGACGAGTTTCTGATCCCAGTCGACCACAGGCACCGCGATCATGTTGAGACGGATTGCGAGGGACGCGATCTCTTCCTGATCGTCCCCAAGCGCGACCGCTTCATGTTCTGGCACCATGATGTCTTGGATCAGACGCGTCCCGTCGGAAAACAGATCATTGATGCGAACGATGCCCAGAAGGCGATCCTGGGGA
Organism: Gymnodinialimonas phycosphaerae; assembly: GCF_019195455.1. NCBI lineage: Bacteria > Pseudomonadati > Pseudomonadota > Alphaproteobacteria > Rhodobacterales > Paracoccaceae > Gymnodinialimonas > Gymnodinialimonas phycosphaerae. The sequence continues at coordinate 2,299,696 of NZ_JAIMBW010000001.1, read as the reverse complement.
TCAACCACGAAGATCGTATCGGCACATTGGAAGACTTGTCCGCGCAACAGCTCCAGAACGCTGTCGACAGTGGCTTCTGCACGGACGCGCGGGATCCGCGTGACCATGTGTGATGCGGCGACATCCAGGTTGAGGGCGTCCCCGTCGTGCAGCGTATCCGGCATTCGTTTCTCCTGACCGCTACATGCAGTTGCGCGACACATATGGTGGCGGCCTGCGTTGGCCAAGGGAACTGTGGCAAGGGGTCAGCCTGTTGTCTGGCTATACTGCCTGTCAGGGCGTATTGGTTTGTCAGGGACGCTGACGGGTGCCATGAAGTGGGGTCAGTGCATCAGGCAAGACGCAATCCTTGCCCCTTGAAAAAGCTGCACCACCACGAGAAGGATTTCCGGATAATGCTTAGCCAACTGATGCTTGGTTCCGTTATCACCCTCGTTTCACTGGTTGGGGCCGCCATGGTCTGGTGGGTTCTCAACGAGGTATTGCTGTGGATGGAGCCTTGGCTGCGCCGCCCTCCGAAGCCCGCCAAGTCGTTCGTCGTGATCTTCATGGTTGTGCTGTCTACGATGACCATGATGACCATGGGCGTGTGGCTATGGGCCATTGTTTTCGCCAGCATGTCAGTCTTCGGCTCGATGGAAGAAGCCGTTTACTATTCCCTTGTCGCCTACACGACCCTGGGTCTTGGCGACGTGGTCGTCCCCCAGGATGAGCGGCTGTTGGGCGGCATGACCGGGGCGAACGGTTTTCTGATGTTTGGCCTGATGACTGCGATGCTGACAGATACGCTGCGCCATGTCCGACGCGTGCAGCACAATTTACGCGACTAGGGTCAGCGCCTGACCCGGGCACTGCAATTTCCCGGCCCGAAGGCGTTATCTCTAGGCCAATCGCTTGGCGAACCCATAGTCAGCTTCTGTACGGGGCGGCCGGGTCACGCCACTCATCCCCGATGTGTGGCATCCGGCAGCGCCTTCACGAACGTCAGCACTGGTTCAACCGGCTTGTCCGCCGTGATCCGTACCTTTGCAAGCGGCACTGCAACTCGGCAGCACTCACCCCAGGCAGCCGTCATGGCACGTAGCGTTCCGGTGGCGGGGACTGGATGCTTTCGAGGTAATCCGCCACGGCCAGAAGGTTCGCGGGCACTTCCGTGGTGAGGCCGTTGTCGGCTGTAAGCTCGATAATCGGGCCTTCGGTGAGGGCGGAGAGGATCGGCATGTCGTCGCGGGGCGTGGTGGCTTGGGTGTAGCCGTCGATGATCGACATGACCTCGAAGATCGGCCAAACGCCATCGCGCCGATCGGCGATGCGGGTCAGGTCGGCGGGTTGGGTGGAAAGCCCGACTGCAGCGGGGCCGTCGCCATGGGCTTCGGCGCCGTGGCAGGCGGCGCAGTTGTCCGCGAAGAGGGCGGCACCGGTTTCCAGATCGACGTCCTGCGCGGCGGCGGTCACCGGGGTTGCCGCCAACGCGGCGGCGAGGAGGATGCCGCGTGTCATGCCCGATGTGCCCCGTCCGACAGCGTTTTCACGAAGGCCAATACGTCTTCAACCGGCTTGCCATCTGCGATTTGCGCCACGATGGCGGAGCCAACCACGCAGCCGTCGGCGACGCCTGCGATGTTCTCGGCAGCCTCGGGCGTGGTGATGCCGAAGCCTACGATGACGGGAATGTCTGTCGCGGCCTTGATGCGGGCAACCTCGGGGGCGACATCCGTCGCCTGGGCAGCTGCGGCACCGGTAATGCCGGTAATCGAGACATAATAGACGAAGCCCGACGTGTTGGTCAGCACCTTGGGCAGGCGCTTGTCGTCGGTGGTGGGGGTGGCGAGACGAATGAAATTGAGGCCAGCGGCCTGGGCGGGGATGCAGAGCTCTTCATCCTCTTCAGGCGGCAGATCGACGACGATGAGGCCGTCAATGCCCGCGTCCTTGGCGGCCACAAGGAAGGCGTCAACGCCACGGGAATATATCGGGTTGTAGTAGCCCATCAGAACGATGGGCGTGGTGGTGTCACCAGTCCGGAAGTCACGGGCCATTTGCAGGGTCTTCTCCAGCGTCATGCCCCCGTCGAGCGCCCGTTGCCCCGCAAGCTGGATGGTGGCGCCATCGGCCATGGGGTCAGTGAAGGGCACGCCCAACTCGATGATATCGACGCCCGCAGCGGGCAGACCGCGCATGACCGCAAGCGAGGTATCGTAATCCGGATCGCCGGCCATGATGTAGGAAACGAACGCCTTTTTATCAGAAGCTTGGAGGCGCGCGAAGGTGTCGTCGATACGGGTCATGGTCTGGGCTTTCGTCTTGGCGGTTCGCGGTTGGGTTTGGCCCAAGGGCCCCGTGAAATCAATGGGGGGCAAACACTGCGGGGAAAGAGGCGCGGGTTTTCCCAAGATGTCTGGACGCGGCGGGCAGTCGTTCCCATGTTGGGTGCATGAATTACTTACTCGCCCTTCTGCTGCCGCCCTTGTCGATCTTTCTTGCCGGAAGGGTCATTTTGGGGATCATCGTGGCACCGATCTGGATCCTTGCTCTGATCTTCTCGGGCGGGTTGACCCATCCGATGTTCGTTCTGCTGGCGTGGTTCATCATCTTCGAGCGGCGCGAAAAACGCGGCTAAGGGCGGGCCAGCCGGGCCAAGGCCCGGACCCGGTCTACGCGGTCAGGCGCCAGAACCGCCACGGCAGGGCAATGGCCGCCACGACCAATCCGAGGGTGTAGCCTGCCCAGATCCCGACGGCCCCGATTTCCAGCGTGATGCCAAGCAGGTAGCTGGCCGGTAGCGCCAGCAGCCAATAGGCGATCAGCGTGATGGTCGTAGGGCGTTCCATGTCCGACATGCCGCGCAACGCGCCCAACGACGTGCCTTGGATGCCATCGGCGATCTGCATCGCGGCCATGACGAGAAACAGCGTCGTGGCCAGTTGGATCACGGCGGGGTCGGTGGACATGGAATCGGCCAACAGGCGCCCGCCGAAGATGAAGACGCAAGCGGCCAGCACTTGCCACAGCACCACCATCAGGAACGAGGCTTTCAGGATGGGGCGCAGGCGGTCGCGCCGCCCCGCGCCCACCGCATTGCCAACACGGATGGACACCGCACCTGCCATGCCCAAGGGGATCACGTAGGCGACGCCGCCCAATGCGTTGACGATTTGGTGGGCGGCCAGCGCTTCGGCCCCGAGCCAGCCGATCATCAGCCCGATCATCGCATAGGCCCCGCCTTCGCCCGCATACCCCAGGCACAGGGGCAGGCTGTCGCGCAGTTGCGCCCGCACATCGATCCAGGCGACGGCGACCTTTTGACGATAGGCCCGGAGGCCCTCGGCCCGGGTCACGACGAGCCACGCCGCCAGAAGTGACAACGACTGCGACAGGATCGAGGCAAGTCCCGCCCCAAGGATGCCCATGTCCAGTACGTGGATGAAGGTGTAATTGGCCGGGATGTTCACCACCACGCCGATGTAGCTGAGGCCGACGGCGACCCACGGCCAATCCACCGCATCAAACAGCGCCTTGAGGCCGAAGAAGAGGGTGAATGGCACGATCCACAACGCCATGGAGGCCCAGTAGGGCAGAAGGATCTCCAAGACCTCTGGCGGTTGGCCGAAGGGACCGAGAAGGGGGTAGACGCCCATCATCAGGGCGGCCGCGAGGACGCCTCCGATGAGGCACAGAAGTAGGCCCGAGCGTAGGGCAAGTGCCACCCTGGCAGGCTCGCCCGCGCCCTCGGCCTGGCTGATCTGGACGGAGATCACGGTAAGCAGGCCCCAAAGCGCCGAGATCAGGATGATCAACACGGCGGTCGTCACCCCCGCCGCCGCCAGGGGCACCGTGCCAAGGGGCGAGATCATGACCGTATCCACCACGCCAATCAGCAACGCCGCCGTCAGGCCCACCATCAGGGGAACCGAAAGGCGGATCAGGGGCGCAAGCTCGGCGCGGGCGGAGGGCAAGACGTCGGTGGTCATGGCGTCCGTCTACGCGCGTGGGGGGGCAAGTCAATCGGCCTGCGACCACGGGTGGCGCGATGATGCCCTTGGTGCGCCCGCCGTTCGCGCCCCAGCGGGCCGCCCTCGCCGTGCGACAAAGGCGGCGGTGCCTTGACCTTCCCCCCGCGCGCGACCTACATGCGCGCTGATTTCAACGCTTCAGCGGAGTGCGTCACATGGGTTTCAAAATGGGCATCGTGGGCCTGCCGAATGTCGGCAAATCGACCCTGTTCAACGCGCTGACGCGCACCGCCGCCGCGCAGGCCGCGAACTTTCCGTTCTGCACGATCGAGCCGAATGTGGGCGACGTCGCCGTGCCGGACGACCGCCTCGACAAACTGGCCGCGATTGCGGCGTCCAAGTCGATCATCCCGACGCGGATGACCTTCGTGGATATCGCGGGCCTCGTGAAGGGGGCCTCCAAGGGTGAAGGCCTCGGCAACCAGTTCCTCGCCAACATCCGCGAGACCGACGCGATTGCCCATGTGTTGCGCTGTTTCGAGGATGGAGACGTCGTCCACGTCGATGGCCGCGTGGATCCCATCGCGGACGCGGAAACCATCGAGACGGAGCTGATGCTTGCCGATCTGGAAAGCATCGAGAAGCGCATGGTGAACCTCGTTCGAAAGGTGCGCGGTGGTGACAAGGAAGCGGTGCAGCAGGAACGCCTGTTGAACGCCGCGAAAGCGGCGCTGGAAGACGGCAAGCCCGCACGCACCGTGGACGTGGCCGATGAAGACGCGAAAGCCTGGAAGATGTTGCAATTGCTGACCACCAAGCCGATCCTCTACGTCTGCAATGTTGAAGAAGAGAACGCGGGCACAGGCAATTCCCAGTCCGCGCGGGTCGCCGAAATGGCGGCCGCGCAGGGCAACGCCCACGTGGTGATCTCCGCCAAGATCGAGGAAGACATCAGCCAACTGGATGCCGATGACGCCGAGATGTTCCTGGAGGAATTGGGGCTGGAAGAGCCCGGCCTCGACCGACTGATCCGCGCCGGATACGAGCTTTTGAACCTGCAAACCTACTTCACCGTCGGCCCCAAAGAGGCCCGCGCCTGGACGATCAAGGAGGGCACGCTGGCCCCCGCCGCCGCCGGCGTGATCCACGGCGATTTTGAGGCCAAGTTCATCCGGGCCGAGACGATTGCCTATGATGATTACGTGACGCTGGGCGGTGAAAACCCCGCCAAGGAGGCGGGCAAGATGCGGGCGGAAGGCAAGGGCTACGTGGTCAAGGATGGCGACGTCCTGCACTTCCTTCACGGGGGGTAAAAGGCCCCGCGCGATGAAGCGCGGGACCAGTGGCGATTACCGACCGTGGGCGGTCACGATGGCCTGGGGGCCTGCGTTGACGATGGTCTGATAGCGGAACCGGATCTCATCGATGTTGCGGACCGGGCCACGCAGATCGAGCCAGTTGGTGCAGTTGCCGGGGCGCACGATGCGGCGAACGGGCAGGTCCTGGCTGGTGCCGATGGCGAAGCGGACGTCGACGTCTCCGAAATGCACCGCGCAGTTGACGACACAGAAGCGCACCTCACGGACGAGTGCCGGGCCCGGTACGCTGATGATGTCGACGTCGCTGGTATCCGCGGCCATGCGGGCGCCAAGGAAGGTGTTGGCCGATGCAGGCACTGCAGCACAGGTGGCAAGGGCAACGAGGGCGAGAGTTTTAACATTCAGTTTCATGGGTCAATTTCCTTTGGGTTTAAAAAAGTGGTTTTGTCTAATGGTGACGGTAAGTGATACGCGCCACGCCGCCGTTTCTGTCGCTTGGGTAAGGAATTCCTGACCCCGTAGAAGGCGACGGAAGGCCCGGGTCGACAGGAACGAATGCGTCCAAGACAAGGGCCGCCCGGGATCTTTGCGGTCCGACGGGCGTGGGTCAGGCGCTGATGGTGCGGCTGAAATCCACCTGCTCCAGCGTGCGGCCGAATGCATGGCAGGGCAGGCGCGCGGTCTCGGAAAAACCCGAGGCGGTGTAGAGGGCGCAGGCGCCCCTGTGGATCGTGAAGGTGGAGACGTTGAGACGCGTGATGCCAAGGGGTGAAGTGGAAGCAAGGGCGTGACCCAGAAGCACGCGCCCAAGGCCGCGCCCTTGCAGATCGGGGCGCAATAGGAACAGGCGGAGGCGGCCGACGTCGGGCGTCTCGACCGACAGGAACAGAGAGCCCGCGATGCGGCCCTGATCCGTCACGACCCAGCCCAGATCGCCATCCCCCAAGCTGTCCAACGCGCCCGCAACGGCATCTGCGAAGGTCCCGTTGAACCCGTGAGTTGTTGTATAATAAGTCACGTTGAGGCGCGCCACTGCCTCGCGGTCGGCAGGCGTGTAGGGACGGACCTGCGTCACAGCTTCAGGGGGGCGACAGCCTTGGCCACGCCGCTGATACGCTCGACCGCGTCATCGCGGATCTGCACGAGGCGCAGGAACAGAAGATCCAACAGGATCAATTGCGCATCACGCGACGTGATGGCGGAGGAGCGCACCTGATCTTCATCGGTCACGGTCCGCAGGGCGAAGGCGGCCAGATCCGCAAGAGGATTGGGGTGTAAGCCCGTGACGGTGACAAGGGTGGCGTCGCGCCGCGCGGCGGCCTCGGCAATACGCAGGGTCTCCAGACTGGTGCCGGATTGCGAGAGTGACACGACCACGTCCTTGGGCGTGAGGGAGGCCGCATGGGCCATCTGGATGTGGCTGTCGGCGTCGAACAGAACCGGAATGCCAAGCTTTTGCAGCTTGTAGGCGAAGTCGCGGGCCACCAGCGACGAGGCACCGACGCCGGAAAGCTGCACGCGCGCCGCCGTATTCAGCGCATCTCGAGCAGCGTCCAGACGGGCGGGCGGATTGATGCCAAGCGTCTCTTGCAAGGCGTTGACCTTGCTGGCCAAAAGTTTCTGCGCGGTGACGGAGGCATCGTCGCCAAGGTCGATGGTGCTATGCACCGCCTCCACCGTCGCGGTGCGGGCGGCGGCGGCGCGGGTGATTTCCAACCGCAGGTCCTGATAGCCGGAAAACCCCAGCTTCTGGCAAAACTTCACCACCGACGATTGGCTGCGCCCGGCGGCGCGGGCCAACTCGCTGGAAGAGAGGCGCGCCATGGTGTCGGGATCGTCCAGAATGGTGTCGGCGATCTGCCGTTCGCCTGCCGATAGCGTCCCTCGTTGGGCTTGCATGAGGGTAAGAATGGACACGGCGGAACCTCGGGCTGTCGATTTGGAATAATCTACCACAAAAAAATTGACAGCGACGAATAAAAAATTCAACCTTGCGGGCAAGAAGGGGAGTCGCTGCCGTGTCTGCCACCATCACATCGGATCTTGAGACGCTTGTGTCCGAGGCGCGGAACCCGCGCACGGAGCAGATCGACCTGATGTCCAGCGCCCAGATCATCGCCTGCATGAACGAGGAAGATCGCGGCGTGGCCGATGCCGTGGCCACAGAGCTGCCTGCAATTGCCGAGGTCGTCGACCGGATCGTCGATGCGCTGAACGAAGGCGGGCGGTTGATCTACATCGGCGCCGGCACCAGCGGGCGGTTGGGTGTGTTGGACGCCTCGGAATGCCCGCCGACATTTTCCGTCCCGCCCGAGATGGTCGTGGGCCTGATTGCAGGCGGCGATCGTGCGTTGCGCCATTCCGTTGAGGCGGCCGAGGATGACGAGACGCGCGGCGCGGCCGATCTTGAAGCGATTGCCGTGAGCGCTGCGGACGTCGTCGTGGGCATCGCCGTCAGTGGCCGAACACCCTACGTCATGGGCGCGCTGCGCCACGCCAGGGGGGTAGGGGCTGCCACGGCGGCGCTGACGTGCAACCCCGGATCGCCCCTGTCGGCCCTTGCCGATACGGCGATCTCTCCGGTTGTGGGCCCCGAGGTTGTGACGGGTTCCACCCGGTTAAAATCCGGCACGGCCCAGAAAATGGTGCTGAATATGCTGAGCACGGCAAGCATGATCCGGCGGGGCAAGACCTGGGGAAACCGGATGGTCGATGTGACGATCTCCAACCAGAAGCTGGCTGAACGGGCGCTGTCGATGCTGGTCGAGGCGACCGGATGCAGCCCGGCCGAAGCCCGCGCGGCGCTGGAGCAAGGCGGAGGCAGCGTGAAGCTGGCGCTTCTGATGCAGATGACGGGCCTCGATGCCGAAACGGCGCGGGCAACCCTGGAGGCCGAAGGAGGCTTCCTTCGTAAAGCCATTGAAAGAGCGGGACAAAACCCCGCCGTTTGAAACAACCACGGAACTTGGGAGATGACTGGAATGACTACCTTTAAGACCACGGCGCTTGCGCTTTTGACCACCGCGATGGTGACGCCCTTGTCGGCACAAACGCTGGACCTGGCCTGGTCGCAGGACGCGACGGGCCTCGACCCGCACACGCAGCCCGGTTTCGCGACGATCCGCCTGCTGGAGTTGATGTACGAGCCGCTGGTGCGGCTTGACGCGAACCTGGAGTTGCAGCCCGCCGTGGCGGAAAGCTGGGCGTTCTCGGACGACGGCTTGCAGCTGACCTTCCAGTTGGATCCCGACGCGATGTTCCACGACGGCACGCCGGTGACATCCGCCGATGTGGCCGCGTCGTTCACCCGCATTCTGGACGAGGAAACCGGCGCGATTGCGCGCGCCAACTACACCTCGATCATCGAGATCCAGACCCCAGATGACCACACGGTCACCTTCGTGTTGGACGGCGCGGATGCGCCGATCCTGAACGGCATGGCCTCCGTCAACGCCGCCGTGGTGCCCGCTTCTGCCATTGAGGCCGGGACAATCGCCACGGAAGTCGTGGGCTCCGGTCCCTTTACACTGGAAAGCCGAACCCCCAACGCCAGTGCCAATCTGGTGGCTTTCGACGGCTGGCACGGCGGCGACGTCGCCTATGACAACATCGCCATCAGCGTATTGCCCGACGAGACGGCACTTCTGGCCGCCCTGCGCGCCGGGCAGGCGGATTTCGCCCTGATCAACGACCCGCTGGTCGCCACGCTGATCCCGCAATCGCCGGGCCTCAGCCTGAACACGGCGCCGACACTCAGCTACTACGTGTTGCAGTTGAACGCCGCCCGCGAGCCGATGGACTCCCTGCCGCTGCGCCAGGCGATTTCCTGTGCAATCGACCGGCAGGACATTCTGGATGCCGCCCTTCTGGGTGAGGGCGAAGTGACGGGGCCGCTGACGTCGCCGGCCTATCGCACGGACCCCAGTGGCCTGTTCTGTTACGAACAGGATCAGGATCGCGCCCGCGAATTGCTGGCCGAGGCGGGCTATGCTGATGGCTTCACGGCTACGGTCATGGCCGCCACCGGAGAGCCGCCAACCGCCTCTTCCGTGGCGCAGGTGATCCAGTCGCAACTGGCCGAGGTTGGCATCGAGCTTGAGATCGAGATGCAGGAACTCAGCGTCTATATCGACCGTTGGCTGGCGGCTGATTTCGACATGGCCGTGGCATTGAACGGGGGCCGCGTGGATCCCTACACGATGTACAATCGTTACTGGACGCGGGACGGCAACCTGCAAGGGGTGGCCAACTACATCGACGACACGCTCGACAGCTTGATGAACGAAGGCCGCACGGAAACCGATCCGGCGCGCCGCAGCGAGATCTTCGCCGAGTTCGAGGGCCATCTGGCCGATATGTCGCCTTGGGTGTGGCTGTTCACCGGCAACACCTACACGGCGCAGGTCGAAGGCGTTTCAGGGTTCGAGGCGTCGCCTACCGGATCGCTCTTCGGGTTGGTCGATGTGACTTTGGCTGAATAGGGCACAGGGCGGGACCTTCTTTCATGTCCTACCGCTGCGCTACATGAGGACGGGGGCATGACCTATCTTCTCAGACGCCTCGCGGTGTTTCCGCTGGTCATGCTGGGCGTGTCGGTGTTCGTCTTTGTCGCAATAAGGCTGGTGCCCGGCGACGCCATCACGGCGATGCTGGGCACCGAAGCAGGCATGTTGACGCCCGCTCAGCGCGAGGCGCTAACAGCGTATTTCGGGCTCGATCAGAACTGGGCCGTGCAATACGGGCGCTGGCTGGCGGGGCTGTTCCGGGGAGACCTGGGAATTTCCGTCACCTATGGCCAGCCGGTCCTCGACCTGATCCTTGAACGCTTCCCCCTGACCCTGCAACTGGCGCTGATGTCGATGGTGATCGCCCTGCTCATCGGCCTGCCAGCGGGCGTCTTCGCGGCGGTCCATGCCAACCGCGCGTCTGATCTGATCGTGCGCATCCTTGCCATGGTCGGCCAGTCGATGCCCAATTTCGTCGTGGCGCTTCTGGCGATCTTCATCCTGTCGGTGGGTTTTGGAGTGTTGCCCACCATGGGCAGCTACGTGCACTTCACCGAAGATCCCCTGGGTAACCTGGCGCAGATGATCCTGCCCGCCTTCGCCCTTGGCACGGCCTTTGCCGCCGCTGTGACGCGGATCACGCGGGCGGCGATGTTGGACATCCTGTCCGAGGATTACGTGCGCACGGCGCGGTCCCAGGGCTTCTCGGAACGCTACGTAATCTGGCGCCACGCGTTGCCCAACGCGCTGATCCCGGTCCTGACGCTCAGCGGGGTCGAATTCGGCTACCTGCTGGGCGGCGCTGTCATTGTCGAGCAAATCTTCGCGCTTCCCGGCTTGGGCCGCGTTGTGCTGGATGCCATTCTGGAGCGCGACTACGCCCTCGTTCAAGGGGTGATCCTGTTCATCGCCTTCAACTTCATGTTGGTCAATCTGCTTGTGGATCTGGCCTACGCCGCCCTTGATCCGCGCATCCGCTACGGGAACCAATCATGAGTCTGTTGCGCGCGCTTTGGGATCATTCGGCGGGGCGGATCAGCCTTGTGATCATCGGCGTGCTTGGCCTTGCCGCCCTTTTGGGCCTGCTGGGCCTGACGCCCCACGACCCGCTCGCCCAAGACCGCCTTGCGCGGCTGCAAGCCCCCAGCGGCACCTATCTTCTGGGCACGGACCTGTTCGGGCGCGACATGCTCAGCCGCCTGATGGAGGGCATCGGCCGGTCGTTCAAGGTGGCGCTGTTATCGGTGTCACTGGCGGCAACGCTGGGCACCGTGCTGGGCCTGACGGCGGCGTGGTTCGGGGGACTGTGGGACGGGGTCGCCATGCGCTCCATGGACGTCCTTCTGGCCTTCCCGGCGATCTTGCTGGCGCTGTTGATTGTGGCGATCCTGCAACCGGGCGTATGGACGAGCGTCCTGGCGATCGCCATCGTCTACACGCCAATCTTCACCCGGGTGGCGCGCGGTCCGGCGCTGTCGCTGAAGACGCGCAGTTTCGTGGATGCGGCACGGACGTTCGGCAGCTCTCGCACCTACATCCTGTCGCGGCACCTGCTTGGCAATCTCGTGGCACCCCTGACCGTGCAATTTACCCTGGCGCTGGCTTGGGCGCTGCTGACGGAGGCGGCGCTTAGCTTCCTCAGCCTCGGCACGCAGCCGCCGCATCCGTCGCTTGGCCTGATGCTGTCGGACAGCCGCAACCTGATGGAAATGGCGCCTTGGCTGCTGATCTTTCCGGCGGCGGTAATCATGCTGGCGGTCCTTGGCTTCAACCTGCTGGGGGACGCCTTGCGCGACATCACGGACCCCAAGGCGCAAAGGGGCCGGGCATGACGCTGCTGTCGGTCAAGGACCTGCGGGTGGGGTTTGGCGATACGGATGTTGTGCACAACGTCAGTTTCGATGTCGCCGCCGGAGAGACCCTCGCAATCGTCGGAGAAAGCGGATCGGGCAAGTCGGTGACCGCGATGTCGATCAACCGCCTGATCGACTACAGCGGCGGGCGGATCCGGGGCGGGTCCATACTTCTGGATGGAACAACCGACCTGGTCCAAGCGGAAGAGGTTGCCTTGCAGCGCCTGCGTGGGCGCGAGATCGGGATGATTTTCCAAGAGCCGATGACCTCTCTCAACCCCGTCCTGAAGGTCGGCACCCAGATAGGAGAGATCTTCGCCAAGCGCCACGGGATGTCAGGCCGCGCGGTGCGGCAGGCCGCCATCCGTGCCTTGGACCGGGTGCGCATCCCCGACGCCGAGCGGCGGTTGGATCAGGCGCCGCACCAGATGTCGGGTGGGATGTTGCAGCGGATCATGATCGCCATGGCGCTGGCTGGTGAGCCTCGGCTGTTGATCGCGGATGAACCCACGACGGCGCTGGACGTGACCATTCAGGCGCAAATCCTTGCCCTGCTGGCCGAGTTGCAGCGTGAAACCGGGACCGGCCTGATCTTCATCACCCACGATATCGGCGTCGTGGCCGGTATCGCCGACAGGGTGGTCGTCATGCAAAACGGCATGGTGGTCGAGAGCGGGTCTACAGGCGATATCATCGACTGGCCCCGGCATGAATACACGCGCCATTTGCTCAGCGCCGTTCCCCTTTTCCGCCATGGGGCTGCCGCGCCCAAGGCCAACGACGCCGCCGGAAAGCCTGCGCTGCAGGTCGACGACTTGGCCGTCCGGTTCCCGGTCGGCGGTGGCTTCCTGCGCAAGTCGAAGGGGGTCGTCCATGCCGTGTCGAACGTCTCGTTCGACCTGGCCCCCGGAGAGACCCTGGGAGTCGTCGGCGAAAGCGGATCGGGTAAATCGACCATGGCCCGCGCGGTGCTGGGACTGGTGAAGCCGTCGAAGGGGCGCATTGCGTGTGGAGGGGACCGGGCCGTGCAGATGGTGTTCCAGAACCCGAATGCGTCGCTCAACGGGCGTATGAAGATCCGAACCGCGCTCGCCGAGCCGGTGATCGCTGCGGGGGGGCGCGTGGACGCGGCCTGTGTGGAGCGGATGGAGACGTTGCTGCGTAAGGTCGACCTGCCCCTTGATGCGCTGGATCGCTACCCCCACGAATTCTCGGGCGGGCAGCGGCAGCGAGTGTGCATCGCGCGCGCCCTGATGCCAGAGCCGAAGATCCTTGTACTGGACGAGGCGGTGTCGGCGCTCGACGTGTCGGTGCAGGCCAAGGTGCTGGATTTGCTGATGGATTTGCAGAAGGAGTTTGGCCTTGCGTATCTGTTCGTCTCCCACGACATGGGCGTGGTGGAGCGGGTCGCGCACCGGATCGCGGTGATCCATGCGGGCCAGATCGTCGAGATGGGCCCCTCGACCGATGTGCTGTCGGATCCGCAACATCCCTACACCCGCAAGTTGATGGCCGCCGTGCCGTCATTGGAAAAGCGCGAAGTGGATTTCGCCCTGGATACCGATGAAGTCCCCTCGACCCTGCGCCCGGCGGGTTGGGAGCCCGCAGCAGTGCTTTGGCAAGAGCATGGGCCGGGGCACCGTTTCGTGGCGGAGGCCGGGTGATGGGGTTTGACGCGGCATGGGCGTTGGTGGGCGACGCCGTCACCAAGGGCCGCATCCCGGGCGCGGTCTTGGGCGTCGTGGACGCAGGCGGGCGGCAAGTGGCCTGCGCCGGTGCCGCGCAGGTGGTACCAGACTCGGCCGGGATGACACGTGAGGCGATCTTCGACCTCGCGTCCCTGACCAAGCCGGTCTTCACGGCGCGGCGGATCTTGGCCCATGCAAAAGCCGGGCGGATCGACCTTGATGCGCCCTTGACGCAGGTCATCCCGGATTTCCGACAGTACCACGCGGACTGCTGGGAGCGGGCCGTGACTTTCCGCGATTGCCTGGCCCATCGCACGCCCTTCCCGGCGGTGGCCCCCCTCTACACTTATGGCCAGGACCCTGCCACTCTGCGGGCCTTCGTGTTGCAGCGGGAATGGCGGCGCGTGCCAACACCCGTCTATTCCGACATCAACTTCATCCTCCTCGGCATTGCGTTGGAGCGGTTGGAGGGGTGCGGTATTCGCCAGATGGACCCCGGCGCAGGGTTCACCTTCACCCCCGATCCGGCGGCCTGCGCGGCGACGGAGGCCTGCACCTGGCGGGGCCGTGTGATGCGCGGCGAAGTCCATGACGAGAATTGTTTTGCGCTTCAGGGCGCGGGCCATGCGGGGCTGTTTGGGACCGCGGACGCGCTGCTGGACGTTGGCGAGGCGATGCTGGCGCAGGGACTTGGATTGGCAGGCACGCGGGTCGAGGGGTCGCGCACCCATGGCTGGGAGATCCGCCACGCCGGATGGTCGGGCGGGCAGCGTTGTGGCGTGGCGACCATCGGGCACACGGGGTTCACCGGGACAGGGCTTTGGATCGACGCGGAGGCCGGGCGCGCGTGGACGCTTCTGACAAACCGGGTGCATCCCTCGCGTCACATCGAGACCGGCATCGGCACCCTGCGCCAAACCGTGGGAGAGGCGCTTTATGTCGGGTAAGATGCAGTGGGCCGTGGGGCTGATGACGGGCACGGTGTTGGACGGCAACATCGACGTGGCGCTGCTACGCACCGATGGGGACAGGATCGACGGGTTCGGGGCCCATGCGCTTTACCCCTATGATGCGCAAACAAATGCGATGTTGGCGAGTTGTCTGGAACAGGCGAAGGTATGGGCCTTCGATGGCCCGGAGCCCGCGGTTTTCGCCCAAGCGGAGGCACGGATTACCCGAGCTCAATCGGACGCCGTGGCGCGTCTGGTGGCAGAGGCCGGACTTGCGATGGCAGACATCGTGGCGGTGGGGTTCCACGGGCAGACGGTGCTGCACCGGGCCCCCACGGAGCAACGTCTTGGCCAGACGCGACAATTGGGCGATGGGCACGCGATGGCGGGCCGCCTTGGCGTGCCCGTCGTGTTCGATTTCCGCAGCGGTGACATGGCGGCGGGCGGGCAGGGCGCCCCAATGTGCCCGGTCTATCACGGTGCGCTCCTGGATCGGTTGGAGGGGGGCGCGGCGACAGCGATCCTGAACCTCGGTGGAGTGGCGAATGTCACGGCGCGCGATGGACTGGGCGGGTTGGCGGCGTTCGACACCGGCCCCGCCAATGCTCCGATCAACGATTTCATGGGTGCGCGCGGCTTGGGAGAGATGGACCGGGACGGGCGCTTGGCGGCAACAGGGCAGGTCGACGAAGGGCTGTTGGCCCGCGCGCTGGCGCATCCCTACCTGACGCGGCCCTATCCCAAGTCGCTGGATCGGTTTGACTTCGGTCACGATTGGGTGGCGGACCTGTCCGACGCCGACGGGGCGGCGACCCTGACAGCATTTACCGCAAGCGCCGTGGGGCGGGGTCTGGACCTGTTGCCTCAACGGCCCGACCGCCTGATCGTGTGCGGCGGTGGGCGGCGAAACCCGACGCTTCTCGCGATGATCGAACGCTATGCCCGCGTGCAGGCGGACCGTGCCGAAAACGTCGGTTGGGAAGGCGACGCGACCGAGGCGCAGTGTTTTGCCTACCTCGCGATGCGGCGGCTACGGGACTTGCCGGTAAGCTATCCGGGCACGACGGGCGTGGCCGCCCCGATGATCGCGGGGCAGATTGCGCCCGTTTGAACGTTCAGGTTTGCTCGGCCCTGATCAGTACGGGTCGCATGTGACCACGTCGATGCGATCCTGCATTTCGGACAGGGACGTCAGGCGTCGAGTGCATTCCGTCGTCAACCGTAACTCCGAATCCACATCCGCAAGGTCTTGTTCCAGTAATAATCCGAAGTTTTGCACCGTGCCGGCCTTCTGGGCCGCGATGATCTTCCAATAGGCGCGGAGGATGCGCACATTGACGGTGCCGATATTGTCGACGCCGACGAATACGGGATCATCATACGCAAGGACCGGACCTGCGAAAACACGCAGACGCTCGGCTGTGGCTTCGGTCAAAACGAGGTTCTCCAACTTGCCCTACAGCCCGCCCAGATTGGAGCGGTTGAAACCCGTCGCCTTGGGGCGAGCAATTGGTGACATGGAACGTGTCGCCGTTGGCGGCCTGCACCTCGGCACAGGTGTCGCCCCAGCCCGCGGCATTGCAGAGGACGAAGTGGCCCTTGTCGAACGCCGTGCGGTCGCGGGTGAAGAAACGGTTGGGCAGTTGATGCTGCGCGAGAATGCGGGGGGCGGTGAACCACCCCTCGCGGTCGATGTCGGAGGTGAACCGGTTGAGGCCCCGGCGCGTGTAGTCACGCCCCGGCGCCGACCGGACGCGAGCGGGATTGGCATCGACATTGGCAGCGGGGATCTGCGCCAGACGCCGGTGTTTGTTCATGGCCAGCGAGAAGTGGACATGGTCGCGCGTGGTGGACCCGCAGTCGAGAGCAGAGGGGTCTGGGAGGGGGGCGTGACCCTGCGCATGGGCACGGGTAGGCCAAGGAGATCCGGGTCATAGCCGGGGCGTGCGGCATGGCCGGGGTCGTGCGTTGGCTTGACCATGCGCTCTGTCGAGTGCGCTGGGGCGGCAGCCTGCACCGGGTCGTCGATGTCCACGGTGACGGGGATAGTGACAGGGACGGAAGAACCCGCGCCGTCCGGGGATTGGACGGCCACCGCGGATTTCGCCTCGGTCTTGTCCCGGAATGCCTGCCGTGGGTTCGGGTCATCGACGTTGCTGTTGGCGGTATCGACCGCATTGCAGTAGCTTTGCACGACAGCACGGGCACGCAAAAAGCCCAGTTGCAGGCGCTTGACGTTATAGAGCCCGCGAAACACCCCATTCTGGGCACGGGCATCTTTGCGGGAATCGAACGCCGGGTTGCCATTTACGGCGATGTCGCGGCCCTGCCGCGCTCCCGTATCGGTGAGGCCGAGGGTCAGCGCTTCGGTCCCCGGGGCACACCTTCGACCGATCCAACGCGTTCGTGGCCGCCGATAATTTCGCGAAAGACGGCCCGCTGCGCACCATCCATGACAGCGACGGCTTTGATGCCTTCATTCAGAACTGCCTGAAAAAAATATCGATACGCCGACCCGCTGGCAGACGTGATCGTGAATGTAGCTGAAGAGGGCAATGGCTTTCCCTGGCATTTCGATACCAACAACGTCGCCGTGACAATTGCCATTCAGAATGCCGAGGCGGGGGGGCGTTTGAATACGTGCCGCACATACAAAAAGGCGGCGAGAATTTTACCGAGGTCGCCCGCGCCCTGGACGGTACGTCAGATCGGGTGAAAATCCTCAACCTCGAACCCGGAGATCTGCAAATCTTCCGGGGGCGATATTCCCTGCTCCGGGTGGCGCCGCTTCTGGGCGAACGGGCGCGCTACGTCGCGATCTACTCCTATGTTGAAGAGCCAAACATGGTCGGCGCGCCAGAGCGGACGATGCAGCTTTATGGGCGCACCTTGCCAATTCACCATGAACGCGCAGGGCAGAGGGCCGATGCCTACATCGATTAGGCGCAGCAGCAGCCCCTGACGTCGCACCGTAGTCGCCTATGGGGGTTGGAGGTTGGCCTGCGTGCCGCTACCATCCGACCATGGAACGTTTTACCGTAGATCCCGCTCGTTTTCTGGCCGACCTGCATGCCCTGCGCCAGTTCGGCAAGGATGGCGTCGGCGTCCGTCGCCGCGCCTTCGCCGAACCGGATATCGCCGCGCGGGACTGGTTGGCCAAGCGGATGTCGGACGCAGGGCTGACGCCGCATTTTGACCCTGTCGGCAACCTCTTCGGGCTTGCGCCAGGGCCGTCGCTGCTTTTGGGATCGCATTCCGACACCCAGCCGGAAGGTGGCTGGCTGGACGGTGCCTTGGGCGTGATCGCCGCGCTGGAGGTCGCGCGCGCCAGCGCCGAGGCCGGTTGTTCACCGATTTCCGTGGTCAGCTTTCAGGATGAAGAGGGGTGCTTTGGCGCGCTGACCGGAAGCTCGGTCTGGTCCGGCAAACTGGATCTGGCCGAGGCCGATACCCTGACTGCGGCGGACGGAACAACCTTGGCCGAGGCGCGCGCATGCCTTGGAGGCAGGGCGGGCGATTTCATCGACCCCAAGCAGTTCACCGGCTTCCTTGAGATGCACATCGAACAAGGCCCGGCCCTCGATCTTGCGGAAGAGGCGATTGGCGTCGTCACCGGTATCGTCGGATCGCGCCAACTGGAAATCACCGTGCAAGGCCAGCAAAACCACGCTGGCACGACGCCGATGGCGATGCGGCGCGATGCACTGACAACGGTCACGCGGATCGTAGCGGGGCTGGAGCGCGCTTTTGCCAACGTTGTCACGCCGCAAAGCGTCTGGACTATTGGCCAGCTGCACCTGCATCCCAACGCGCCTTCCATCGTGCCTGGGCGCGCCGTCTTCACGCTGCAATGGCGTGATGAGGACGCCGACCGATTGGAGCGGATGGAGAAGGTAATCAACGAAGTCCTTGACGAAGTGCGCCAAGGCACCGGCTGCGCCATCACCTCCCGGCGATTGCGCCAGATGCTTCTTCCAGTGCCGATGGACGGCCAGATGCAGACTGCCCTTTGCCAGGCGGCGGAAGCAGTCACGCCGGGGCGCTGGCGGTCGATGCCCTCGGGCGCGTTGCATGATGCCTCCAACGTGGCGGAACTGATGCCGGTGGGCATGCTGTTCGTGCCCTCGATCAACGGCATTTCCCATGCCTTCGAGGAAGACACCGCCGAGGCCGATCTTGTGGACGGCCTCAAGGTCCTTGCAGATGCCGCGCAGCGTTTGGCACGGGGCTGACAGGCGGCTTCTTGCCGTTGAAAACGTTCTCTGCCCGCATTTCGTTAACATGTGTTAGCAGACGGGGGCGTTACGAGGTGGGGTCAGTTTGCGACGAAGCACGGTGCAGAAACTGGAAGCAATGGAGTCGTTTGCTGCCGGTTTCTGATTGTGCGTCACGAATCCATTTGCCAGGTCGCCCGCGCTTTGGCGGACAGGTTTCCCGATCTTCCCGCCCTCAGCATCTGCTTCACGCTGCCCGCCGTCGCGTCGAACTTTGAGGTTAGCCTTGGCCGGAACGGGGCAGCAGGGTTTCCAACGCCTCTGGACATCTACCGCGTCGTAGCAGTCTTGGCAGCAGACATTTTCAGCCTTCAACAGGGGCATTCCAACGAGATCACGTGCCGCATATTGGCGCTGCACTGGGACAAGGCTGGCGACCGAAAATTCAGGACAGTGCTCTAGGAAAGCGATGCCAAATTGGATGGGCCGAACAAGGGGCCGTAACTGCACCAGTTTATTGAGCCCTAAGGGATCACAAGCCTTTAACCGAAAATTCCATGGCCGAGGCACGTATCCCGATACAAACCGTGTGGTGGACAGTTCCAAACCGAGCTCGATGCGCTGTTAAACCTCTCCCTCCATTACGGCCCATGTCCATGCCCCCACCGCTGCTGGGCTGGCGCTTGCCGGGTCAACCCGACCATGCGAATGGCCTCAAACGCGACCGAATTCATCGACACGGGTGCCGTACTTCGCCACGTTCCTGGATGGAGCGCTGCGCGGGTATCGCGCGCCACGCGGCAAGCCATCGCCGCTACAACGCGCTGAGGCGTTGCCCATCGATGTACGGATCAGCACGTGTCGCTTGGACCATAAATATATTGTTGTGCCACGCTCGTGACAGGAACGGCGCGGTGTCGACATCGCGGATGGTGGCGCGGTGACCTTGATCCACTTCATGTGTGGCGTAGCTGAAATCACCTGCGCCGCTGGCGCGCGGACTGAGACCTTACTGCCCAACAATGAGACGCTGGGAGGTGAAGACAGCGATATCCGTCAGAAGCTGGGGGCGCCGCTCTTGGCCCGAAGCTGATCCGCGATGATGGTGCTGCCAAGGTTGAGTGAGCGCCATCGTGTCGGATGCTGCAGGTCGCACCGACAACCTGAACTGGAAAAAGGCCGGCGTTGAAGCCCTCGGGCGTGTCAGCCTCTTGCGCGAAGTATCGAACGGCTTGCCCAACCGCGTCAGGTCCGACAGTCATCCGGCCCCCGAGGCAGTGCGTCCGGGGCAAGGCTCACCAGCCAGGACAACGCATCTGACGGGATCTGACGGCGCCGGATCGCACCGGAACAGCCCGGCGTCTTGAGAAACGGAAAGGGACGCAGGATCGTCCGCTATCCCGAGTCCAATGGCCGCTTCCGTCATGGTCTGACTCACATAGCTAATGCTGCATGTGCCACCCGTCGCTAGAGCGGGAAAGGGTCTAGATCACCGGACAGGGTGTCGGGCCGCGTAGGCGCCACGGCAACCACATCGGACCGGCGCGGCTTGGAGCCTTAGTGGCCGCGAACGCGGGCTCCGGTCCAACGCACCTAGCATGCCGATTGGTGATTGAACTTGCTGGGTGCAGGCGTCCCGGTTGTTGCGGATTGTACAGAAAAGAATGTCAGAATGAGACAGCGCTCGCTGCTTTTGGCGTTCGACCAAGCTATTCCCAATACTGATCATAGAGTGTTTGGAAGGCCGTGGGATGTCGCGTCTAGGGCCACGGAACTCTGAGTTGTCGTACCTTTGAGCAAGGTGCAACAAAACGAGGCTCTCGGCTCTTCGCCTCTTTCATCGTCTTCTTTCGTGCCGTTATTCGGCTTTCCTTGCGCGGACGTTCGCCCGCCTCGCGCAATTACATGCTTTTGAGGGTCGCACCGGGCCCTATGACAGGGGCCCGATGCAGTTCACTTGACGGGGCGTTTGCGTCCGTTGATCATGGCCCGGATCAGGTTCTCGCCATGCACCCGGCTGGCCCAGAGCACGCCCGCGACGTGCAATACGATCAGCACCAGCGTGGCGTTGGCGGCAATTTCGTGAATCTCCTCGAAGGCCTCTGCGCCTTCACCTTCATCGGACCCGCCGTAACGGTCGTGCTCATCTTCCATCATCAATGCGGGCATACTTTGCGCGGTGACGATACCGGCCAGTGGGCCCTGGCCCTCTTCCACTGCGAGGGTCGCCATCCCCGAAAGCGCCGTGATTGCCAGCGCTAGCAGAAGCGCTAAGGTCATCGCGCCGCCTGCCGGGCTGTGGCCCAGTTGACGTTCTGCCCGGCCCGCCACCAGATCCCGCAGATATGCCACCACTTGTCGGGGGCCGGTGACGAAATCGGAAAACCGCGCCCGCTGCGGACCGATGACGCCCCAGACGATCCGCAGCGTCACCGTCACGGCAATGGCATACCCCGCAGTGGTATGCAGCCATTGCGGCTCACCTTCCGTCAGGTAGGCGGTGGCGAAACCGGTTAAGAGGATCCAATGGCCGATGCGGATCAGGGGATCCCAGACCCGCACCATGACCGGCTCAATCCGATCTGCCATCAGTCGTCGTCCCGCTCCGACCGATCATCGTCGCGGTAGTCGTCGTCATCACGGTAGGGCAGCACCTCGCCGGTAATCGGGTTCAGGTAGGCCTCCACCCGCATGCCATTGGCGTCGCGCATCTCGACCTCGTAACGGCCTCGCTCCAGTTCGATTTCCAGCACGGTGTAGCCTTGGCCCTCCAGCAGGGTTGCGATCTGCGCGATGCTCATGAAGTCGGCGGCCTGGGCAGGGATCTGCGCTTGTGTGCCCATTCCTTGGGCCTGTGCGCCGAGTGCGACCAAGCCAATGGCCGAAGCAAGTGCAGTGGTGAAGACGATCGTGCGTTTCATGGTATGTTTCCTTTGTGTCCAAACAGCCCCCTTGGCTGCGATGGGTCCGTTATGCGCCACACCGCCTGACGTTGCCCTGATTGCCCCTGTCAGCTTGCCGTCAGGTTCATCGCGGTAAAGAATGACCCCATGAAACACTTCGCCCTGATCCTGATCCTCCTCACCGTGCCGGCCTGGGCTGACGACGACGACCAGGACCGCGCGCGACGGGCGCTGGAGGCCGGCGAGATCCTTCCCTTGGCGGATATTCTGGAAGTGGCCCAAGCCGCCCGCAGTGGCCGGGTCATCGAGTTGGACCTGGAGCGCGACGATGGCCGCTGGATCTACGACTTGGAACTGATCACGCCCGGCGGATACCTTTACGAGATGGAGATCGATGGTGCGACCGGCACCATCCTCGAGATCGAGCGCGAGGACGACTGATGCGCGCGCTGGCCGTCGAAGATGACCCTCGCATTGCCGCCGACCTCAAGGCCGCTCTCGGCGCCGCGGGATTCCGGGTCGAGCAGACCAACGACGGCGAGGACGCGTGGTTTCTGGGCGATACCGAGGATTACGACCTTGTCGTGCTGGATCTGGGCCTTCCTGCGCTGGATGGCTTGGCGGTTCTGAAACGTTGGCGCGCCAATGGCCGCACCATGCCGGTGCTTGTCCTGACCGCACGCGGCACCTGGCAGGAGCGGGTCGAAGGCATTGAGGCGGGGGCCGACGATTACCTGCCCAAGCCTTTCCGGATGGAGGAACTGGTAGCTCGCGCCCGCGCGCTGGTACGCCGCTCAGGCGGTCACGCGGCGGCGATGCAGGAAGCCGGTGAGTTGAGCCTTGATACAAACCGTATGGGCGTGGCGTTGCGTGGTGTGCCGGTGCCGGTCAGCGCACTGGAATACCGGGCGCTTGCCTACCTGATGCAGCACCGCGACCGCCCCGTGCCGCCCACCGAACTCTTGGAGCATCTCTATGGCGACGATGATGGACGCGAGGCGAATGCGCTGGAGGCGGTGATCGCGCGGCTGCGCCGCAAGCTTGGCTCTGGCGTGATCGGCACGCGGCGCGGCTTCGGCTATTTCCTGGAGCAGGAATGAGCCTGCGCCTGCGCCTTGCGCTGGCGGGCGCCGTGGCGATCCTCGTGGCGCTGGCCCTGACCGCATTGGGCCTCTCGCAGCTTTTTGGCGCCCATGTGGAGCGCCGCGCCGTCGCGGAGATGTCCGTGCAACTGGATCAGGTCCTTGCAGGCCTTGCACAGGGACCGGACGGCTTGACGCTGGAACGCCCCCCAGCCGATCCACGCTTCGCGACACCATACGGGGGGCTCTATTGGCAGATCGACTGGAACGGAGAGACCCAGCGTTCCCGCTCGCTCTGGGACGCTGCGCTTGACCTGCCAGCTGATACGTTGAGTGATGGCGGCATCCACGTCCACCGCTTGCCCGGACCGCAGGACGAAAGCCTGCTGGTGCTTGAACGCTCTGTCACCCTGCCCGCACGGTTGGGCGGCGGCACCGCGCGTGCGGCGGTCGGGATGGTAGCGGCAGAGTTGGAGGAGGCGCGCCGGGCCTTCTTGATGGACCTCGCCCCCTACCTCGGGCTTCTGGCGCTAGCGTTGATAGCTGCAGGCTGGGTGCAGCTTTCGGTTGGCTTGCGTCCCCTGTCGGGCCTTGGCGCGCGCGTCTCGGACCTGCGCGCGGGGGATGCGACGCGCCTGGGGGGCGACTGGCCCACGGAAGTCCGCCCCGTCGCCTCCGAGATCGACGCGCTTCTTGCAGCGCGCGAGGCTGAGATCGACCGTGCGCGGACCCGCGCCGCCGACCTCGCCCATGGCCTGAAAACTCCGCTTCAGGCGCTGATGGGCGAGGCCGCACGCCTTCGTGCAAACGGCGCTGTCGCCGAGGCCGAGGGGATCGAGGATACCGCGCTTGCCATGCGCCGGACCGTGGACCGAGAATTGTCGCGGACCCGCGCCGCCGCGCGCATAGCTTCTGCCCGAGGTATTCCGGCCCTCGTGGCGAACCGCCTGATCGCCGTGCTACGGCGCACGCCAGAGGGCGCAGAGCTGGAATGGCATCAAGATATTGCCCCTGACCTTGTTGTTGCCCTGGACGAGTCAGATCTGGCCGAAGCGCTGGGTGCGCTGGCGGAAAACGCCGCGCGCCATGCAAAATCGCGCGTTACCTTCTTGGCGCAGACCAGGGACGACCATCTGCATCTTAGCGTCACCGACGATGGTCCCGGCATGCCAGCCGCAACGCGTGACGCGTTGATCAGGCGTCACGCGCGCGAAGATTTGTCTGGCACAGGGCTGGGTCTTTCCATCGCCTCCGAGATCGCAGAGGCCGCTGGCGGCTCACTAATGCTGGTCGACGCCAACCCAGGCTTGACGGCAACGCTGATCCTGAAACGGACAAGTCGGGACAAATGACCACGCGACGGCAGGCGGAGCGGAATTCAGGGCAGCCACACGCGTGCGGCTGCCCCATGATTTTCGGGCTCTGAGCCGAAGTCCATCCTACTCGGCGGTGAGTTGAGCAATGACGCCGGTCCAATCCTCCAGATGGTAGATGTGGGAAATCAGCCCCGCTTCCACGGTCACGATATCGATGGACATCGCTTCGAACCCATTGCCTGTCGCCGGATCGACACCAAGGAACGGACCTACCGGTGTGCCCGAGAACGTGCCGCGCACGACATAGCGGCCGTCATCGGTTGCGATGATCTCCTGCGGCTCCCACGTCAGGTCAGGGACGACCTGCCCGAGAAAGCCAATGGTATTGAGCATCCCCTGCGCGCCCTCTCCGCCGGGCGGTGTCGGGATCGAGACGACGTCGGGCGAGAACAACTCGAAGTAGCGCTCTGATGTAGTCTCTGCGGGATTGCTGAGGATATCGGTGTAGAATGCCCGAACCGTGTCGAGGTCGTTGGCCAAAGCAGGGCTGGCAAGGGCTGCGGTGGCAAGAGCCAAAGCCTTTACAGTGCGTGTCATGGGGATGTTCCTTTGGGCTAGTGGTAAAAGTCAGATCGCGACAGCCGTGGCAGCGGCGAAGCCGAGGGTGTTCAAGACCGTGGCCGCAGCCCAAAAGGGCGCGAACACGACGCCCACGTTCCGTCCGTTGTGCGAGATTTTGGGGTGATGGCCCAGAAACGGGACACCGGCGTGATTGGCGTTCACCAGCGTGAACAACGCCGCCATGATGCCGAAGACGAGGTGCAAGGCATGGCGGTCGGCCAAGGGCAGGCTCAGCCCGTAAATCACACCAATCGCAACGGCGATGAAGGCCAGTGTGCCTTGGCGTTGCTCGAAAAGCATCAGGAAAAGGTAATCCGCGCCGCCTTGGGTTTTTTCCTCGGGCAAGGTGCTGAGTGCCGCGGCGAGCATGGCTGTCTGGTCATCTTGTGTGAGCGCCGTGGAAGGGCGAGGCAAGCCGGGGCCAAAAAACGGCAGAACCCAGTTCACCACCCACCTTGCCCAGAGTGGCCTGATGACCTCCACTGCGTGAACGACGGCGGGCGCGAGGCATAGCAACAGCCCAATTGTTGAGATCGTAGTATTGGACATTCAGAAGTCTTTCATTCGGGAGCAGGAGCTTGCTTGCCTGATCGGAAGGCCCCGAGGCGGGACTTGCTTCGTTTGATACCTATTGGTACAAAAATACAAGATCTGACGTCAATAATTAAATACCAACCGGTAACAAAATAGTGACTGACACCGAAAAACCGACGCGCGGTCGCCCCCGCACCATGGATGAGGCTGCTGTGCTGGACGTTGCTGTGTCAGCGTATCAGCGGGCCGATCCCGCCGATGTGTCGGTAAATGCGATCTGTCAGATGGCCAGTATCTCAAAGCCATCGCTTTACCGTGCGTTCGGTAATGAGGATGGGCTGACCCTCGCCTCCCTCGATCGCTATGCCGAGCGGGTCTTGGGAGATCTCTTTGCAATCCTGCAACGCAATCAAGCCCTCGACCCAACGTTGGACGCCCTGATCGACTTCGCCCTCAACGACCAACGGTTGGAAACCGGCTGCCTGTTCTACAAGATGCGCGCGGGCAAGCATCGGCTGGGACCAAAGACTCGTCAGCGCGTCGAGGAGATTGACGCCGCAGCCGTTCATGCCTTTGAGACATACCTCAAGGGTCAACAGGATGCCGGGGCATGGGCCAGCGATCAACCAACAGCCCTGATCGCGCGATATCTGATGGAGCAAATCGGGCTGGCGCTGACGCAGCGCGCCACACAGGAAGATCTTGCTGGAATCAGAAGCTCACTTACTCTCGCGCTTTCGGTGATCAGGAAGGCCTGAAGGGGTTGCTGCAATGGCGTCCTTCGGAGAACGCCGCAAACGCCGGCATAAAGGGCTCGCACGGGCCTCCGATAGTGCCAAGACGTGCCCATTGGACGAACGGTCTTCGACGTCATGGCAGGCCCAATGCTGACCGGCACGTCATCGTTGCACGCTGCGCCGTAGCCTCCGTACTGCTTCCATTGGTGCTTCTTGCTGCAATTCAGTCGCTTGAACGGCGGCGCTGCGGACAAGGCCCGTCGATTAAATCGGCTCGAGGGACGGCTCTCCGCCCAACGCTTTCAGAGGTCACGCTGCCTTGTGTGGATCGTTTTCACGCACCGCTTCCGCTTTCCTTCGGCAGCAACCTTGGCCGCAATGTCTTGGTTGAGACGCAACGCGGCTTGGTTTTGTTGGCGCTATTGTGGGGGAATAGGTCGGAAAGGCGTGTGTCAGCGCCGGAGAATTGCCTGAGATTGGAATGTAAGGTCATCGACCGAAGTTTTAGACAACCTTCACTTCGGTTAAGTGAAAGAACCACGCACATGAAAAAGCTTGGCCTGGATGCCACAGACATTCGCATTCTGGGCGCCGTCCAGCAGCATGGGCAATTGAGCAAGACGCGTCTGGCTGAGCTGGTGAATTTGTCGCCGACCCCTTGTTGGGCGCGTTTGGACCGGCTGAAGACTGCGGGCTATATCCGCGGCTACCGCGCCGATCTGGCATTGGAGCGCATCGTCGATTTTACTCAAGTGATCGTGACCGTCTCGCTCAGTTCTCATCGCCAGTCAGAGTTCGACCGGTTTGAAGATTACATCCGCAAGCTGGATGAAGTGACCGATTGCATCGCGACAGGTGGTGGAATGGATTACGTGATGAAAGTGGTCACAAGCAGTTTGGCGGAATTCCAGGCAATCATGGATATGATGCGGTCATCCGACCTCTCGATTGAACGCTATATGACGTACATCGCGACCCATCAGGTCAAGGCAAGCCAGCCGAACATAGCCAAACTTGCAGGCAAGGCTCTGAAATAGCTCCAAAGTCTGAACGGTCTGACCTTGGGTCGACAATCAGTCTGAACGGTCTGATGGACGTTCGTTTTCAGTCCCTATCCGCATAGGTCTTCAATCAAAATCATCGTCAGGTTTCAATACGTCACGGGTCTGTCAGGCCACCTGCTATAAGGGCGAAAACATGACACAAACAGACGGCTTCGGCTTCGGCACGCAAATCCGCAAATCTCCATATTTCGATGCAACAGTCCGTTGGGGCGCCAAGGGTTTTTCTGTTTACAATCATATGTATATCCCGCGTGACTTTGGCGACCCGGTGCAAAACTTCTGGAACCTCGTGAACGAGGCGATCCTGTGTGATGTGGCCGTTGAACGCCAGGTCGAGATCACCGGTCCGGATGCCGCTGAATTCGTCCAGATGCTGACCCCTCGCGATCTTTCCAAGATGGCTGTGGGGCAGTGCAAATATGTCCTTATCACCAATGCAGATGGCGGCATCCTGAACGATCCGATCCTGTTGCGCCTTGCTGAAAACCAGTTCTGGATCTCGTTGGCCGACAGCGACATCCTACTGTGGGCGCAGGGCGTTGCCGTGCATTCCGGCCTCGACGTGCAGATCGGTGAACCCGATGTCTCGCCGCTGCAACTTCAGGGTCCGAAGTCGGGCCTGATCATGCAGGAGCTGTTCGGCGATAGCATCAAGGACCTGAAATACTATTGGTTGCGCGCGGTTGATCTGGATGGGATCCCGCTGTTGGTGTCGCGCACCGGCTGGTCAAGCGAGTTGGGCTTTGAGCTTTACCTGCGCGATGGCTCGAAGGGGGACCTGCTGTGGGAGAAGATCATGGCGGCTGGCATGCAGCACGGGCTCAAGCCGGGTCACACGTCATCCATCCGTCGGATCGAAGGAGGCATGCTGTCGTATCACGCCGATGCGGACATCCATACAAACCCCTACGAGTTGGGCTTGGATCGCCTTGTGAACCTCGAAATGGACGCTGAGTTCATCGGCAAGGCCGCGCTGCACCGCATCAAGGAAGAAGGCCCGACGCGCAAGCAAGTGGGCCTGATCATTGATTGCGATCCATTGAACGGGCCGAACACAACCTTCTGGAAGGTCAACCAGGGCGGAGAATCGATCGGCAAGGTCACGTCGGCGGTCTATTCACCGCGCCTTGAGAAGAACATTGCACTGGCAATGGTCGCGGTCGATGTGGCGGTGCTGGGTGCCGAGGTGGAGGTTGTCACAACGTCCGGCCCGAGCAAGGCGATTGTTGTAGAGCGTCCGTTCTACGACCCCAAGAAGCGGATTGCGGCGGCGTAAGGCCCCCTGACCGAAAACGGCGCGTGCGGACTCAGGTTTGCGCGCGCCGTACCCGTATTCGTAATGGGCACCTAGGTATCCAGCACCTGATAGGGGTCGTCCCAGTTGACAATCAAATAACCGCTGTCCCCGCCAGAGGTGTAAAGCCACGCCTCCTCGCCCGTGTGTGGCGCTGATGGCGACGGAGCAGTCAGTGGATACGAGCGACGCAGCAGGCAAGGCGTTCTTCCAGATGTTGGGCGTGTTCGCAGAGTTTGAGACAAACCTACGCCGGGAGAGGCAACTAGAGGGGATCGCCAAGGCTAAGGCTAAGGGGGTCTACAAAGGGAGGAAGCCGTCTGTCGACGTGGACGAGGTAAGACGGATGCGGTATGTGGAAGGCATGGGCGCGACGGAGATTGCATCGGCGCTGGGGATTGCAAGGACGTCGGTCTACCGAGTACTAGGGAATTAGGCGCTGGGCGCTGTCTTGCGTCTCTGTCTCTCACTATTTGTACATGTAAACAAACGGGGGGCAACCCAACGTGAAGCGCGAAGTGATACTGATCGCAGCTGTATTCGCAGTCGGTCTGATGGTGGGTAGGATATCGAACGAAAGTGATCCGTTCAGAGAGTTCGTCCCACGTTTCGGTGAAGGGGAGAGCGAAAGCCACGTATGCTACGTGCTGGCAGAGCGAGTTGAGAGGGAGTTATTGTTTCCTCGCCCAGCATCACCGTTTGTGTTCAGGGGGTGTTGGTCTGAAGCTCGTATCGTGGAAACTCGAAATCTGTGGGAAGGCTTGGACGTGACGTGGCCATACACAGTCGTGGCCGAATTTGACCGACTTCGTGACCCCATAGACGGTGATGCTCGCTTTTAGTCATGTCAGAACCCGTCGAGGTAGCCGCCTCGCTTCAGTCCCGACCACACCATCCCCTGAGCCTCCACCAGCTGCTCCTCAAGCAAGCCATGGTCATAGTCGGCGTTTGACCCGCGCTTCCCGGCCCATCCACCAAGCTCGTTGATGTCTTCTTCAAGAACGCGGGTACGGTGGGCGACGGTCATCCAAGTGTGACGGGTGGAATGGAGAGCGAGGCGTCCATCGGTCTCAGGTCCCAGCACTTTGCGGCAAAAGCGGGTGAACCACTGAGAGACGGCAGCAGCCTTCCCTGAGGCAGGCCTGATGGGCCATTCGAGGAATAGCCTACCCGATGTGCCGTAAGTCTCCAAACGGGCTGTCGCAGCTCTTTGGCGTCATCGACTAGAGGGATGAACCGCTTGGCGTTGCTGGTCTTGCCCTGCGCAAGAGAGAAGCCGGAACCGTCTGCCTTCACTTCGTCGATGGAGAGCGTGGCGAGTTCGTCAGCACGGTAACCTGATGCGATTGCGAGGCGGAGGATGTCTCCCTCTCTCGAGCCGCGTGTAGTGGCCTTCAGAAGGGCGCTAAACTCGTGTGGCTGGTAATCTTCACGGACCTTTTCACGCTTGTTGACGGTGCGCCTCAGGCCCTTGCGAAACTCCCACGGGTTTCTGGCCTTCCTCCCAAGATGTCCCTCACCAATGGCCCACACCCAGACTTGCTTGAGTAGGTTGACGTTTTTGGCAACCGTCTGCGCGGAGAGACCCCGAGGGTTGCGATTGTTGGGAACGGATGGGAGGTACTCATCCCGGAAACGCTGGGCAAGCTCTGGCGTCAAGTCTTCCATGCAGGCTGTCTTCGCCTCGTCGTGGAGGAACGCGCGAAGGTGCTTCATTGCGGTGTCGAGGTTGGCGACTGTGGCTCGCTTGAGAGGGGCGTAGCCGTACGGGTTGGCTGGGCGACGAGCCTTCACGTACTGCGCATGGGCTAGGTCGAGGGGGAAGCCCTTCCCGGTGGCTACACGAGCGAAGCGCTTGAGCTGGTCCCGAGGGAAGCCAGCGGCCTCAGCCTGCTCGAGCTTGTCGGCCAGCACGAACTCCGAGCCGACGTTGTGGCCATCACCTTGGGCCTGTGCCTCGGCCTGATCAGTCAAGATCGTCTCACGCCACTGAACTGCGGAGGCTAGCGAGAAAGCCTCACCATCGCTCAAGCTGACTTGAAGCCTACGGATGTCGGCCAACACAACGTCACGACGGGTGCGGGCTTCAGGAAGGTGGCGGGTGCCCAGCCCTCTCTTGATCTCTTTCGCGAGTGGTTTCCCATCCCATGGGTTCGGAACGCCCACGAGAGCTAGGGGGGTCGCCATGCGGAACACCCAGCTCTTGCCGGGGCCGCGAGGCTGAACAAGGTAGCGCATGAGGTCTTTCTCGGCCTTTCTGTGGTCCATGCTGGACAACAAGCCGTTGGACATCGCCTAAAAAACCTCTTGATAACAACACGTTAAGTGTGGTGGCGGAGACGAAGGGATTCGAACCCTCGAACGAGTTTCCCCGTTACTCCCTTAGCAGGGGAGCGCCTTCGACCACTCGGCCACGTCTCCGTTGACCCGTCTAATGTCGGCGCACACGGAAAACAAGGCAGAATTCTACCCTGTCACGTGGGCCTGCGGGACTGGCGGAACAGGGCCACGGAATAGAGCACCAGTGCCGCCCAGATCATCGGGAAGGCGATCATGCGGGCGGAGCCGAAGGGCTCGTTGAAGAGGAACACCGCGACGAGGAAAATCAGGGTGGGCGCAATGTATTGCAGGATGCCGATGGTGCTGAGGCGCAAGAGTTTGGCGCCATTCACGTAAAGGATCAGTGGGACCGCCGTGACCAACCCGCAGCCCACCAGAAGCCAGCTGTCCCAAGGCACGCCGACAAGGAAGCTGCCGCTGCCCGTTGCGCCAAGCCATGTCACGTAAGCAAATGCAGGCACGCATAGGAGCGCAACTTCAAGAAAGAATCCCTGGTTGGGGCCGACAGGCAGCTTGCGTTTGCAAAAGGCGTAGCCGCCCCAACTTAGCATCAGGGCCAGCGCGACCCAGGGCAGGCGGCCTTCCTCGACGGTTAGGACGACGACTGCAAGCGCGGCCAGGGCGACGGCAGCCCATTGTAGGCGGCTGAGGCGCTCACCAAGCAAGACCGCGCCCAGGAATATGCTGAAGAGGGGGTTGATGTAGTAACCAAGGGCGCCATCCAAAGCGCGCTCATTGGCGATGGCCCAGATGTAGACCCCCCAGTTCACCGAGATGAACAGCGCTGTCAGCGCCGCCATGGCCATCAAGCGTGGCGTGCGCAGCGCGACTTTCAGGTCCGCGGTGCGACCCGTGACCCAGATCAGCACGCCGATAATCGGCAGCGACCAGATCACCCGATGGGCAACGATCTCCATCGGAGAGATATGGGACAACGCCTTGAGGTAGATCGGCAATCCGCCCCAAAGCACATATGCGCTGACCGCGTAGGCGAAGCCGGCCGGTGTGTCGTCGTCTTGCGATTGTGCCATGGGGGGTCCTTCACTTTCCCCACCGCATAGGCCGCGCGATCACCGACAACAAGAGGATGCAGCACGCGGCTATACCTGACTGGGAAGCCAGAGCACGATCCATGGGAACGTTACCAATAGCGCGATGGTGATGGCATCGGCGATGAAGAACGGTGTGACGCCTCGGAACACGTCTTGCACCGTCAGGTCATCGCGCACGCCTGCAACGACGAAGCAATTGAGGCCGATGGGCGGCGTGATCAGGCAGAACTCGGCCATTTTGACCACCAGGATCCCGAACCAGATCGCACACATCGGCCCGGACATGCCAAAGGTGCTGTCGGCGGCGGAGACGTCGATCCCCCCGTTAAGCGCCATGACGGCGGGGAAGACGACGGGCAGGGTCAACAGCAGCATACCGATGGCGTCCATGAACATGCCCAGGACGGCATAGGCGAGAAGAATGCACACGAGGATCAGCATCGGGGACACCGTCAAGCTGGTGATCCAGTCGGAGAAGGCGGCAGGAAGTTCGGCAAAGCCAAGGAACCGGACATAGATCAGCACGCCCCAGATGATCGTGAAGATCATCACCGACAGTTTCGCCGTCTCAATCAGCGCGTCGCGGAATTCGGGCCAGCGCATGCCGCGCACCAGCGCCATGAGAAAGACGATGAAAGCGCCGATCGCCCCACCCTCGGTGGGTGTGCCCCAGCTGTCGCCACCGAAGGGGATGTTGATCGTGCGCCCCGCGATTGTCGCCTCGGCGGGGATCGGGTTGTAGACGAAGAAGAGGATGATCACGACAACCGCCACAATCGGTAGCGCGGGCAGCAGTGCGCTGAACCTTTCGCCCCAGGTGAAGCCCTTTACGGGCGGGCCGAAGTTCTTGATCGAAAGCGCGAGGCCGATGATGATCAACCCATAGATCAGGGCCGAAAAGGCGCCTGGAATGAAGCCTGCCAGCAACAGCATCCCCACGTCCTGCTCCACGATGATGGCGTAGATCACGAGGATGGCCGAGGGCGGGATCAGCGAAGCCAGCGTGCCGCCCGCCGCGACGACGCCTGCCGCGAAGCGCTTGTCGTAGCCGATCTTCAACATCTCGGGGATGGCGATGCGGGCGAAGACGGCGGAGGTGGCGACTGAGGCGCCCGAGACGGCAGCAAAGCCCGCCGTTGCGAAGACGGTAGAGACGGCAAGCCCCCCCGGCACCCAGGCGATCCAGCGTTTTGCAGCCTCGAACAGGGCCTTGGTCAGGCCGGCGTAGTAGGCCATGTAGCCGATAAGGATAAACGTGGGGATCAGGGACAGGGCCTGACTGGCCACCTTGGCGTGGGGCACCTGGCCCGCCGTCTGCACGGCTACGCCTACGGCCCATCCCAAGTCATCTGCGCCGAAATCGCGCCGCATCCAGAAGATCCAGATCAGGCCGATAAGCCCTGCCATGCCCGCCGCAAAGGCCACGCGCATGCCAAGGATGACGAATACCAGCAAGCCGCCGGTTACGTAGAGGCCAATCGTAATTGGTTCCATGGGGCGGGTCCTTAAGCGTCTTCGCGACCGGAGACCTGACGGGCCTCCATCGCGGCTTGGGTGGCGACATCTGCAACAAGGGGCACGGCGACGGGGCGATCCGAATTGCGCGCGAACGCCAACCCATAGGCCCAGAGCTGCACGATCAGGCGCAGGTTCAGGATCGTCAGCGCAAACGGCACGACCAGTTTCGCGGGCCAGATCGGCAGCCCGATATCCATGGAGCTGTCGCGCGACCACATCGGTTGGCCGAACTCAAAACTGCGATCAAAATGGGTCCAGCTGCCATAAAGCAGCATTATTGCGAAGATGAAGATCGCCAGCGTGGTAAAGAATTCGGCCGCCCAGAGCGCGCGGCCCTTGATCATTCCGACAAGGATATCCATGCGGATGTGGCCGCCTTCGCGACAGACGTAGGATACACCAAGGATGGCGATCACGGGCATCAATTGCTCGATCCAATCGACATAGCCGGGCAGGGGCGTGTTGAAGAAATTGCGTCCACCCACCGAGAAGACGGCCAGAAGCATCAGGGCAAAGACGGTGAGCCCGCCGATGATGATGGTGACGTATTCCACCTTGTTCAGCGCGCGGTCGACGCGGCTGACAAGGCTGTCGTCGGTTTTGACGAGGGAACCCACAGCCATGGGGGACCTCCTGTAAGATCGGGGAAAGACCCTGCGCGCAGATTGGCCACGCGCAGGGAAGAAAGATCGGCGCGGAAGACCTGGCCCGCGCCGGTGATTTGCCTTAGTTGCCTTCGGCGATCATGCCGGTCACGAAGTCATACAACTCTTGCGCGGGCAAACCGCGGGCGGTGTTGTCTTCGATCCACGCAGCCGCGGCTGGGTCGGCAGCGGCCTCGCGAAAGGCTGCGATCTCTGCTTCGGGGAAGGTGACTTGCGTGATGTCACGCTCTTCCAGGGCCGGGCCCCAAGCTGCCATCGTCTGCTCATTGTAGTAGGTGACGTAGTGGTCCAATGCCTCATCGACGGCGCCCAACAGGACTTCCCGCTCTTCATCGGACAGGCTGGCCAGCGCGTCCGAGTTCACGACGACCGGGCAGTTCACGGTGCCAGGGTTCAGGTTCGTGGTCCACCATGTCGCGTTCTCGATTGTGCCAAAGGACATGTGCGCGTGGGGCGCGAAGCTGACGGCGCGCACGACACCGGAGTCCATTGCCTGGCGCACCTCGGTGGCGGACATGGAGGTCGGCACGGCGCCGACCGTTGACATTGCCGCCCCGATACCGCCGGTGGCGCGCACGGTCAGGCCTTCAAAATCCGCCAGAGACGTAGGCGCATCGCCCACACCTACAAGGTTGTATTGGGGCAGGGGCGAGGGCATCAGCAGCGTGGCGTTCCAGCGTTCAAGGTCCGCGACGGCGGCGGGGTGCTGGTAAAGCGCCATCGACAGGGCCACTTCCTGCTCCAGCGAGGTCACGCCCAGAAACGGCAGTTCCAGCACGGTGATGGAGGGATTCTTGTCTGCATGATATCCCGCGCAGAACTGCGCCATCTCGAAAGCACCGATGGAAATCCCGTCAAGGTTTTCGCGGTTCGACGACAGCCCGCCGTAGCTGATGTTGAGGGTAAATTCGCCATTGGTGCGCTCGGACACCAGTTCTGCCAGACGCTCCACATGCTCGGTGAAGGCGCGACGTTGACCCCAGAGGGACACGTTCCATTCGGTCGCCATGGCCTCAGAGCCGATGGTGAGCGCTAAGGTCGCAAGCGCGGTACGGGTAAGAAGTTTCTGCATGATATCCTCCCAAAGTTACATGCGGTCTGTTTATCGGGGCAGTATTGCGGGCCGAGGTGCGCTTGTTAATGAGAAAATCCGCTTGATCGGGCGCTTGGCTTTGCGGAAATCCGCAGAGGTGCCCGGAATGGCCCTGAAGAAAGGTCGCTACAAAAGGCCGTCCTTGTCGAGGCCCAGTTTCACGATCTTCTCGTTCAGCGTGCGACGCCCGATCCCGAGGGCCTCGGCAACCGCATCCATGCGGCCCTTTTGGGCGGTGATCGCCTGACCGATCAGTTCACGCTCAAACGCGGCGATGGCGGCGCGGAGGGTTTCGGGGGCATCATCATGGGCTTGGCCTGGCGCGATCGCTTCGGCCATGGAGCCGCCGCCGCGTCGTGCGGCAAGCAGGCGACGCTCGGCCACCGAGCGCAACTCGCGGACGTTGCCGGGCCAGTCGTGGCTCATCAGGGCAGAAAGGTCATCGGGGCTGAGGGGCGGGCGCGCGACCTCGTAGACGGCGGCGAGATTGTCCATGAAATGCGTCACCAGCACGCTCAGATCCTCGCGCCGGGCGCGAAGTGGCGGTAGCTCAAGCGTAAAGGTGTTCAGGCGATAGAGCAGGTCTTCGCGGAAGCGGCCTTCGGCGATGGCGGCCGTCATGTCTTCGTTCGTGGCCGAGATCAGGCGGATGCCGAACCTGCGCGACGTCGTTTCGCCCAGGCGTTGCAGGCAGCCTTCCTCCAGCACCCGCAGAAAGCGAGATTGCACTTCCGGCGGGCAGGCGCAGACCTCATCCAGAAACAGCGTGCCACCATCGGCGCGCAGGATGTGGCCGTCGGCCCCGTCGGCGGTGCCGAACATCTCGGCCTCGAACCGCTCGGAGGTCAGCAGCGCACAATTGACCGCCACGTATGGGCGGTCCGCCAAGGGGCCGAGGTCATGGATCGCCCGGGCCACAAGGTCTTTGCCGGTGCCCGTCTCACCCAGCAGCAAGACCGGTGCGCGGGCCTCGGCCAACGACAACACATCGCGTCGCACCTGGCGCACCGGGGGCGCGTCACCGATCAGGATGCGGTCCAGGCCCGATAACGCCAGCAGCCGCGCCCGCAGGCGGTCGTTGTCTGCGCGCATCCGCGACTGTTCCGCCGCGTGGTGCAGAATGTGCAGCAACCTTCGCGGGTCGTAGGGTTTTTCGACGAAGGAATAGGCGCCCGCCTGCATCGCCTCCACCGCCATCGGAATGTCGCCATGGGCCGAGATCAGGACCACGGGCGGGGCGGAGGCGGGATCAAGACTGCGCAGGAAATCGAGGCCGGATTGCCCGGGCATGCGCACGTCCGACAGGATCACATCGGCGTTGAATGTCGCCAGCGTCGCCTCGGCCCGATCCGCGCGCGACAGCGCCTCCACCCGCCAGCCCGCGGCCTCCAACAAATCCAACAGCGATTGTCGCATGGCGCGATCATCTTCGACAATCAGAACGCGCAGGGGGGCCTCCGTCGTCATTGCGCGGCCACGTCCTGTTGCGTGCCCAGGGGCAGGACCATGCGGAAGACGGTGCCGCCAGCGACCCCGTCGCGCGCATCAAGGTGGCCACCGTGATCGGCAAGAATACCGGTGGAAATCGCCAGCCCCAAGCCCATGCCCTGACCACTTTCACGGGTGGTGTAGAATGGCTCACTCAGTTGCGCGAGGCTGGCCTCTCCGAGCCCATGGCCCTGGTCGGCCACATCGACCCAGACCCCGCCATCTTCCACCCCCAACCGAACGGTCAGGCGGCGGTCCTGCGCATCTTCCATCGCGTCAATGCCGTTGCGGAACAGGTTCGTCAGCACTTGTTCCAGCCGCAGGCGTGAGCCCCGGGCAAGCACCGGATACGCGGGGGCGACGTAGTCAATTTCCACATCCGCGACATCGGCGGAAGGACGGACAAGCGCCACGACGGCGGCCACGCACTCGCGCAGATCCACCTGCTCGAAAGGCTCGGTGTCGGACCGGGCGAAGAACTTGAGCTGTCGGGTAATGCCCTCCATCCGGTCCACGAGGTCTCCCATGAAACGGGTCAGCCGGGTGTCGCCGTGGCGGGTGATCTCATGGGCCGTAAGGTGATTGCGCATGGCCGCAATGGGTTGGCCCAACTCGTGGGTGACAGAGGCCGCAAGTTGCCCCAACGCGGCCAGCCGCGATGCGCGCTCCAACTCTTCCTTGGTCTCTCGCAGGCGACGTTCGGCCCGGCGACGGTCTTCGATTTCTGTGGCGAGACGCTCGTTTGCCTGACGCAGGTCCGCCTCTTCGGCCTCGGATCGGCGCAAGGCCGCGCCAAGGCGCCGGGCGCGTTGCAGCTGCGCGACGATCAATCCAAGGGCCGCCAGGACCAGCACGGCCCCGGCGGCCAGCGACGCGCGGGTCACCACCGCCTCGTCGGAGGCCAGATAGTGAAGCTGCCAGCCGAACGGAAGATCCTCCGTCGCCACGTGCAGGCGCTCGGCGCCCAGGATGGTGGCGCGGTCACCGGACACGTCCCAATCCAGCAGGTCGAGCGGTTGACCGGTGAATTGCCGCGCCTGTTGGATCACGTGGCGGTCGGCCTCGGTCAGGGGCGCAAACGTCCTGTAGCGCCACGCGGGATCGGAGGCCAGAAGCACAACGCCCTGCGCGTCGGCCAGCATGACCTCCTCCCCGGCATCGCGCCACGACGCCTCGAACGGCAGAAGATTGATCTTGATCGCCACGACGCCGATCACCCGCCCCCCTGCGTCGCGTACCGGATCGGCGATGAAATAGCCCGGAAGCCCCGTCGTCGCGCCGATGCCGTAGAAGCGCCCCGTTTCGCCATCAAGGGCCGCCTGAAAATACGGGCGAAAGGCATAGGTTTGCCCGACGAAGGTTCCCTCGGTGCCGGCATTGGAGGCCGCGGTCGTCAGGCCGTCGACGTCCATCAGGAAAATCGCATCAAGGCCGGCCGCCTGTGCAAAGTCCATCAGGCGCGTATTCAGAAGATCATTCGCCCCGTCTTCAAGCGCCGCGATCACGTAGGGATCGACGGACAGGACCTGCGTCAAGTGCTCGAACCGCTCAACCTCTGCCAACACCGTGCTGCGATAGAGGGACAGGCGGCCGCCCGCGCGCTGCAATTCCTCGGATTGGAAGTACCGGTAAGAGGCGAACCAGACCGCCGCCGTAAGCGACAGGATCGCCGCGGCAAGCAGCGCCCAAAGGCTCCAGTTGCGATGCGGTCGGCGGTGCAGGGCCTGTGGGGGTGCGCTCATGGGGGCAGGAAGCCACATCAATTGCGCCGCCGCAACAGGGCTTGGGTCAGGGTCCCTCGGGGAAGGCCAACGTGATCGTGGTGCCCGACGGGCTCGACGTGACCTTAAGCCGGGCCCCCAGGGCCTCCGCCCGGCGCTTCATGTGGGAGATGCCATGCCCGCTTCCCGCAGTCCGTGCGGCGGCGGCATCAAACCCTCGGCCATTGTCACTGATCGAGATAGAGCGCACATCCGTCGCGACCCGGATCACGCTGGCATCACCCAGTACAGGGGCAGGCTGCGCGGCGTGTTTGGCATGGCCGTGATGATCAGGCTGTAGACGCCAAGTGTCACGGCGACGGAAATGCAGGTGAAAAACACCGGGAAGTCGGGCCCCGGAAGATCGGTGCGCCGCATCCAGAGGATCACCAGGACCGCTACGGCCGAGGGCGCGCTTAGCGTGTTGACCGTCAGGGAAATCAGGAAGGTATAGCCGCCGGGCAGAACCAGTACCGCCGAAAGGCACGCGACGATCATGCTCAGGTGGATCTTTTCCAGCACCAGAACGGGGAGGGACAGGAGATGGCGCAGGAACTTCAGGATCGCAAAGACATAGACGGCGGCCGAAAAGGTCCAGACGATTGCCTAGATCGTGTAGGGTCCGAAAGAGGTTCCGTCCGCGTAGTGTGTCACAATGGACAGTGCGCTGAGGCAGGAGGCAGCAAGCCAGAAGTAGTGCAATTCGGCCCGGCGGTTTCACCAGATCAACAACAACGCCGCTGCCAGAACGCCCATAAGTCCCATGGAAAAGCGGCCTATTCCCAGCCCGAGGTTGAGCCGCGTCGAATAGGCTTGCGCCAGAAGTGCATGGGGGCCGATGTGAAATTGCCAAAGCTCCAGCCCCTCGGACGCGGGGCCTTGAAGCGTAAGGGCGACGGTGTTCTCGCCGTTGCGCAGAAGCGCAGGCGGGACCGAGATCAGAAGGGGCGTGTTCCACAATCGGACGTCCGCGGGCAGCACGAAAAGCGTCTCTCCATTGAGCGCGACGGTAATGCTATCCGCGAACTTCGGAAAATAGAGCGCCTGTACCGCCTCTGGGATCGTGTCGAAGGTGACGCGCGCAACAAGCGTGCGTGTCAGGTTGCGATCTTCAGGCTCACGGGTGGAATGGTAGGGCAGGGGCGTGTCGGTGCAGGTGCTGGGGTGCGCACGGTCCGCGCAAAGCGCCATGGATTCGATGAAACGCGCGCCCTCGATAGGTGATATTCGGCCAATGTTGAGCGCATAGATTAGCCCCGTCAGCAAAGCCACCCAGAGCGTCATCGTGACCGAGATCCACGCCAGGCGACCGCTCACAGCATGCCAGCCCGGGAGGCAATGGCGACAGCCTCGATGTTGGAGGAGACCTCCAACTTGCGATAGATGCTGGTGATGTGATTGCCCACGGTGCCAGCCGAAATCCCCAGTTGCGCGGCGATCTCATGACGTTTGTAGCCGCGTGCGACGGAACGAAGGATTTCTGTATCGCGGTTGGTCATACCAGAGGCCCCTTCAGGGGCAGGGGCGTCACGGGGATCGTTGAGCAGCGACAGAAGGTGCGCGCGATGGCGGGGCTGATCGGGCTGCCGACATCCAGGACCGATTAGATGTCCTCTCCGATATGCGCAAGATGGCCGCCTTTCAGCAGGTAGCCCTTGGCGCCCGCGCGGATCGCCTCGATCACCCGCGCCTTATCTCCGAAAATCGAGATCACCAGCGCGTCCACACGCCAATCAGCTTGCGCCGCCGCGCGAATGGCGTCCACGCCGTTGCCACCGGGCAGGCCGATATCAACCAACAGGATGCGGGGGCGCATTTCAAACAACAACTGCAAGCCCCGGTCGAGGGTTCCGGCAACGACCGCCACGGTGATGCCGTCGGTCGCCGCCACGCCAGCGCAAAGGTTGTCTGCGATATCCGGGCGGTCCTCAATGATCAGCACGGTGTGATCAATCAGGGCGCGGGCTTTCTTGCAGGCTGTGACGTTACCTTACCCAGTCGCAGCAATCGGGCAACATATGTGAATCCACTCATAGGCACAGGGCGCGGAGTTGACGTAAGGTTATCGCTATTGGGGAAGTCAAAACATTCAATCACCAAACCGCACGCCAGCGTTTTCAATCATGTCATTGAAAGGAATGAGGCGGCGCACGTCGAGTGAAAGGGCAATTGCCGCCTGAACGTTTGCCGCCTGCATTCTTGCGCCTTGAGCCGGCGCGTATCATCTCAGGCCTGTTCTTGGCGATGAAAAAGGCTCTAGTGTTGTCTGAGGCAACCTTTTCTGCACGGACCTAAGCTTATGAATGCCATGGATCACAAGAGGCAGGTCGCAGACCTGTCCCCCAGGCACAGACCATGAGTACGTTTGACCTTGGCGCTCACACGCGGCCCGTCTCGACCACTTCGGCCCAGGCGCAGCGGTGGTTCGACCTCGGCCTCAACTGGTGCTACGGCTTCAACCACGAAGAAGGCGTTGCGTGCTTCCACAAGGCGCTGGAGCATGACCCAGCCTGCATGATGGCCCACTGGGGCATCGCCTACGGGACCGGGCCCTTCTACAACAACGTCTGGCGCCAGTTCAGTGCGGCCGAGGCCGATGCAGCCACCCGCACCTGCCACACCCATATCCAGCTTGCACAGGCCTTGGACGCAACCGCGGTAGAGCACGCCTTGGTGACAGCGCTGGCCAAACGGTTTCAACTCCCCCATGGCGTCTCGGGCGACACGTTCGATCGATGGGATGATGACTACGCGGACGCGATGCGACAAGTGCGCACCGCCTATCCTGACGATGATGACGTCGCCGCCCTGACCGCCGAGGCGCTGATGACCCGTAGCGCGTGGAAGCTGTGGGACGTGCGCAGCGGTCTGCCCGCGCCGGGCTCTGACGTGGTGGAGGCGCTGGGGATCATCGAAAGGTCCATCGCACGCAACGACGCGCGTGGGACGCCGCAGCACCCGGCGATCCTTCACCTGCATATCCACGCGACCGAGATGTCCGCCGCGCCCGAACACGCCTTGCGCTCGGCTGATCTGCTGGGCGACATGTGCCCTGACGCGGGCCATATGAACCACATGCCCGGCCATACCTACGTGCTGTGCGGAGATTATGAGAAGGCCAAGCAGGCCAGTGAAAAGGCGATCCGCGCCGATGACCTCTATGTGGAGCACGCGGGCGCGTTCAATTTCTACACCACCGCGCGGTGCCATGACCTGCACCTGATGATGTATGTCTGCATGTTTCTGGGCCAGTTGGAACCGGCCTTGGCGGCCGCCGACAAGATGTGCGCGACCCTGTCGAAAGACGTGCTGAGCGTGAAGGACCGTCCGCAAATGGCAATCACGATGGAGGGGTATTATTCGATGCGGATGCATGTGCTTGTCCGCTTTGCCCTGTGGCAAGAGATCGTGGATACGCCGGTGCCGGACGATCCGGCGCTTTATTGCGTGTCGACCGCGATGCATCACTACGCCAAGGGCGTGGCCCACGCCGCCTTGGGCAACGCCGCGCAAGCACAGGACGCGCGCGCGGCCTTTCACGCCGCCGTGGCCCGCGTGCCCGCGAACCGACGCTTTTTCAACAACGCCGCGCAATCGATCCTGGCTGTGGGCGAAATGATGATGGAGGGCGAAGTCGCCTATCACGCCGGAGATTACCCCACGGCCTTTGATCACCTGCGCGTGGCCGTGCATCGCAGTGACACCCTGGAATACACCGAGCCCTGGGCCTGGATGCACCCTCCGCGCCACGCCCTCGCGGCTCTGTTGGCCGAGCAGGGGCACCATGCCGAGGCGGAGGATGTCTACCGCACCGACCTTGGCCTCAACGGCAAGCTGCACCGTTGCGCGCAACACCATGACAACGTCTGGGCCCTGCACGGATTGGTCGAATGTCTGCGTCGGCGCGGCGAGACCACCGAGTTGCCCGCGCTGGAGGACAAGCTGGCCCGCGCCATGGCCAAGGCGGATGTCTCGATCACATCGTCTTGTCTGTGCCGCGCCGCCACGCCAGAGTGATGCGCGCCCTAACGAAAGCCGCCCGCGATGATCGCCAGCCTGATGATGTACCAACGGCCCGAACTGGCCGCCGCCCATGATCGGTTGTGGCAGGGTATCAGGGTGCGCTTGCAAGACACCGGGATCGATGCGCCCGAGGCGCTGGACCAGGACGCGGAAGAATTCTCGGTCTGGCGTGACCCGGATCTGATCCTCAGTCAGACCTGCGGTATGCCGTTTCGGCTTTGGTTGCATACCCATGTCGCACTGGTCGGCACCCCGGATTACGGCCTGAAGGGCTGCGCGCCGGGATATTACCGCAGTGCCATCGTGGTGCGCGCCGACGACCCGCGTGGCGACATCGCCGCGTTTCGGGACGCGCGGTTCGCTTACAATCAAACCTTCTCGCAATCCGGATTTGCGGCCGCCTATTGGCACGTGAAACCGATGGGGTTTTTCTTCGAAAACCGCCTGCATACGGGGCAACACCTTGGCTCGGCCCGCGCGGTGGCCGAGGGGCGTGCGGACATCGCCGCCATCGATGCCGTTACATGGCGCAATGCTCAGACGTTTGAACCCTTCGCGGACGGCCTGCGCGTGCTCGACTGGACAGCGCCCACACCGGGCCTGCCGTTGATCACGGCCAAGGGCCGCGACACAGATGTGATGTTCGAGGCGGTGCAGGGGGCCATTGCGGCGCTATCGACAAAAGACACGGCGGCCTTGGGGATCAAGGGCCTCGTTCGCATCCCGAAGAACACCTACCTGAGCGTGCCAAATCCGCCGGACATCGCGCCCTAGCCGCGCCGCAGATGCCCGCTAAAGATCAATCCGCAAGCCGTCGTGACCGATATGAAGCGGCCCGTCATAGATGCCGCGTGCAGCGTCGCGCCAATGGGCTTCCGTGAACGCCGGATCGTTCGAGGGGATCAGGTGAGAGAAGGCAAGAGCGCCCACGCCCGCCTCTGCCGCAATGGCAGCGGCATCCTGCGCGGGCGAATGAACCCGCAAGAGCCGCGCTTTCAATTTTCCGCCTGTGTCGCCCAGTTTCGCCATCAGGGCGGGCAGGGCCTCGACCAGCATCGCCTCGTGCACCAGCAGGTCTGCGCCGCGCGCGAATTCCACCAACGCGGGCAGGGGGGCGGTGTCGCCCGAGCACACAACATGGCTGCGGGGCGTGCGGAACGAATAGGCGAAGCAGTCCGTCATCGGCGGATGTTGCGTGCGCAGGGCGCGGACCTGCAAATCGCCGCGGGTCAGCACCTCGCCCGCGTCCACCGCGTGAATGCGCACCAGATCGCGGATGTCCATGCGGCCATCGTCGGTGATACGCAGGTCGATATCGGCACGCATCGCCTCGACGAAATTGGCCCAATAGGCGGCC
This sequence comes from Gymnodinialimonas phycosphaerae, assembly GCF_019195455.1. NCBI lineage: Bacteria > Pseudomonadati > Pseudomonadota > Alphaproteobacteria > Rhodobacterales > Paracoccaceae > Gymnodinialimonas > Gymnodinialimonas phycosphaerae. The sequence continues at coordinate 2,256,367 of NZ_JAIMBW010000001.1, read as the reverse complement.
AGACCCGCAGGCCCGTAGATGTCGATCAGCTCTTTGCGGCCCGAGGTCCAGGCGGTATGGATCAGCGGCCCCAACTCCAGGTAGTGGTCGGCATGCAGATGGGTGATGAAGATCAGCGACAGGTCGCGCAGGTGCATTCCTTGACCGACCAGCGAATGCGTCACACCCAACCCGCAGTCCACAACAATCGGCTGCCCGTCCAACACATAAAGGTTCGACGTGGGTTTGGACGATCCGGGCCGCGATGACGGCCCGCCCTTTGTCCCCAACAGAACCACATAGTCACGCGTTTGCTTGCTCACAGGGCTGCAAAGCCTTTGTCGAGGGCGCCCAGGATCACGCTCGCATCGTCCTCCGTCAGGATCAGCGGCGGCGACAGGATCAGGTTGGGGCCGGACACGCGCACCATCGCGCCGTTCTGATAGGCCACTTCCTGGACCAACGCGCCAGAGGCCGCGTCGGGGGCCTTGGTGTCCCGGTCGCTGACCATCTCGATCGCGGTCATCAACCCGTGCCCGCCGCGCACATCGCCGATCACATCATACTTCTCCATCAATGCCTTGCAGCCTTCATAAAGCTGCGTGCCGCGGGCGGCGGCGTTGTCGATCACGTTCAGGCGCTGGGTTTCCGCCAGACAGGCCAACGCCGCCGCCGCGCCCACCGGGTGGCCCGAGTAGGTGTAGCCATGGCCGATCTTGGCGGCGGCGTTGTTCTCGAATGTCTCGATCATCTTTTCGCCAAGCATCACTGCTCCGAAGGGAAAGTAGCCGTTGGTGATCGCCTTCGCCGTTGCCATCATGTCGGGCTGGATGCCCCAAAGCCGTGCGCCAGACCACGCGCCGGTGCGCCCGTAGGCGGTGATGACCTCGTCGGTGATCAGCAGGATGCCGTTGCGGTCACAGATATCGCGCACCATTGGTGCGAAGCTTGCGTGGGGCGGGATCACGCCACCGGCGCCCAGGATCGGCTCCATGATCATCGCGGCGATGGTGGTGGGGCCCTGAAACGCGATCTCATCCTCCAACGCCTGCACGCACAGTTGTGCCAGACGCTCCGGGTCGGTCTCGTTTAACGGGTTGCGGTAAGTGTAGGGGGCGGGGATGTGGTAGCAGCCGGGCAAAAGCGGCTCGTAGGCCGTGCGGAAATTGGCGTTTCCGTTGACCGATGCGCCCCCCATGTGGGTGCCGTGATAGCCCTTCTTGAGGGACAGGAATTTCACGCGACCGGGCTCACCGCGCAGCTTGTGGTACTGCCGCGCAAGGCGCAGGGCGGTCTCGACGCTGTCCGACCCACCCGAGGTGAAGAACGCGCGACTAAGTCCGTCAGGGGCGAAGAATTGCGCCAATTCATAGGACAATTCGATCGCGGCGTCGTTCGAGGTGCCCCGGAACGTCGAGTAATACGGCAAGCGGTCCAACTGCGCTGCGATGGCGTCTTTCACTGGCTGGCAGGAATAGCCAAGGTTCACGTTCCAAAGCCCGCCGACAGCATCGACGACCTCATGTCCGTCAATGTCCTTGATCCGCACGCCATGGCCTTCGGTCACGATCTTGGGCGGGCTGTCGATGCTATCTTGCGGTGAGGTCATCGGGTGCCACATGAGACGCCCGTTGTTCTCTTTGAGGAAGTTGGAGTCTTTCATGAAGCTTTATCCAGTATGTTTGCGAGCGTGTGGGACCAGGCGGTCTCGACGCTGTGGGGCACGATGCCGCCCCAATTCTGAGTGATATCTCGGGCTGCCGTGACAAGGCTCTGCTTCACGCGGACGTCCAATTCCGGCGTATAGCGGGTGGCGACGCTGGCGACGGAAACGGCCCCGGCGAAGTGTCCGGTCTGGTCGAATACCGGCGCCGAGATCGAATGGGTGTTTTCCTCGTAGTGGCGATCCGTTTGTGCGAACCCGGTGTCGCGGATCTGCGCGGCCGCCCGTGCCACCTTCTGAGGTGTGGCCAACGTGCTTGCAGTGAATACTTCTAGCGTGTCGTCCAAGCCCTCCAGCAACTCGGGCGGACCGAAGGCCAGGGCGCAGAGGCCCGAGGCCGTGGCATGGAGCGGCAGAACGTCGACATCGATGATCACGCGGGTCGAGTGGTGATGCGATTCGCACGATGCCAACGAATGGAGCGTGGCGCCCGACAGCACCGAGACGTGGCTTGTCTCACCGGTGGCTTCCGCCAGACCCACCAAGGCGGCCTCGGCCGCGGCCTTGCGCGGAACCGTGGCCTCTCGGGTCTGGGCCAACCGCAAGACGGCGGGGCCAAGGCGGTACTGCTTTGTGGCCGGGTTTTGCTCTACGAAACCAACTTCTTCCAGCGCCTGAAGGTGCCGGTATGTCGTGGCCTTGTCGCGGCCTGCAAGCCGGGTCAGGGACGACAGCCCGATCTCGGGCCGCGCCGTCGTGAAGTGCGCCAGTAGTTCCAGGGTCTTCGCCGCAGAGGACATCTCAGACCAACCCTTCCCATCCAATTCCCAAAAAAAGTTTGACAGAGGATATTTCACAAGGCAACCTTTTTTCTGAAATAATGGTTCAATATATGAACCGATCTCAGGGAGACTACGCATGATCAAGTTCACCAAATCGTTGACGGCGGTTGCCGTTGCCATGGCGGCGCTGGCTGGCCCCGCCTTGGCTGAATACCCCGAGGGTCCCGTTGAATTCGTTGTGCCGTGGCCTCCCGGTGATCTGGAAGACATCCTGACGCGCATGATCGCGGAGGATTTCCAGGAAGCCTACGGTGTGCCCGCAGCCGTTGTGAACCGTCCCGGCGGCGGTGGCGGCCCGTTCCCCGGCGCGATCGATGTGGCCAATGCGCCTGCCGATGGATCGACCATCGGATCGTTCATCATCGCCGTGCCCGTGGTTGGCCCCCAGATCGGCATCCCCGAGTTGAACCCCGACCCCTTCGTGCCCCTTGGCAACTTTCTGACATATCCGTTCGTCATCGCCACCTCGGGCGATGCGCCCTACCAGTCGATGGAAGAGCTTGCTGCCTATGCAGGCGACAACGGCGTCGTTCTGGGCCATTTCGGTGCACCCTTGGTGCCGACGCAGGTGACACTGGGTCTGGCGCATCAGATGGGATTTTCCTACGCCTCCGATGCGGCGTTTGACGCGCTGGATTGCAACACGCTGGCCTCGGGTGATGTGGATGTGATTAACACCACGCTGCAACTGATCTTGCCGTGCCTTGATGATGTGACTGTGCTGGCCTCCATCGGGGCTGACCGGATCAGTCTGACGCCTGACGCCCCCACAGTGTCCGAACTGGCCGATGGGCTGGACGTCGCCCTTTGGAACGGCCTCTTCGTGCACCGCGACACCCCGCAAGAGATCCAGGACGCGATCATCGCCGTCGCCCGTGAAACGGTGATGTCGGATCGCGCGCAGGCCTTGGCCGCTGAAACCGGCGCGCTGGTCTACTGGCAGCCCGCCGATGAGGTCGTCACCCAGATCCAGACGGATATCGAGACGCTTGCGGGCATCGAGGCGATGCTGGCGCAGTAATCCAACAGGGCCGGGTGGCAGGTGCTGCCCGGCCTTCCTCCTTCCCGGAGCCTGCCCATGTCGCGCGTGAAGACCCTGCAAGTCCTGTTCAAGCGGTATCGCCGCCCCGGTGATATCGTCTTCGCCTGGGTGCTTCTGATTATCTCCGTCTTGCTGCTGTCGCAGCTTTGGGGGCAAACCACGTGGCGCAATGGGAACGCTTTGTTCGCGCAACCCCGCTTCTGGCCGGGCGTGTCACTTGCCGGCATGGCGATTTTCGCAGCATTCCACCTTCTGGGCTCGGCTCTGTCCGAGCGGATCCACGGCCGATGGACCGAAGTTTGGCTCTGGATTTCGTCGCTGGAATACGCGGGCTGGTTCATCGTCTATGCGCTGGTCATACCCTACACCGGCTACCTGCCCACGACCGTTGTCTTCGCCCTCGCCCTGGCCCTGCGCGCGGGCTACCGCACGGCCCGTGCGCTTCTGTCTGCCGCTGCGGCTGCAATCGCTATCGTGGTCCTGTTCAAATCACTCCTGCAGGTGCGTCTGCCCGCCGGTGAGATCTATCAGTACTTGCCGGACGGCATCCGCCAGTTCTTCCTCATTTACCTCTGACAGGGTCGTACCCTCATGGAAAATCTGCTTGCAGGCGTACAGATGTTGGCCCGCTGGGACGTGGCTCTGGCGCTCTTGGTCGGCTCCATTGGAGGTGTCATTGTCGGCGCCATTCCCGGTGTCGGCCCCGCCGTCGCCATCGCGATCCTGCTGCCTGCCACCTTCGCTTTCGATCCCATCGTGGGGCTGACTGTGCTGCTCGGCATTTACGGCTCCAGCATGTATGGCGGCGCGATCCCGGCGGTTCTGATCAATACGCCGGGCACCGCAGTCAATGCGCTTACGTCCTACGATGGCTACCCGATGACGCAGAACGGAGAGGCGCACCGCGCGGTGTCGCTGGCCTATTCCGCCTCTTTCTGGGGCGGGATCTTCGGCATCCTCTGCCTGATCCTGCTGTCCCCCGTGCTGGCAATCATCGCGCCTATGTTTGGCAGCCGCGAGATCTTCCTGGCCGCCCTTCTGGGCATCATCCTCGTGATCCTCGCCCACCGGGGCCAGATCATGGCGGCGGGGCTTTTGGCGATGTTTGGCATCTTCCTGCAAACCGTGGGCCTCGACGCTGTCACCTACACGCCGCGCTACACGTTCAACCTATCTTTCCTGTCGTCGGGCGTGAACCTGATCGTCGTGGTTCTTGGCCTCTTCGCGTTGTCCCAAGCCTTCTTCCTGCTTACCGCCCCCGATGAATCCCCTGACGCCAAGCCTGTCGCGGGCCGCATGTCTGCTGGCTTCCGCGAGCTTCTCAAACACAAGCGTGTCGCCACAGTGGCTTCCAGTTTCGGGGTTATCCTGGGCATGATCCCCGGCACGGGTGAATTCACCGCCCAATTCATGAGCTACACCTACGCCCAGAAGACCTCCAAAACACCGGAAGCTTTCGGAAAAGGCTCCCCCGAAGGCCTGATCGCGTCCGAGGCCGCCAACAACGCCGTGCCTGCCGCCGCGATGATTCCGCTGCTGGCCCTTGGTATCCCCGGAGAGGCGCTGACCGCCATGATGCTGTCGGTCTTCTACGTGCACAACGTCATCCCCGGCCCACAGCTCTTCCAGAACAACATCGACCTCGTCTATGGCCTCTATGTCGCGCTGATTGCTCTCAATGTGATCGTGATGGTGTTCCTTCTGTTTTCCACCAACCTGCTGACGAAGATCATCAAGATCCCGACGCGGTTCCTTGGCATCCTGATCCTGATCCTGTCCTTTGTGGGCGTCTATTCGCTGCGCAATTCCCTGACCGATTGCATGATCGCGGCGGGTTTCGGGGTGCTTGGCTTGATCCTGAAGCGGCTGAACCTTCCGATTGTGCCCATCATTCTTGGAATGGTTCTGGGCGGGATCATGGAGGTCAAGCTCCGCTCGGCCTTGCCGCGGCTCAATATACCGCTTGATATGATCGACCGCCCCATCGCGATGATCATTTTCGCAATGATCGTCCTTGTGATCGCGCTGCACATTCGCACCCTGATCACGGAATTCCGCGCGCCTGGCGCCGAAGATGATCACGCGATTCACGACACTCAACAGCGGTAGAACCCCATGGACCAAAACAGCATCGACGCGCTCCGCGCGCAGCCTATCGCGCCTTTTGGCCATTTGATCGATGGGAAGGTCGTGTCCGCCTCGGACGGGGCGACGATGGACGTTATCTCGCCTCTCAACGGCGCGGTTCTGACCACCGTTGCGCGCGGGACGGCGCAAGATATGGACGCCGCCATCACCTCGGCGCGCGCTGCGTTTGGGGACGGACGTTGGGCGGGACAAGCACCTGCCGCCCGCAAGAAGGTCCTGCACAAGTGGGCCGATCTGATCGAGGCCCATGCGCTTGAGTTGGCCGTCCTTGGCGTGCGTGACAACGGGACCGAGATCTCCATGGCGATGAAGGCCGAACCCGGATCTGCCGCCGCCACGATCCGCTATTACGCCGAGGCGCTTGATAAGGTCTACGGAGAGATCGCCCCGACCCAAGGCGATGTCCTTGGCCTGATCCATCGCGAACCGGTCGGTGTCGTCGGCGCGATCGTTCCCTGGAACTTCCCGCTGATGATCGGCGCATGGAAACTTGGACCTGCCTTGGCGATGGGCAATTCGGTGGTGGTGAAACCGGCGGAAACGGCGTCCCTGTCCTTGATGCGCATGGCTGAACTTGCGCTGGAGGCCGGTTTGCCGCCCGGTGTGCTGAACGCCGTCACCGGCGAAGGTGCGGTGGTGGGTGAAGCCATGGGCCTTTCGATGGACGTCGACGTGCTGGTCTTCACCGGCTCTGGCGGGACGGGGCGGCGGTTGCTGGAATACGCCGCCCGGTCCAACCTCAAGCGCGTCTATCTGGAACTGGGGGGCAAGTCCCCCAACGTCGTCTTTGCCGATGCCCCCAATCTGGACGAGGCCGCCAAGGTCGCCGCTGCGGGTATCTTCCGCAACGCGGGCCAGGTTTGTGTCGCAGGCTCGCGCTTGTTGGTGGAGGCTGCCATCCACGACGATTTCGTCGCCGCCGTGATCCGCGCGACCGAGGCGATGCGCGTGGGCGATCCGCTGGATCTGCAAACCAACATCGGGGCGGTGAATTCCGAGGCGCAACTGACCCAGAACCTGGGCTTCGTGGACACCGCACGGGCGGAAGGGGGCGAGGTCGTGACCGGCGGCACCCGCATTCTGCAAGAGACGGGGGGCAATTTCATGGCCCCGACCATCGTCACCGGCGTCACGCCTGAGGCGACGCTGGCCCAGAAAGAGGTCTTCGGCCCCATCCTTGGCGTCTCCCCGTTCGAGACGGATGACGACGCGGTGCGCATCGCAAATTCAACCGTTTATGGCTTGGCGGGCGCAGTCTGGACCGCGAACCTGTCGCGCGCCCACCGCATGGTGCGCGACATCCGCACCGGGGTGATGCACGTGAATACCTACGGCGGCGCGGATGGCACGGTGCCCTTGGGCGGTGTCGGGCAATCGGGCAATGGCCACGACAAATCGCTGCATGCCTTGGACAAATACATCAACCTCAAGACCGCGTGGATCAAGCTATGACCGACAAGACCATCCTCGTGATCGGCACCTATGACACCAAGGACGCAGAGCTTGGGTTCCTGGCAGACGTGATCCGGGGGCAGGGCGGGCGTGTGTTGAGCATGGATGTCTCGGTCTTGGGCGAGCCGTCCATGCCTTGCGACCTGTCAAAGCACGACGTGGCGCAGGAAGGCGGCAGCAGTATCGAGGCCGCCATTGCCTCGGGCGATGAAAACACGGCCATGCAGATCATGGCCCATGGCGCGTCATTGCTGGTGGCGCGGCTTTTCGCGGAAGGGCGCTTTGACGGCATGGTGGTGCTCGGCGGTACCATGGGAACCGATCTGGCGCTCGATGTCTGCTTGGCCCTGCCCTTGGGCGTGCCGAAATATATCGTCTCGACGGTATCCTTCTCGCCGCTGATCCCGCCCGAGCGGATCGCGGCGGACGCTCAGATGATCCTTTGGGCGGGCGGGCTTTACGGGCTGAACTCGGTCTGCAAGGCATCGCTAAGCCAGGCGGCCGGCGCCGTCCTTGGTGCTGCGCGCGCAGTCCAGAAGCCGGACCCCGACAAACCGCTGATTGGGATGATGTCCCTCGGCACCTCGGCCCTGAAATACGTGATCCCATTGAAACCTGCGCTGGAAGCGCGCGGATACGAGGTCGCCGTGTTCCACGCCACCGGTATGGGCGGGCGCGCGTTTGAAAGCCTCGCGGCCCAAGGGGCGTTTGCCTGCGTGTTCGACTTCTGCACGCAAGAGCTTGGCAACCACATTCACGGCTCCAACATCTCGGCCGGGGCGGACAGGCTGACGGGCGCGGGCCTTCGCGGCACGCCGCAGATCGTGGCACCGGGGTGCTATGACCTGGTCGATATCGTCGGCTGGCAGCCAATTCCCGGCAAATGGGCCGATCACCCAAGCCATGCCCACAATCGCCTTCTGACCTCTATCGTGCTGAACGCCCAAGAGCGCCGACAGGTGGCCCGCGCCCATGCGGAGCAACTGGCCAGGGCCACGGCCCCCACGGCGATGATCCTCCCCCGCCAGGGCCTTGGCGAATGGGACCGCGAAGGCGCGGACCTGCACGACCAGGCGGGCCTTGATGCCTTCCTCGCGGAATTGACACATGCGCTGCCACCCAACGTGAAGGCCCATCCCATCGACGCCCACATCAACGATGCGGCCTTTGCGGACACGGCGCTTGCGATCTTCGACAAGTGGCGGGCCGAGGGGCTAGTCCCGTGATCCCGGATCCAGCATCGCCAACAAATCGAGGAGCGTCTCGTAATTCTCCTCCCCCAGGGTCGCGCGGATATCGGCCACGATCCGCGCCGATTGCTCGGCCCGCTCGTCGATGATCTTCTGTCCCGCCTCGGTGATCGCGATGAAATGCCGACGTCGGTCGACCTCGTCGCGGGTCTGGGTGATCAGGCCCTTTTCACGCATCTTCGTGGCGATGCGGGTGAGGCTGGGGAACAGTAGGCTTGCGCGATCCGCCAGCGAGGTCGCATCCAGCGGCCCGTTTTCAGATAGGACCCGAAGCACCCGCCATTGCTGCTCGGTAATGCCGGTCTCGGACAACATATCACGGATCGGAGCCATCACGCCTTCGCGGGCGCGGATCAGCGCCATCGGCAAGGAACGCGCGGTGGGGGGAAATGTGCGAGGCATTTGGGGCTCGGGCTATTCTATGAGATGCTCTCGTGTGCTGCCAAGTCAGGCTTGACAATACAAGCCGGATTTAATTAACTTCGCAACAATTAACATGTTAAGCGTGCCATGCCTCATTTCCAGATCGACTATTCAGCCAACCTTGAAGACACCGTGGACATGGCCGCCCTGTGCGAGGCGATCCGCGCCGAGGCAGCGGGCATCGATGCGTTTCCGATGCCGGGCATCCGCGTCCGTGCGACCCGTGTCGATCACTACGCGATTGCCGATGGCAATCCCAAGCACGGCTTTGTCGATATCTCGGTCCGTCTGCGGGAAGGTCGGCCGGACGACGTGAAGCAAGACGCCATCGCCCGGATCTTCGAGGCAGCAAAGGCTTGTCTGGTCGACGCGATGGCCACCCACTCCATCGCGCTGTCCGCGGAGATGCGCGACATCGACGCGGCCCTGTCGCCCAAGACAGGCACCATCCGCGATCATTTGCCCAAGTCAGAATGAGGGACCGCGCATGAGCAAGCTGGACGACAACATCGCCAAACTGGACGGCTATCTGGCCCGGTTCCGTGACACGGGCATCCGCAACCGGATTGCAGGGGCGGATGTGGCCGGGGCCGGGGGCGTGTTCCAGACGATCTCCCCGGTCGACAAAAGCGTCATCTGCGATGTGGCCCTCGGGACAGCGCCGGACATAGATGTGGCAGCGCAGGCGGCCAATGCCGCCTTCCCGGCGTGGCGCGACTTGCCCGCGCCGGAGCGTAAACGGATCCTGGTCCGCGTGGCGGAAGGGATCGAGGCGCGGGCCGAAGAAATCGCGCTTTGCGAGTGCTGGGATACGGGCCAGGCCTTCAAGTTCATGTCCAAAGCGGCCCTGCGCGGCGCGGAAAACTTTCGCTATTTCGCTGATCAGGTCGTGCAAGCCCGCGACGGTCAGCACCTGAAATCACCGACGTTGATGAATGTTACCTCCCGCGTGCCCATCGGCCCGGTGGGCGTCATCACGCCGTGGAATACGCCCTTCATGTTGTCCACTTGGAAGATCGCGCCCGCCTTGGCGGCAGGCTGCACGGTTGTGCATAAACCCGCCGAAGCCTCGCCCCTGACCGCCCGCCTGCTGGTTGAGATTGCCGAGGAAGCGGGCCTGCCACCGGGCGTGCTCAACACGGTGAACGGGTTCGGCGAAGGCGCCGGCAAAGCGCTTTGCGAGCATCCCAAGATCCGCGCGATTGCCTTTGTGGGAGAGTCGAAGACCGGAAGCCTCATCACAAAACAGGGCGCCGATACGCTGAAGCGCAATCATCTTGAACTTGGCGGAAAGAACCCGGTCATCGTGTTTGAGGATGCCGACCTTGACCGCGCGCTGGATGCGGTGATCTTCATGATCTATTCGATCAACGGGGAGCGCTGCACCTCATCCTCGCGACTTCTTGTGCAAGAAGGCGTGCGCGAAGACTTCGAAGCCAGACTGGTCGAGCGTGTGAACAACATCCGTGTGGGCCACCCGCTGGACCCCGCCACAGAAGTCGGCCCCCTGATCAGTGAGGAGCATTTCACCAAGGTCACAAGCTACTTCGACATCGCCGAGCAAGACGGCGCGACCGTTGCGGCGGGCGGCGAGACGATCGGGAGTGAGGGCTATTTCGTCCGCCCGACGCTTTTCACCGGCGCGCGCAATGACATGCGCATCGCACAGGAAGAGATCTTCGGCCCGGTGCTGACCTCCATCCCGTTCTCGACCGAGGACGAGGCGCTGCATATCGCCAATGACACGCCCTACGGCCTGACCGGCTATGTCTGGACCAATGACTTGACCCGCGCGCTGCGGTTTACCGATAAGCTGGAGGCCGGGATGATCTGGGTGAACTCCGAAAACGTGCGCCACCTGCCGACGCCGTTTGGTGGTGTGAAGGCCAGTGGCATCGGTCGCGATGGCGGAGATTGGTCGTTCGAGTTCTACATGGAGCAAAAGCACGTGGGCTTTGCCCTTGGCCCGCACAAGATCACCAAGTTAGGAGCGCTTTGAATGCCCGCACCCGCACCCAACCTGTACCCGGATTTCAATGTCATCCGCCTGAGCCATGTTTGCCTGAACGTGGCCGATCTTGCGGCTTCCAAGACGTTCTACACCGACATCCTTGGTCTTCAGGTCACGGATGAGACCGACACGCACATCTACCTGCGGGCCATGGAAGAACGGGGGCATCATTGCGTCATCCTGCAAAAATCCGACCAGCCCGGTACGGTCGAGGTCATGGGCTTCAAGACCTATGACGAAGCTGATCTGGATCGGGCCGAGGCCTATTTTCAGGCCAAGGGCCGCCCAACGCAATGGGTCGAGCGTTCCTACCAGGGCCGCACCCTGCTGACGTCAGACAACATGGGCATTCCGTTGGAATTCTACCACAAGATGGATCGTCTTCCGTCGATCCACCAGAAGTACGCGCTCTATCGCGGGGTGAAGCCCCTGCGGATCGACCACTTCAATTGCTTCTCAAATGACGTCGACGCGTCGGTCGCCTTCTACAACGACTTCGGCTTCCGCGTGACGGAATACACTGAAGATGCCGAAAGCGGGAAGATGTGGGCCGCGTGGATGCACCGCAAGGGCGGCGTGCACGACATGGCCTTTACCAATGGCACTGGGCCGCGCCTGCATCACGTGGCGTTCTGGGTGCCGACGCCGCTGAACATCATTGATCTGCTCGACCTCATGGCCACCACCGGCTACGTCAGTAACATCGAACGCGGGCCGGGTCGGCACGGAATTTCCAACGCGTTCTTCCTTTACATCCTTGACCCGGACGGTCACCGGATCGAGATCTATTGCTCGGATTATCAGACCGTTGATCCGGATCATGAGCCGATCAAGTGGGACCTCAAGGACCCCCAGCGCCAGACGCTATGGGGGGCGCCCGCGCCAAGAAGCTGGTTTGAACACGGCACGCAGTTCGTGGGGGTGGAAACCAGGGATTCTGCGTTGGCCGCCACCCCGATTATCGCGCCCTGAGCGCGGGAGGAGAGCCAGTGAACTGGGACGAATTCGCCCATTGGGGCAAGCACATCGCTGATTGGGGCGCGGACTACCACAAGACCCTGCGCGACCGCCCCGTGCGGGCGCAGACCGCACCGGGCGAAATCGCGGCACAGCTTCCGACCTCGCCGCCTGACAGCCCCGAGGACATGGCCGCCGTCATGGCTGATTTCGAGGCCATCGTCATGCCCGGCATGACCCATTGGCAGCACCCACGTTTTTTTGCCTACTTCGCTGCAAACGCCGCGCCGCCGTCCATGCTGGCCGAGCAGCTGGTCAACACCGTCGCGGCCCAATGCATGCTTTGGCAGACCTCGCCCGCGGCGACCGAAGTCGAGGGGGTTATGGTGGATTGGCTGCGCCAGGCCCTTGATTTGCCTTCCGGCTATTCCGGTGTAATCCAGGACAGCGCGTCTTCTGCAACACTGTCCGCCGTGCTGACAATGCGCGAGAGGGCGACGGGATACACAAGCAACCGTGAGGGTCTGTCCGGCAAGGGCCACCTGCGCATCTATTGCTCGCAAGAGGTTCATTCCTCGATTGATCGCGCCTGTTGGGTAGCTGGCATAGGGCAAGACAATCTGGTGAAGATCCCTACCCACGGTTCGCGTTTCGCGATTGATGCGGACGCGTTGCAGTCCGCGATTGCCGCTGACATCGCGGCGGGCCACACGCCTGCGGGGATCATCGCGATCACGGGCGGCACGGGGGTGGGTGCCTCGGATGATCTGGGCCGAGTGCTGGCGGTCGCCCGCGCCCATGACCTCTACACCCACCTCGATGCCGCGTGGGCGGGTGCGGCGATGATCTGCCCCGAGTTTCACGCCGCGTTCTGGGACGGTGTGGCGGGATACGATTCCATCGTGTTCAATCCACATAAATGGTTGGGGGCGCAGTTCGACTGCTCCATTCAGTTCCTGCGCGATCCGCAACCGCAGCTCAACACCCTGAAGATCGAGCCGGAATACCTGAAGACGTCAGGCGATGCCGTCACCAATTACTCGGAATGGACGATCCCCCTGGGCCGACGTTTTCGCGCCCTGAAAATCTGGTTCCTGATCCGTACCTACGGGTTGGACGGCCTGCGCACCCGCATCCGCAACCATGTGGCGTGGGCGGAGGACCTGGCCGAGGCGATCCGCGACATGGAGGGTTTCGAGATCACGTCCGAGCCGATCCTCAGCCTCTTCTCCTTCCGCTGCCACGGCAGCGACGACGACCAACAGCGCCTTGTCGATGCCCTCAACGACGATGGGCGCATCTACCTGACACAAGGCGCGTTCCAGGGCCGCAAGGTGGTCCGCTTCCAGGTGGGGCAATTCGATTGCACCCGCGATGACGTCATGGTGGCGCGCGATGTGATCGCGGAAGTTTGGGAGAAACTTCAATGAAATACGCAAGCTACATTGCCCATGGGCAACCATACTATGGCGCCGTGACCGACGCGGGCATGATCGCCCTCAGCCCCGATTTGCCGCAATGGCGCACCCTACACGAGGTGATCGCCGCGGGCACTTTCGACCGATTGGCCGAAGTCGCCAAGGACAAGCCCGTCACCCACACCACCTTCACCTACGATATGGTCCTGCCCGATGCGCGGCGCATCCTGTGCGTCGGCGTCAATTTCCCGGATCGTAACGCCGAATATAAAGATGGCAGTGAGACGCCCAAATACATGTCTCTTTTTCCGCGCTTCGCCAGCGGGTTCACCGGGCACGATCAGCCCCTGATCCGCCCGCCCGAAAACCACACGCTGGACTACGAAGGCGAGGTTGCTGTCGTCATCGGCAAGGCGGGTCGCCGTATCGCGCAGGCCGACGCCTATGACCACATCGCGGCGCTGACGATTTGCAACGAAGGCACGATCCGCGATTGGGTGCGACATGCGAAGTTCAACGTGACACAGGGCAAGAATTGGGACCGTTCCGCCGCCATGGGGCCGTGGTTGGTGCCGTTCACAGACGCCAGCCAGCTGGATGATGCCCGCATCGTCACCCGCGTGAACGGAGAGGTGCGCCAAGACGATACACTTGATCGCATGATGCATCCGATCCGGCGGCAGATCGAGTATATTTCGACCTTCATGACGCTCCAGCCCGGCGACGTCATCGTTACCGGAACGCCCACGGGGGCCGGCGCGCGGTTCGATCCACCGCGTTATCTGGCGCCCGGAGATCTTGTAGAAGTAGAGGTCAACACCATCGGCACCCTGCGCAACACCGTGGCGGATGAAGTTCTATGACCCCGCAAGATCACGCCCGCGCCGCCGACGATCTGTTGCGCGCCGAGGCCACGGGACAACAGATCGGCCTTCTGACCCTGCGCCATCCCAAGATGGGGATGGACGACGCCTACGCCATTCAGAACGCCATCGCGGCCGCCAAGCTGGCGCAAGGTCGGCGTGTAATCGGGTGGAAGATCGGGCTGACATCGAAGGCCATGCAAAACGCACTGAACATCGACATTCCCGATAGCGGGATCCTTTTCGACGATATGGCGTTCGAAGATGGGGCCACGGTGCCCAAGGGCCGCTTCATCCAGCCCCGGATCGAGGCCGAGATCGCATTTGTAATGAAGGCACCCATCGGGGGGGGCGATGTCACCCGCGACGATGTGCTGGCCGCAACGGACTACGTCGCCCCCTCTATCGAGATTCTCGACACCCGCATCACCCGTACGGACGCGGCCACGGGCAAGGTCCGCACGGTCTTTGACACCATAAGCGACAACGCCGCCAACGCGGGCGTTGTTCTGGGGCGGCAACGCCACGCGCCCGACGCTTTCGATCTGCGCTGGGTTGGCGCGATTACGTCACGCAACGGTGAGGTCGAGGAAACCGGGCTGGGGGCAGGCGTGCTGAATGACCCGGTGGAAAGCGTCGTCTGGCTGGCGCGCCGAATGGCGCAGTACGGGCAAAGTATCGCACCGGGGCAAATCATCCTCTCGGGCAGTTTCATTCGCCCCGTCGAATGCCCCGCAGGCACGCGGATTCACGCCGATTTCGGCTCTTTCGGACATGTCGATCTGGCGTTCGACTGATCTGCTGTCCCAAGTTCTAAGGCGGGCACCAACACAACCACGCCAAAACGCCGAAGCATTTTCCCGTATGCATTTGTGAAGGTTACGGCATAAAATTATTCGGATTTCGGTTTATAAAACGCGTCACATACCTCGGAACGGAGCGGATTTGACCCAACCAGATGACCTTGCCTTCAAGATTTACCAAGCGATCCGGGACGGAAGCGGGGACGCCTTGAACCTCGGTGCTTTCGACCGCTACCATCCGTTCTTTCAGATGCCTTCGTTTATTGAGACCTTCGAAGGGCGCGAAACGATTGGTACGCTTGAAGCGTTGCGATTGACCTTCGACAAAGTGGCGCAGGGTCTGCGCGATATTAGCGCAACGCGGATGGTGCGCGTTTGCAGCGTGGCGCAGTTCGGTGGGCCCGAGGCGATCCGCGGTGTCCATGACACCCGCCTGGTGAACGATAAGGGGCAGGTGATCGAGGCCTATTCCGGCATGTGCACCCTGCGCCTGAGCGACGCCCAATGGCGCGTCGGGCTCAGCTAGTTTGTCGAGAAACGCGAGGCGCCTCCGTCCAAAATCCTACGCAGCTACACGCAAAGCGTTGGCTCCCGCGTGGAGTAGACGACCCTAGTCGTCGCCCTTCGCCGCCGCCGCCGCGCCGCCTTGGCCCAAAGGCACCGGGCCAAAGGGCCCGCCATGAACCATCTGCGCCAGATCCGCAGGATTACCCGGGCCCTCAGCCGCCAGGATTTCCTCTGCGAATTGCTCGGCGTTGTCCTGTGGCTTGTAGCCCAGGAATGCGGCGTTGGAGTTATCGACCGGACTGCGGTCGTTGTCTGAGACGCCGTAAATCACTGCAAAGCCCGTCGTAGGCGTATCAATCGCGCGCTCGACCAGGCGCACCAGATCGTCATCGCTCAGCCATGTGCCCAAGGCGCGCGCGTTCTTGACCGGGGCGCAGGACAGGATCCGCAGGTGGACGCTTTCGATTCCGCGCTTTTCCCAATACATCCGGCCCAGATCCTCGGAGAAGCACTTTGCGAGGCCGTAGAAGGTATCGGGTCGATGCGCTGCATCCGTTCCGATGTACGACTGACGGGGGTGCATCCCAACCGCATGGATTGAAGACGCATAGACAATTCGCCGCGCGCCCGCCTTCTGAGCACTTTCCCAGACGTTGTAGGAGCCGATGAAGTTCGGCCCCAGAAGCTCTTCAAACGGCCCCTCATCGACGATCGCGCCGAAGTGGCAGACCATCTCCACCCCGTCCATCAGCGCGGCGATGGCGGCGTAATCGGCCAGGTCGGCCTTCACGTAGGTCTCGTTGGCGGCAAGGCCGTCAATGCTGTCCACGATGTCCGAGCAGACAAGCGTTTCGCACATGGCCGCCAGCGCGGGCCGCAGGATGGAGCCGCATCGGCCAGCGGCCCCGGTCAGAACGATTTTTTTCAACATTTCTTTGGCCTCTCAGATGACGGCGGTCTCTAGGATGGGGTCATTGCGGACGATCCGCTGATAGGTGAAGGGGGTCATGTCCAGCGCGCGGTATTCGCCATAGGTCAACCATTCGGCCGTGGCCCGGCCCATGGCAGGCGATTGCTGCAACCCATGGCCCGAGAACCCATTGAGGAAAATGAAGTTTTCCACCTCAGGGTGCGGACCGAGAATGGCGTTGTGATCCAAGGTGTTCACCGAATAATGCCCGGCCCATTCCGATTGCACTTTCACCGCCTCGAAGGCGGGAATGCGGGTGGCGAGGATCGGCCAGACATGGTTTTCCCACAGGCTGTGGTCCATGTGAAAATCGTCGTAATCCACGGCCGGATCCATGTCGGCATGGCCGCCAGCTTGATAAGTACCGCCGCCGTTCTCTCGGCAATGGACGCCCGAGGGGTCAATCGTCAGCGGAAGGTCGCGGTTCAGCGGGGTTTCCGCCTTGAACACCCAGGAATAGCGCTTGCGCGGCTCCACTGGCACGTCAATCCCGGCCATCCTGGCCGTACGCGCCGCGCGAGGACCCGAGGCGTTGACGACCTGTCCACAGGCGATGACCTCTCCGGTCTTCAGGGTCACGCTCGTGATGCGCCGACCGTCGCGGTTCATCGCGACGACCTCATTGGCGACGTAATCCACGCCGCGCTCGCGGGCCTGGCGTTTCCACCAGTCAAAGACAGCGGCGCCGTCCCAATACCCCTCGTCCACAGTGTTGATAGAGCCAAGCACGATGTCATCGACATTGTAGAATGGGTAGGTGCTGCGAATCTCGTCCGGGGTCATCAACTGCGTCGCCGCGCCCGCGGCGTGCTGCACCTTGATGTTCTCGCGCAGGACGTCTGCGAACCCCTCGGTATCGGCCAGATACATGTAGCCGAATGATCGGATGGACAGCGGCGGAATACGATCATCATCGCCCATCCGCGCGCGGATATTCTTGACGAAGTCAGCGGCAAACTGGCTGATGCGCACGTTCAACTCGGTCGAGAACTGCTGTCGCATGCAGGAATTCGTGTGGGCGGTGGAGCAGAATTCGTACGACGGATC
The DNA here is from genome assembly GCF_019195455.1 of Gymnodinialimonas phycosphaerae. Lineage (NCBI taxonomy): Bacteria > Pseudomonadati > Pseudomonadota > Alphaproteobacteria > Rhodobacterales > Paracoccaceae > Gymnodinialimonas > Gymnodinialimonas phycosphaerae. The sequence goes on along the minus strand of NZ_JAIMBW010000001.1, from coordinate 2,238,992 downwards.
GCGTTCCACGACGAGGACAGAGCCGTCGAAATCCGGGTTGTCGGTCAGAAACCACGCCGTCGACGATCCCATGATCGCGCCGCCGACGATCACGACGTCGTAACTGGCCCGATTGGGGACAGTGTCGAATGTCAGTTTTGCCACGGTGCGCGCCCCCCTTTTGCCCCGAACGCTTACCTGTGCAGAAGGCGAACGCAAGCTTTGTGATTTATCCCAAGGCGTTTTCGTCCTTCACCGCCTCCATCGAGACATGGGTCGACGTCGCCGCCACATGAGGCAGACGGCTGATCACTTCCCCCAGCACCCGGCGGTAATCGGCAATATCGATAGAGCGGACCTTCAGAAGGTAGTCGAAGGCTCCGGCGATCATGTGACATTGCTCGATCTCGGGGACGGCGCAGGCGGCCGTGTTGAACGCGCGCAGGGCGGGCTCTCGGGTATCACTCAGGCGGACCTCGACAAAGGCGACATGGGCCAGGCCAAGGCGCCCGGGGTCAAGGACGGCGCGAAAGCCCTGAATGTAGCCTTGTTCCTGCAGGCGCTTCAGCCGCGTCTGGCACGGTGTCTTCGACAGGCCCACCCGATTGGCCAGTTCGGTCACGGGGATGCGCCCGTCACTTGCCAAGACCCGCAGGATTCGCAAGTCCGCTGGATCGAGTGGGCTGTCTTCCGGGAGCTTCAGAGGCATATTTTTGTCTTTCGGGGGAAATTTCAGGTCACATCTATAGCACGCGGCCTCTCCTCAGGCAATTTGCCCTGCTTGCTGGTGCTATATTAGCAGCGCAACCTTCATGCGGGACCCTGCGTGCCATGACCGATCTTCACCCCCTTCGCCAAGCCATCGCCTCAGCTTATCTGGAGGACGACGCCAGCGCATTGATCCGCCTGCGCCGTGCGTATCCCATTTCGGAACAGGTGCGCGGTGCGGCAAGCAGCCGTGCCACACGCATGGTCAAGGACATCCGTGCCCAAGATCGCGGCGGCTTGATGGAGGTTTTTCTTGCAGAATACGGGCTGTCATCGGCCGAAGGGCTCGCGTTGATGCGGTTGGCCGAGGCATTGTTGCGCGTGCCCGACGATGCCACCGTCGATGCCCTGATCGAGGACAAGATCGTGCCTGCCAAGTGGGCAGGGCACCGGGGCAAGTCGAAATCCGGTCTGGTGAATGCGTCCACCCTGGCGTTGATGCTGACGGGCGCCGTCTTGTCCGAGGAAGACGGCGCAGGCATCGCGGGCACCCTGAAGGGGGCTGTGAAACGCCTGGGAGAGCCGGTGATCCGCAAAGCCACCCGCCGCGCGATGAAGGAGATGGGCAACCAGTTTGTTCTGGGCGAGACAATCGCCGATGCCGTGAAGCGGGGGCGTGATCGCGCCGCCCAGGGTTATACCTACAGCTATGACATGTTGGGCGAGGCCGCCGTGACCGCCCATGAGGCCGACACCTTCCACGCCGCCTACGCCCATTCCATCGCCCATCTGGCAAAACATGCGACCCGTGATGACATCCGCGAAAACCCCGGTATTTCCGTCAAACTCTCGGCGTTGCATCCGCGGTACGAAGAAGCACAGCGCGATCGCGTCATGGCCGAACTGGTCCCCCGTGTGCTGGAACTGGCGCAAGCTGCGAAAGCCGCAAAGATGGGTTTCAACATTGATGCCGAGGAAGCCGACAGGCTTGACCTGTCGCTGGATGTGATCGAGGCCGTGCTGCGGGACGGCTCGCTTGCGGGCTGGGATGGCTTCGGCGTCGTGGTGCAGGCCTATGGCAAGCGCGCCGCCCCCGTCATCGACTGGCTCTATGCCCTGGCCCAGACCCTTGATCGCAAGATCATGGTGCGGCTGGTGAAAGGCGCCTATTGGGACACCGAGATCAAGCGCGCGCAAGTTGCGGGCCTGCCCGGTTTTCCGGTCTACACGACCAAGGCGGCCACGGACGTGTCCTATCTGTGCTGCGCGCGCCAGCTTCTGGACCGGACCGACCGGCTCTATCCGCAGTTCGCCACCCATAACGCTCATACGGTCGCGTCCGTGATCGAGATGGCGGAAGATCCGCAGGCGTTCGAATTCCAGCGCCTTCACGGTATGGGCGAAGAACTGCACGACCAGGTGCATCGCGGCAACATGACCCGCTGCCGGATCTACGCCCCCGTCGGCGCGCACCGCGATCTCTTGGCCTACCTTGTCCGCCGCCTTTTGGAGAACGGGGCGAATTCCTCTTTCGTGCACAAGATCATGGATGAGGCGACCCCCCCGGAGGCCGTCGCCGAAGACCCCTTTATCACCTTGGACGCCCCCGCCACGTCGGTCACTGCCCCCGCTGCGCTTTACGCGCCGGAACGGCCCAACTCCGAAGGCCATGACCTGACCGATCCCGCCGCCCTGGCCACGCTGGAGGCCGCTCGCGCGCCCTTCCGTAGGGCGCAATGGCAGGCAAAAGGGGGAAGCGGCCCGACCCTGCCGGTGATCAATCCCGCAGACCCCTCTGACGTGGTTGGACACGTGAACCTTTGCACCGCCGAGGATGCCGAAAAGGCCATCGCTGAGGCGACCCCTTGGGGGGCCTCGAACCGTGCGGGTATTCTCAACAAAGCCGCTGATCTCTACGAATCCCACGCCGCCGAGCTTTTCGCGCTTTTGGCGCGGGAGGCAGGGAAGACCCTCCCGGACTGTGAGGCTGAACTGCGCGAAGCCGTTGATTTTCTGCGCTACTACGCCGCGAGGATCGATGATCTGCAAGACCCAGCCTTGGGTCGCGTCACCTGCATCAGCCCTTGGAACTTCCCGCTGGCGATTTTCACCGGGCAGATCGCGGCGGCGCTGGCCGCAGGCAACGCCGTCCTCGCCAAACCAGCCGAAGCCACGCCCCTGATCGCCGCCCGCG